>NZ_JANJFL010000007.1:0-230013 GCF_024584215.1 Pseudomonas sp. LJDD11
CACGCCCGGTTAGCCTGTGAAGTGAGCGCAGAGGTCATGGCGCCAGCAGCAGGAACCCACCGAAGCGACTCAGGGGCAGCTCGATGCCGCGCCTGAGCGCCGCAGGAATCTCCGGCCTTCAGGCCGGGGAGGATGTCAACGAACTCGCAGACTCCAGCTCAGAAAAAAGCTTCGCGACCCAGGTCGCTGCCACCGTACAGCAGACGAAAAAAAAGCAGCCCGAAGGCTGCTTTTTTCATGCATCGAAAAACTGTATCAGGACAGTTTTTCCTTGATGCGTGCTGCTTTACCGGACAGGTCGCGCAGGTAGTACAGCTTGGCCTTGCGAACGTCGCCGCGACGCTTGACAGCCAGGCTGTCGATTTGCGGGCTGTAGGTCTGGAAAGTACGCTCAACGCCAACGCCGCTGGAGATCTTGCGAACAGTGAAAGCACTGTTCACGCCGCGGTTACGCTTGGCGATGACAACGCCTTCGAACGCCTGCAGACGGCTACGATCGCCTTCCTTCACTTTCACCTGAACGACAACAGTGTCGCCCGGGGCGAAGGCCGGGATTTCTTTCTGCATCTGCTCGGCTTCGAGGGCCAGAATGATTTTGTTGGTCATGCTTGTGCTCCTAAGGGTGATCCTCCCGGATCAGCCATCGATACGTTTACTATCGTCCCGCTCACGGATGTATTCCGTCAGCAGCTTCTGCTCTTCTCCAGAAAGTGAGCGACTTTCCAGAAGATCAGCGCGTCGCTCAAAGGTCCGCCCAAGGGACTGCTTCAAACGCCAACGCCGGATATGTGCATGATTGCCACTTAGCAATACGTCGGGAACACGCTGATCCGCATACACCTCAGGTCGGGTGTAGTGCGGGCAATCAAGCAGACCGTCCGTGAAGGAGTCTTCCTCCGCGGAGTCTACATGCCCTAAAGCTCCAGGCAGCAGTCGTGTAACCGCATCGATCAGTACCATCGCCGGCAGCTCACCGCCAGACAGGACATAGTCGCCAATCGACCACTCTTCATCCACGTGCGCTTCAATGAAACGCTCATCGATGCCTTCATAACGACCGGCGATGAGAATGAGAGCACTCTCTTGCGCCAGTTCGCGCACCGCTGGCTGACTCAGCCTGCGGCCTTGCGGCGAAAGGTAAATCACCTTTGCCTTGTCTCCGGCTGCCAGCCTGGCCTCGGCCAGCGCATCTTCCAGAGGCTTGATCTTCATCACCATGCCGGGGCCGCCTCCGAAGGGGCGATCGTCCACAGTGTGATGGCGATCCGTGGTGTAGTCCCGCGGATTCCAACAGGTCAGCTGCAACAGCTCCTGTTTCACCGCACGGCTGGTTATGCCGTATTCGCTGATGGCGGAAAACATCTCGGGAAACAGCGTGATAACGTCTATGCGCAGGCTAGCCATGGCACTTAGAAATCCGCATCCCAATCCACCTTCATCTCGCCGGCTTCCAGGTCGACAGCCAACACGCAATGCTCCGTATAGGGCAACAGGCGTTCGCGATCATCCAGGCTACCCGCGCAGGGCTTTACCACCATTACATCGTTCGAGCCGGTTTCAAGCAGGTGATCGATCTTGCCGAGCAATTGCCCGAGCGTGTCGATAACCTTGAGTCCTTCCAGTTGATACCAGTAGTACTCGCCATCATCCAGATCAGGGAACAGGCTACGCGGCACACAGACTTCGCAACCGGCCAGAAGCTGGGCTTCATCACGATCATCGAGGCCTTTGAGCTTTGTGACCAGAAACTTGCTCTGCAAGCGTCCACTGACCAGCTCGACCTGTTTTTCCACACGGCCTTCGCGCCGCAGCGTCCAGGTCTTGTAGTCCAGCAGGTTGTCAATCGGATCCGTGAAGGAGTACACCTTCACTTCGCCGCGAACGCCATGAACCGAGAAAATCTTGCCAATGACGATCAGATCGTCGGCAGATGCAGGCGTCGCGTTCATAAGACTCAGGCCGCAGCCTTGGTCTTGTTGCTCTCTTTGATCAACTGGGCAACGCGCTCGGAAGTCTGAGCGCCAACGCTCAGCCAGTAGTTCAGGCGTTCTTCGTTGATGGACAGGCGAACTTCCTGACCACGAGCGATCGGGTTGAAGAAACCGATCTGCTCTTTGTGAGAGCCGTCACGGGCGTTGCGGCTGTCAGTGACAGTCACGTGGTAGAACGGGCGCTTTTTGGAGCCGCCAAGGGCAAGACGAATGGTTAGCATTGAACATCGTTCCTGTTTAGTCGGTGCTGCAAATCTTTGTTGCACAAATGGGCACGGGTGCCCAAAAGGCCGCATATTCTCAAGGAATATACGGACATTTGCAAACGACTTTTTCCGACGACTGAGCGCCTGCCGTAAAGACCTGCATGGGTCGGCCACCGCGGCGACCGGGTAAATCCCCTCCTTATTGAGGGGCGCACAGGGTCAGCCCCTGTACGACGAGCGGGCACGGCCTGGGCCGCACCCGGTTGTCTGGTTACATCTTGGGCATGCCGCCACCGCCCGGGAACATACCGCCCAGACCGCGCATCATTTTCGACATGCCACCTTTGGTGGAGAACTTCTTCATCATCTTCTGCATCTGCTTGTGCTGCTTGATCAGCCGCCCGATGTCCTGCACCTGGGTACCGGAACCCAGCGCGATGCGGCGCTTGCGCGAGCCGCTGATCAGGTCAGGGTCGCGGCGCTCGGCCGGCGTCATCGAGTTGATGATCGCTTCCATCTGCTTGAACTGCTTCTCGGCCGCGCCCTGGGCGTTGCCCATCTGCGACAGGTTCATGCCGCCGATGCTCGGCAGCTTGTCCATCAGCCCGCCCAGGCCGCCCATGTTTTTCATTTGTTGCAATTGGTCGCGGAAATCTTCGAGGTCGAAGCCCTTGCCCTTCTTGAGCTTTTTGGTGAGCTTCTCGGCCTTCTCGCGGTCCAGCGTCTGCTCGGCCTGCTCGATGAGGCTGAGCACGTCACCCATGCCCAGGATCCGCGAAGCGATACGATCCGGATGGAATGGCTCAAGGGCGTCGCTTTTCTCGCCCATACCGATGAACTTGATCGGCTTGCCGGTGATCGAGCGCACCGACAGTGCAGCACCACCACGTGCGTCGCCGTCGACCTTGGTCAGGATCACACCGGTCAACGGCAGCGCATCACCAAAGGCCTTGGCGGTGTTGGCCGCGTCCTGACCGGTCATGGCGTCGACCACGAACAGGGTTTCGACCGGCTTGACCGCTGCATGCAGCGCCTGGATCTCGGCCATCATCTCGGAATCGATATGCAGACGGCCGGCGGTGTCGACGATCACCACATCGATGAATTTGAGCTTTGCTTCGCGGATCGCCGCCTGGGCAATGTCCACCGGCTTCTGGCTGGTATCGGACGGGAAGAAGGTGACCCCCAGATCATTGGCCAGGGTTTCGAGCTGCTTGATCGCTGCCGGACGGTAGATGTCGGCCGACACCACCATCACGCTCTTCTTCTTGCGCTCTTTGAGGAACTTGGCCAGCTTGCCGGCGGTGGTGGTCTTGCCCGCACCCTGCAGACCGGCCATCAGCACCACGGCAGGTGGCGCAGCATTGAGCGCCAGGTCTTCGTTGGCCGCCCCCATGATGCTTTCGAGTTCGGCCTGGACGATCTTCACGAACGCCTGGCCCGGCGTCAGGCTGCGCGACACCTCAGTGCCGACCGCCCGCTCTTTGATATTGTTGACGAAGTCCTTGACCACTGGCAGCGCGACGTCAGCTTCGAGCAACGCCATGCGCACTTCGCGCAAGGTGTCCTTGATGTTCTCTTCGGTCAGCTTGGCCTTGCCGGTGACATGGCGCAGCGTCTGGGAAAGGCGTTCCGTTAGATTTTCAAACATGCGCGTTCCTAGTAAGGCTCCGGTCGCCCCTGATGGGTGCGGCACGGCCCGCAATGGAGATAAATGGCGCGCGGCGAGTCGGCGGCCTGAACAGGGCGCAGATTATAGCCGAGAGTCCGGCACACGGACAGAGAGCGTCCAGCCACACGACATGCATCAAGGCCAATGGCGTTCACAACGCCTCGCACTTTCTTGCAGAGCCGGGGTATGCCAAACTCAGCCCCTTTCAGGGCCCGCCCGTCAGGATCATGTTCCCTTTGCCAGCCAGCCTGTTCCCCAGCCTCATCGCCGCCAGCCTGTATGCCGCCGCGACCGTCTATCAAGGCATCCGCCTGCGCCGCGCCACCAGACCCGACAAGCGTCTGCTGTGGCTGCTCGGCTCCCTGGCGATCATCGCCCATGCCATCGGCCTGTGCTCGCAACTGATTCGCCCGGCAGGCCTGGGCCTGGATTTTTTCAACGCCGCCAGCCTCATCGCCCTCGCGGTCATCTTCCTGATTCTGCTCGGGACCGTGCGCATTCCAGTGGAAAACCTGCTGGCGCTGCTGTTTCCGCTCGGCATGATAACCGTCTTGCTCGCGCAGTTCGTGCCCAGCGGGACGGCGCAACCGATCGTCGAGTCGCCAGGCATCCTCAGCCATGTACTGCTGTCGATATTGTCGTACGGCATGTTCACGATCGCCGTGTTCCAGGCGCTGCTCCTGCTCTTGCAGGACTACCAGCTCAAGCACAAACACCCGTCCGGGCTGATTCGCAATTTTCCGCCACTGCAAACCATGGAAAGCCTGCTGTTCGGCTTCTTGTGGGCTGGCTGGACCCTGTTGTCGCTGTCGCTGATCTCAGGCTGGATCTTCGTCGAGAATCTGTTCGCCCAGCATCTGGTCCACAAGACCCTGCTGTCTTGCCTGGCCTGGGTGGTGTTCGGGGTCCTGCTCTGGGGTCGCACGCGGCTGGGCTGGCGTGGCCACAAGGCAATCCGCTGGACACTGGGCGGCTTCTGCCTGCTGATGCTGGCCTACTTCGGCAGCAAGCTGGTACGCGAATTCATCCTGCATATCTGACTACACCCATCTAAAGAGCCGCACTCATGAATAGTCTGCCCATCGCTCCCCTGCTCGGTGTGCTGGCCCTGCTGACGCTCTGGTCAGGACTGTTTACGGCGGCCGAAGCGGTGTATTACCTGGCAGGCCCGCGGGCCAGAAACGAGGCCGATCTGCACAGCCTGATACTGGGCAATACCCTGCTCAAGACCCTGCTGGTGGTCATCACGCTGCTGGTCTGCTTGCGTTACTGGGTTTATCAGGGGCCATTACTGGCCTGGCTGGGCAGCTCAGCCGCGCTGCTACTACTCACCGAATACCTGCCGCGGCGTCTGGCCAGTCGCTATCCACAGCCCACCCTGAAACTGGTCAACAGCCTGCTGCGCGGGCCTTTACGCCTGCTGCAGCCACTGGCCTGGCTGCTTGAGCGTACCGCGGGCCTGCTGCTACAGCCGCTTGCCCGGCGCCCAGGCCCCGGCGGCGAGCTGCAGCATGACCAGGTGCAGCCATACCACGCGCACCAAGCGCAAGCCGACAGCAGCCCAAGCAGCGTACTGGCCGGCATTCGCGCCCTGGACCGCATGACGGTCAACGACATCCTGATTCCGCGCAGCGAAGTGGACGGATCAATCTGGATGAACCGATCGGCCAGATCATCGAGAACCTGATCATCTCGCGCCACACCCGCCTGCCGGTCTATCACAACGACATCAATCAGGTGCAGGGGGTTCTCAACACCCGCCAGATCAGCCATCTGCTGCCCAAGGCCGAACTGACCAAGGACCACCTCCTGAGCGCCTGCTACGAGCCTTACTTCGTCCCGGAAAGCACGCCATTGCAGCTGCAGTTGCTGAATTTTCACAAGCAGCAACGCCGCCTGGGCGTGGTGGTTGATGAGTACGGCGAGGTGCTGGGCATCATCAGCCTGGAAGATATTCTCGAAGAGATTGTCGGCGAGTTCGAAAACGAGCACCTGGATAACCCGCACATCACTCAACTGCCTGACGGCCAGATGGCAGTCGACGGCGCGGCGTCGATTCGCGAACTGAACAAGAGCCTGGGCTGGCATCTGCCTGCCGATGGCCCCAAGACCCTTAACGGCCTGGTCACCGAAGCGCTGGAAACCATTCCCGAAGGCCCGGTTTGCCTGAAGGTTGGTCCCTACCGGCTGGAAATCCTCGAAACCGAGGATAACCGCGTGACCCGGGTACTGATGTGGCGGCATGCACCGTTGCGCCCCCGTCTCTGACCGAGCGCGCCCGCGCCTGTTACCACTTGTTTCAAAAGCCGCAGCATTCCTATAATCGGTCAGCTTATCCAGCCCGGCCGATCGACGTGCTACCCGCACGCGGTACGATCCGCCCAACAACAGCCTGAACGACCCGCATACCCTCAGGCCTGGCTCACCATCCCTCGGGCCATTCCCCTGCCTTGCCGCCCAACCGGGCCGACCAGCTCAGCGCTGCCCGCACCTATAACAAATGAATGCCTGCCGCCACTTTGGTCGCCGCAGCTGACATGACAGGGATAATCCGCATGACCACAACGACCCTCGCTGATACCGAGAGCACCCAACCGCCGCCGGCCAACTCTGCCACGCGGGTGGCCACCGCCAGCTTTATCGGCACCGCCATTGAGTTCTACGATTTTTATGTATACGCCACCGCTGCTGCGCTGGTGATCGGCCCGGTGTTCTTCCCGCAAACCTCAGGCACCGCGCAGATGCTCGGCGCTTTTCTGAGCTTCGGCATTGCGTTTCTCGCCCGCCCACTGGGCTCGGCGCTGTTCGGCCACTTTGGTGACCGGATCGGCCGCAAATCGACACTGGTCGCTTCGCTGCTGCTGATGGGCGTCTGCACCACCCTGATTGGCGTGCTGCCCGGTTATGCCAGTATCGGCGTTTGGGCACCGATCCTGCTGTGCCTGCTGCGCTTTGGCCAGGGCCTTGGACTGGGTGGTGAATGGGGCGGCGCTGCGCTGCTGGCCACCGAAAACGCACCCAAAGGCAAACGTGCCTGGTTCGGCATGTTTCCGCAACTGGGCCCCTCCATTGGCTTTCTGGCCGCCAACGGCCTGTTTCTGACCCTGGCCGTGGTCCTTGATGACCAGCAGTTTCGCGAATGGGGCTGGCGCATTCCGTTTCTGCTCAGCGCAGCGCTGGTGATTGTCGGCCTGTATGTGCGCCTGAAACTGGAAGAAACCCCGGCGTTCGCCAAGGTCGTGGCCAAGCACGAACAACTGCGCCTGCCGATCGTCGAAACCTTCAGCAAACACTGGCAGCCCATGCTGCTCGGGGCTGCAGCGATGGTGGTGTGCTACGCACTGTTCTACATCTCGACTGTATTTTCGCTGAGCTACGGCGTCTCGACCCTGGGCTACACCCGTGAGACCTTTCTGGGCCTGCTGTGTTTTGCCGTGCTGTTCATGGCCCTGGCAACGCCGATATCAGCCTGGGCCAGCGACCGGTTTGGCCGTAAACCGGTGCTGTTGACCGGTGGCGTGCTGGCGATTGCTTCGGGCTTTGCCATGGAGCCGCTACTGACTCACGGTTCGACCTGGAGCGTGGCGCTGTTTTTGAGCATCGAGTTGTTTTTGATGGGCGTGACCTTCGCGCCGATGGGCGCGCTGCTGCCCGAGCTGTTTCCGACCAAGGTGCGTTACACCGGAGCCTCGGCGGCCTACAACCTGGGTGGCATCGTCGGCGCCTCGATGGCACCGTTCTTTGCCCAGAAGCTGGTGACCATGGGCGGTTTGAGCTGGGTCGGCGGCTATGTATCGGCCGCCGCCCTGCTCAGTGTCCTGGCCGTACTGGCCCTTAAAGAGACCCGCGATACAGAACTGTAGGACATGTCGCAGGAGCCGCTTTAGCGGCGAAGACCATTCGCCGCTAAAGCGGCTCCTACGGCTTGCATCTGCCGTTACAGCTTGACGTCAACCGCCTGCGAGGCGCGGTTGGCCTTGGCGCGGGCGGCTTCGATCGACTCGTCACGCGCCAGGGCCACGCCCAAGCGGCGCTGGCCGTTGACCTCTGGCTTGCCGAACAGGCGCAGGGCGGTGTCAGGCTCAGCCAGTGCTGCGCCGAGGTTGGCGAACGCAGTCTGAGTCGACTGGCCTTCAACCAGAATCACCGACGATGCCGACGGACCGAACTGACGAATCAGTGGCACTGGCAGGCCGAGAATGGCCCGGGCGTGCAGGGCGAACTGCGACAGGTCCTGGGAAATCAGGGTCACCAGACCGGTGTCGTGCGGGCGCGGCGACACTTCGCTGAACCACACCTGATCCCCCTTGATGAACAGCTCCACGCCGAACATGCCACGACCGCCCAACGCCTCGGTAACCGCCTTGGCCACACGCTCGGACTCGGCCAGCGCCACCGGACTCATTGCCTGCGGCTGCCAGGATTCCTGGTAATCGCCCTTCTCCTGACGATGGCCAACCGGCGCACAGAACGTGGTACCGCCAGCATGGCGCACGGTCAGCAGGGTGATTTCATAATCGAAGTCGATAAAGCCTTCAATGATCACCCGGCCCTTGCCAGCGCGACCGCCCTCCTGAGCGTAGTCCCAGGCTTTCTGGATGTCGGCAGTGCTCTTGAGCAGGCTCTGGCCTTTGCCCGAAGAACTCATCACCGGCTTGACCACACACGGGAAGCCCAGGCTTTCGACAGCCTTGCTGTAGTCTTCGAACGTGTCGGCAAAAAAGTACGGCGAAGTCGGCAGGCCCAGCTCTTCAGCGGCCAGACGGCGGATGCCTTCGCGGTTCATGGTCAACTGCGCAGCGCGAGCGGTCGGCACCACGGTAAAGCCTTCGGCCTCCAGCTCCACCAGGGTCGCGGTGGCGATGGCTTCGATTTCCGGCACGATGTAGTGCGGCTTCTCGGCCTCGATCACGGCGCGCAGGGCGGCGCCGTCGAGCATGTTGATCACGTGGCTGCGATGGGCAACTTGCATGGCCGGAGCGTTGGCGTAGCGATCGACAGCGATCACTTCGACACCCAGGCGTTGCAGTTCGATGACCACTTCTTTACCCAGTTCGCCGCTGCCGCACAGCAAAACACGGGTCGCGGTGGGCGACAGTGGAGTTCCGATTTGAGTCATCTCAGGTCCTCGAAGAGCAGATGTCGAGGGCAGCCCGCCAGTAAACGGGCAACCACGGTGGAGAAAGGCGCGCAATTTACCATGAAGCCCTGTGCGATGCAGGGTTATCCCGGACAGGCGTGTCGACGCTGCCGCCAGGCCATGATCAGCCACACCGCCGTGACCCCGGCGAATTTCGAGGCCAGGGCAGTAATCAGTACCGGTGCGCTGAGTGCGTCGATCATGCCGAAGAAGATAAAGGTGTCCAGCGGAATACTCAGCGCCGAGCTGATCCACAGGCGATCATGCAGCGGGCGTTTGGTAATGGTGAACACCAGCCAGTCGATCAGTTCAGAGACGGCAAAGGCCGTGGCGCTGGCCAGGGCAATGGTCGGATCGCTGGTGATGTAAGACAACAGCAGCGCGGCCAGCATGGCGATAATCGCGCCATGACCAAAGCGGGTCTGGACCATGTCGCGCAGTACAAACACCAGGCCGCCCCAGCATGACCAGATGATGTCCAGATGCGGAGCCGCCGAAAAAGCGAAGTTGATCAATACGACGCTGGCGATGTAGGCGATAAGAAAGAGCATGGCAACTGGCGGGTAAACAAGGACAGGCGCGCATGGTAGCAGATTCACTTTTTACCCGAGTGCCTTTGTATGGCATTGCCCGCAGGCAAACCCGGGCTTATCGGCAGACCCGCCACATACCCATATCCAGGTGAAAGTGATTGCGATGCGCGGCGTTGTAGTCAGGCCCCAGCACCGTGTTGAAGTGCTCACAGGCCGCTTGCTGGACGCTGCGCAGAAACTGCCCCTTGGCGCCGCTGTCGTTCCAGTCACGCAGCAGGTCGATGCGCTCGCCGTTGGCCAGGCGAAACCCGGCAATGTCCAGCGCGTTGGCGCTGGCGTGCTGGCTGAGCCGGCCTTCGCTGCGGTTGTAGATGTTGCGGCAGGCAAAGCTGCCCAAGTGGTCGATACGCGCAACCCGCTGGCCCAATGTGGCTTGAGCAACAGGCTGCAGGCTGTGGTGCTCGAACAGCGCATAAGCCACCGCCAGCGGGCAACTGGCCAGAAAGCTGCTACTGAGCGCCACCTCGCCGCCCTGAATCCGCAGGGTATTGCTCAACGGGCAATTGGCCGAAGGCGGGCTGTCAGCCTGGCGGCTGAAGCGCAGGGTCGATGATGCCAATGCCTGATCGCACAACTGCGCATTATCCTGCAAGCGCCAGAGCTTGAATGAAGTCAGCAGATTGGGTTCGGCACGAATGTCCAGCGGTGCCCAAGGGTTCCAGCGCGGCGGCACCTCAACCCAGCTACGCCACACCGCCAGTGAGGCCAGGGCACACAACAGCAATACCACGATAACCAAGCGCATGGTGGGACTCTTAAACCAATGGGTTCACCCTCATGGACCTCAAAGAAGCCCCAACTGCTCCACCTCGGGCCCACGATCAATCTGCACCAGCGGCGCCAGGCCCGGCAAACGCGCCATCAATTGCTCATGAAAGCGCTGCGCCAAGGCGGGTGCACGATGGTTGTCGGGGGTATGCAGGTACACGTAAGGCGTGCGCCCTTCTTCGATCCAGGCGGCGACTTTCTCGACCCAGGGCGCCATGTATGGATCATTGGCAGCCAGTTCCGGGCGACCGATAAACCGCACCTGCGGTGCCTGGGTCAGCGCGGCAGGCCGCACGGGGACCTTGGGCTTTTTCGACTGGGCGTGCAGAACGGCCGGATCGCTGGAGATGCAGCTGAACAGTGCCCGCGAATCCAGGCATATCCGCTCGATGCCGTTATCGAGCAGCAGCCGGTTGAGCGCACGCTCTTCGTCGCCCTTGAGAAAAAATGCCTGGTTACGGACTTCAACGGCCAACGGCACCTTGATCTCGGCGATGAACATTGCCAGTTCAGCGAGACGTTGTGGGCCGAAGCTGGCCGGCAACTGCAGCCAGAACGGCGTGACCCGCTCACCCAACGGCGCCAGCATGTCAACAAATGCCTGGGCCGCGTCGAGCTGCAGGCGCAGATCGCCCTCATGGCTGATGTCGCGATGAAACTTGGCGGTAAAGCGAAAGTGCGCCGGCATGGTCTGCGCCCAGCGCTGCACCGTAGCGGCGTTAGGCCGGGCGTAAAGCGTGGTGTTGCCTTCAACGGTGTTGAAGACCTGGCAGTAAAGGCCGAGAAAATCTGTGCTGCGGGCATCTTCCGGGTAGAAAAATTCGCGCCAGGTGTTATCAGCCCAGGACGGGCAACCGAGAAAATAAGGCAGATTGTTCACAGTCAGACGTGCAGGTCGAGCTCCGCCACTTCCATTTCCCAATCGCCGAAGCTGGCGGTGGTCAGGTAGCTGGCCAGGGCGGTGGCCACTCGCGAACTCATGGAGCGCGGGAAGATCATGTCTTGCGGACGTGCCGGAACGTTGGGGGTGGGGACGTGTACGTCAGCAGACTCACGACGCGCACTGCGGGCTGGCTGCGCAGGTTGTTCGATATCGCTGTCGACTTCCTCGAAGGCACCCTCAATCGTCGCAGGGCCTTTGCGGGGCTTGCGCTTGATGGGGTACGAGCGTTGTGAGGGACCGTCTATGCGCATCGATGATTACTCGGCGTCTGTAGTGGCAATTTAACGTCACGGATAGGCGCTTTGGCAAACATCCGAATGATAACTAGACCACACAAATTGCACGTTATTCGGGCCGCAGGGCATTTCCATAGACTGAGGCGATGAGCGGTAGATGGCCGATTGATGCCATTCATGATGAATGGCGGTGTCTGCCAATATCGTTTTCAGTCGTAATGGGTATCGTCTGGGACGGGGTTTTCTTGAGAGGCTCGGGGTCTTGCGCGGGGCGATGACTCCTACTTTCGGCGTAGGAGCGGCTTTAGCCGCGAAGGCTTTGCCATTGTCCAAAGGTCATTGCCGCGGTTGCCTGAACTGCCGGTTCTGCTCCGATGGGCGGGTTCCTTTGAAACACCAAAGGAACCAAAGCGCCTGTTCTTCAAGCGCCTTTTGGCGTCGCCACCTTGTCGCGCAGGTAGACCGGTTGGGCTTGATCGGCTGGCATGGCGGCACCGCGCTGCCAGGCGAAGGTGGCGAGGCTGAGCAGGTCTTCGGCATGGGGCAGCATGCCGGCGTCGCAGCCACTCAGTTGCACGGGCAGGCGTGGGGCGTAGCCCCAGCCGGTGCCGGCGCCAAACCAGTCGCCGCTGGCGTCGGCTGGCAGGCTGACCTGTTCGGGCGGCAGCACGGCTTCCTCACCGATCAGGCACATTTCACCGGCGCTGGCGCGGTAGCAGCCCCAGTAGACTTCATCCATGCGCGCATCGATGGCCGCCGCGACCTGGCTGGCGCCATGTTCGCGCAAGGCGCGCTGGGCCAGCACCGCGAGGTTCGAAACGGGTAATACCGGGCGATCCAGGGCAAAAGCCAGGCCCTGAACCACGCCAATGGCAATCCGCACGCCGGTGAAGGCACCCGGGCCACGGCCAAAGGCGATGGCGTCCACCGCCGACTTGGGCAAGCCCGCCTGGGCAAGCAGGTCCTGAATCATCGGCAACAGCTTCTGGGCATGCAGACGTGGCGCCACCTCATAGTGGCTCAGCACCTTGCCATCGTGCAGCAAGGCGACCGAGCAGGCTTCAGTGGCAGTGTCCAGGGCCAGCAGGGTGGTCATCGAGGTATCCGTCGCAAATGAAAAGTGGCGCAGTATAAATGACAAATGGCCCGCAAGCGGGCCATTTGTCATTGTCGGGTGGTGCGGATCAGCTCAGCGCTGCCAACACCTTGGCAGTGATCTGCTCGACACTGCCAACACCCGGGATGTGGCTGCACTTGGGCGTGCCCTTCTCGGCGCCCAGCTTGCTGTAGAACTCAACCAGCGGCTTGGTCTGCGAATGATAGACCGACAGGCGATGACGCACGGTCTCTTCAGTGTCGTCCTTGCGCTGTACCAGCGGCTCGCCGGTCACATCGTCCTGACCCTCGACCTTCGGCGGGTTGTGCTCAACGTGGTAAACACGGCCAGAGGCCTCGTGTACGCGGCGCCCGGCAATACGCTTGACGATTTCTTCGTCGTCCACGGCGATTTCAACCACATGGTCGATGCCTACGTTAGCCTCGACCAGGGCTTCGGCCTGGGCGATGGTACGTGGGAAACCGTCGAACAGCACGCCATTGGCGCAGTCTGGCTGAGCCAGACGATCTTTGATCAAGCCGATGATCAGGTCATCGGATACCAGGCCGCCGGCGTCCATGACGCTCTTGGCTTTAAGGCCCAGCTCGGTGCCAGCCTTGACTGCAGCGCGCAGCATGTCACCGGTCGAAACCTGGGGAATGCCGAACTTTTCAGTGATGAACTTTGCCTGAGTACCTTTTCCGGCGCCCGGAGCTCCCAGCAGAATCACGCGCATCGTCATGCTCCTCAAAATTTTTATATGCAATCGTCGGATTCGCCTCTTGGGCCAATCGAAAAACTCAAATACGGCCAAAGGCCAAAAGGTTGATCAAGATACACAGCCGACTCTGGCCGCACAAGCCGCCCAAGGTCGCAGCCACAGCCGCATCGCCAGGCCTTACAGTAGTCGGCTAAATAGCCTGGCGGTGCCAGCGGCGCACGCCGCGCCACTGACCTGCCAAGCCCGGGTCAATCCGTTAACCGGTGTTGCGCAGCCCGGCCGCAATACCCGCCACTGAAACCAGCAGGGCCAGCTCCAGCGGGCTGTCCAGACGCGCTTCGCGGTTGCGCGAGCGGGCCAGCAGTTCGGCCTGCAACAGGTGCAACGGGTCCAGATAGGTATTGCGCAGGCTGATGAATTCCAGCGTCTCGGGGCTGTGCGCCAGCAGCCGCTGCTGGCCGGTCAGGCCCAGCACCACCGCGCACGCCTGCGACAATAGGTCGCGTAAATGCGCCCCAAGGTGCTGCAGTGGCGCAGCGACCAGACGCTCATCGTAGAGCTGGGCGATATCACTGTCGGCCTTGGCCAGGACCATTTCCAGCATGTCGATCCGGGTACGGAAGAACGGCCAGTGCTCGCGCATCTGCGCCAGCAGCTCGCCTTCACCGCGCTGCAGTGCATTGCCCAGCGCCGCCTCCCAGCCCAGCCAGGCCGGCAGCATCAGGCGGGTCTGGGTCCAGGCGAAGATCCATGGGATCGCCCGCAAGCTCTCCACCCCGCCTTCACGTCGCTTGGCCGGACGGCTGCCCAATGGCAGGCGCCCCAACTCCTGCTCCGGCGTAGCCTGACGGAAATACTCGACAAATTCAGGATGCTCCCGCACCACCGCGCGGTAGGCCTTAACGCCGTCATCGGCCAGGCGATCCATCAGGGCCCGCCAACCAGGCTCGGGCAGTGGTGGCGGCAACAACGTCGCCTCCAGCACCGCTGCCAGATACAGATTGAGGTTCTGCTCGGCGATGCCCGGCAGGCCAAACTTGAAGCGGATCATTTCGCCCTGTTCGGTGGTCCGGAACCGCCCCGCCACCGAGCCCGGCGGTTGCGACAGGATCGCCGCATGAGCCGGACCGCCGCCACGTCCGACCGTACCGCCGCGGCCATGGAACAACAGCAACTCGACCTGTTGTTCGCGGCAGATATTCACCAGGGTTTCCTGGGCCCGGTACTGCGCCCAGGCCGCCGCTGTGGTGCCGGCGTCCTTGGCCGAATCGGAATAGCCGATCATCACTTCCTGCGGGCCGTGCAAGCGTGCGCGGTAACCCGGCAGCCCCAGCAGCCGCTCGAGCACAGGTCCTGCGTTATCCAGGTCGGCCAGGGTCTCGAACAACGGCACCACGCGCATTGGCCGCAGCACGCCGGCCTCTTTGAGTAGCAGTTGTACCGCCAGCACGTCCGAAGCCGCACCGGCCATGGAGATCACATAGGAGCCCAGCGATGCAGCCGGCGCTGCCGCCACTTCCCGGCAGGTGGCCAACACCTCGGCGGTCTCGGCAGCCGGCTTGAAATGGGCGGGCAACAACGGACGCCGGCTGCTCAATTCCTGAGTGAGAAATTCAATGCGGGCGTCTTCGCTCCAGTCTTCATAACGGCCCAGCCCCAGGTAATCAGTGATCTCACTCATCGCCGCGCTATGCCGGCTGGAGTCCTGGCGCACGTCGAGCCTGACCAGGAACAAGCCGAAGGTCACCGCCCGACGCAGGCAATCAAGCAGCGGGCCATCGGCAATCACGCCCATGCCGCAGTCATGCAGCGACTGATAACACCGTTGCAGGGGTTCGAGCAGGTCGCGGTTGTCATGCAGCACCGCCTCTGGCGCGGGCTGGGGGACACTCAAGCAAGCATGCGCCCAATTGCGCGTGGCCCGCAGTCGCTCACGCAAGTGTTTGAGTTCGGCGCGGTAGGGTTCGGCGCTGTCGCCGACTCTGGCGCGCAGTTCGGCGCTGGCCTCTTGCATCGACAGGTCGGCGGCCAGGCTGTCGACGTCGCGCAGGTACAGATCGGCCGCCATCCAGCGCGCCAGCAGCAACACCTCCCGGGTCACACTGGCGGTGACGTTGGGGTTACCGTCACGGTCGCCGCCCATCCACGACGCAAAGCGGATCGGCGCGGCGTCCAGCGGCAGCCGAAACCCGGTGGCGGCGTGCAGCGCCTGATCAGCCTTGCGCAGGTAACTGGGGATGGCTTGCCACAACGAATGCTCGATGACTGCGAAGCCCCATTTGGCTTCATCCACTGGCGTGGGCCGGGTACGGCGGATTTCTTCGGTGTGCCAGGCCTCAGCGATCAGCCGCTGCAGGCGGGTGACAATCTGTTCGTATTCCTGACTATTAAGGTCGCGGTGATCGAGCGCGGCCAGTTGATCGGCAATCGCATCGTACTTCTGGATCAGGGTGCGCCGCGCCACCTCTGTAGGGTGGGCGGTGAGGACCAGTTCGATGTCCAGCTTGCCCAACTGGCGGGCCAGCGCCTCGCTACTGTGCCCGGCCTGGGTGAGGCGTTCGAGCAATTCAGGCAATACCGTGCTTTCGAACGGCGCAGCCTGGCTGTCGTCGCGGCGGCGCAACAACTGGTACTGCTCGGCGATATTGGCCAGGTTGAGAAACTGGTTGAAAGCCCTCGCCATCGGCAGCAGCTCATCTTCCTCCAGACTGGCGACACTGGCAGTGAGCTGTTCGGCACCCTGTGCTGAACCACGGCGGCCGGCCTTGGCGGCCTTGCGAATGCGCTCGATGGTGTCGAGAAAGTCGGCACCGCGCTGCTCGCGGATCGTGTTGCCCAACAGTTCGCCCAGCAAGTGGACGTCTTCGCGCAAACGGGCATCTATATCGGCCATCCTCAGTCCTCCTTACTGTTGTTGTGAGACCGACAGTGCCGCAAAAAACCGCTGCTGCCAAACCCTTTGCGAACCCCCGGCACATCGCAAGGGTCCAAAGGCAGTACCCGACACTCGTGGAGGCATCTTGATGAACAGTTTTCAGACCCTGCTCAGCGAATGGGAAGCCAAGGCCCGGCAACAGCACGAACGCAGTGAAGTGACCCTGAGCCTGTACCGTCACGACCTGGTGAAAATCAAGGCGCTGGCCGAAGCCTACGGCCTGGATGAAGCGACCATCACCGAAGGCCTGCTGCATGCGGCGCTTCAAGAAGCCGAAGCGGCCATTCCTTACGTGCAAGGTTCAGAGGTGATCCGCGTCGAAGAAGGCGAGCCGGTGTACGCCGATGCCGGCAAAACCCCGGCGTTCGTAGCCGCCGAGCAACGAATTCTCAGGTAACCCCCCGCGTCTTTCCCGAGCCCTCTGCCTGGAGGGCTTTTGGCGTTCACGGCACGCCACACCGGTGGTTTCCTGCCCCGAAAAAGCTGACCGGGCAGCCTGGAAAAATCTCTGAACTATTTAAAAAAGCCACAGGTCCGACCCATTAGCCATTACAGGAACAGACCGCAGGTAACAGGCGCCCAAGCGTCGCTTGCCTCACTTCCCGGCCGCCACTGTCATGGATAACCAAGCACTTGGAGTTAAACAATGGAGTTGATGACCATGAACAACCTCACTGCCAAAACCCCGTTCGCACGTCTGCGTGGGCTGAAACTGGCTGCGTTGGCACTGGGTAGCTCTCTGGTACTGGCCGGCTGTGCCGGCAACCCGCCGTCGGAACAGTACGCAGTCACCCAGTCTGCGGTGAACAGCGCAGTCAGCGCCGGTGGCACCGAGTTCGCTGCAGTGGAAATGAAATCCGCGCAAGACAAGCTGCGCCAGGCCGATGTGGCCATGCAGGATCACAAGTATGACGAAGCACGCCGTCTGGCCGAGCAGGCCGAGTGGGACGCGCGCGTTGCCGAACGCAAAGCCCAGGCCGCCAAGGCCCAGAAAGCCGTGCAGGACGCTCGCCAAGGTGTGAACGAACTGCGTGAAGAAAGCCAGCGTCAGATCCAGTAAGCCGCTCCCTTTCGCATTTTCACGTATTCGCCATTGATTTAAGGACGACCAAACCATGCGCAAACAACTGATGATCCCTGCCCTGCTGGCCGTGAGCGTTGCCCTGGGGGCCTGCGCTACCAAGCCGAACCCAAGCCTGGAGCAAGCGCGTACCAACTTCTCTGCGCTGCAAAGCAACCCTGAAGCGACCAAGGTTGCGGCCCTGGAAACCAAGGACGCCAACGACTGGCTGACCAAGGCCGACAAAGCCTTCCGTGACGGCGAAGACGCCAAGAAGGTCGATCAGCTCTCGTACCTGACCATTCAGCGTATCGAAGTGGCCAAGCAGACCATCGCCTTGCGTACCGCTGAAGCCGATCTGCAGAAAGCCGGCGCCGAACGCGCCAAGGCTCGTCTGGATGCGCGCGACGCGCAGATCGCCAAACTCAAGGAAAGCCTCAACGCCAAGCAGACCGAGCGCGGTACGCTGGTGACCTTCGGTGACGTGTTGTTCGACTACAACAAGGCCGAACTCAAGCCGGGCGCACAGGGTAACATTGCCAAGCTGGCCGGCTTCCTGCAGGAAAACCCTGACCGCAAAGTGATCGTCGAAGGCTACACCGACAGCACCGGCTCCGCTGGCTACAACCAGGAACTGTCCGAGCGCCGTGCCAATTCGGTGCGCGCAGCACTGGTGCGTGCCGGTGTAGACCCGCTGCGCATCGTCGCTCAGGGCTATGGCAAGGAATATCCGGTGGCCGACAACACCAGCAATTCCGGCCGCGCCATGAACCGTCGTGTGGAAGTCACCATCTCCAACGACAACCAGCCAGTCGCGCCACGTTCGACCCTGCGCTGATCGTTTGAGGTGAGTTAACCAAAGCCCCGCCAGCCCTGGCTTGCGGGGCTTTTTTGTGGATGTCATGTCGAGCACAGGTACGCGACGGTCGCAATCGCGCTGGACTTCATGGCCCCTGCTTAAGCACCGTGTTTCAACCCGCGCCACGGCGTGTGCAATTCGCTTGATCGGAGATCGCAATCAGCTATGGCCCAGAAGAACGAGCCAACCCCAAAATCCGCCCTCAACCCACCGGTGTTCTGGATTTCGGCAGTCCTGCTTCTGCTGCTGGTGCTGTTCACCAGCGCCTTTCAGAGCACCGCGCAGACCATGTTCAGCCTGATCCAGAACTGGATCATCACCAATGTCAGCTGGTTCTACATCCTCGCGGTCGCAATCATCCTCTGCACCGTGGTGTTTCTCGGCATCAGCCGCTATGGCGATATCAAGCTCGGTCCGGACCACAGCACCCCCGACTACAGCAGCACCACCTGGTTTGCCATGCTGTTCTCGGCCGGCATGGGCATCGGTCTGATGTTTTTCGGCGTCGCCGAGCCGGTGATGCACTTCATCAACCCACCCTACGGTGACGGCTACAGCGTGGCGGCGGCGCGCGAGTCGATGGAGATCACGTTCTTCCACTGGGGTCTGCACGCCTGGGCGATCTACGCCATCGTGGCGCTGATTCTGGCCTACTTCAGTTACCGTCATGGCCTGCCGTTGACCCTGCGCTCAGCGCTCTACCCGCTGATCGGCGAACGCATCAACGGCCCGATCGGCCATGCCGTGGATATCTTCGCGATCATCGGTACGGTGCTGGGGGTGGCCACTTCGCTGGGCTTCGGCGTCGCGCAGATCAATACCGGCCTGAACGCCATGTTCGGCTTACCGGTGAGTACCGGCGTGCAGATTGTGCTGATCATCGGTACGACGGCACTGGCCACCCTGTCGGTGGTTTCAGGCCTGGACAAGGGCATCCGCCGCCTCTCGGAACTGAACCTGGGGCTGGCCGTGTTGCTGTTGCTGATGGTGGTGCTGCTAGGCCCCACGGTGTTGATCCTGCAAACCTTCGTACAGAACACCGGCGGTTACCTCAGCGACATCGTCAGCCGCACCCTGAACCTGTATGCCTATGAGCCGTCCGACTGGATCGGCGGCTGGACCCTGTTCTACTGGGGCTGGTGGCTGGCCTGGTCGCCGTTTGTGGGCCTGTTCATCGCGCGCATTTCCCGCGGCCGGACGATCCGCGAGTTCGTCACCGGCGTGCTGCTGGTGCCGACCGCCTTCACCCTGTTGTGGATGACCGTGTTTGGCAACACCGCGATTCACCTGATCCTCGATGAGGGCATGGCCGACCTGGCCGCTGCCATCGACAAAGACACCGCGCTGGCGTTGTTTGCCTTCTTGCAGCACTTCCCGTTCGCCAGCTTCATTTCGGTATTGGCGATCATCATGGTGGTGGTGTTCTTCGTCACCTCGGCTGACTCCGGGGCCATGGTGGTCGATATGCTGGCCTCGGGCGGCAATGACCACACCCCGGTGTGGCAACGGATCTTCTGGGCGGCGAGCATGGGCCTGGTGGCCATCGCCCTGTTGCTGGCCGATGGCTTGAAGGCGTTGCAGACAGCGACTATCGCCAGTGCCTTGCCTTTCACCATTGCCCTGCTGTTCAGCATGCGCGGCCTGCTCAAAGCGCTGAAGCTCGACGCGACCAAACGCGGCCTGCGCCACTACAGTATCTCGGCGTCCACCGCCCGTACCCCCGGCAGTTGGCAGCGGCGCTTGCGCAACATGGCGATGTTCCCGCGTCGCGCCCACGTGGTGCGCTTTATCAGCGAAGTGGCCAAACCGGCCTGTGTATCGGTGGCCGAAGAGTGGCGTCGCCAGGGCTATGCCTGCCAGGTGGACGACGGTGAGGATGGCAGTGTAAGGCTGACCGTCGGCCCGCTGGACAACCCTGAATACCTGTATGCGGTGATTCCCAAAGCCTATGCGATGCCCAGTTTCGTGATGGGTGATACCCAGAGCGAAGAGCGCAAGTACTTCCGCGCCGAAGTGCACCTGCGCGAAGGCGGCCAGGACCATGATGTGATGGGCTGGTCACGCGAAGACGTGATCGGCGACATCCTCGACCAGTACGAGCGGCACATGCACTTCTTGCATCTGGTCGGTGACTGAACCGAATCAGGGCGCGGCCTGGGCCTGGTAAATAACCTCGCTCAGCCCATCGCCATCAACAACCGCGCAAAATCACAATGCTGGCTGGCCAGTTCGACGATGTGCGGGTTGATGCCATGGCGGCGATCTGCACGGTAGATCGCGGCGTATTGAATGGGGGGCAGTTCAGGCAGGGTGCGCACCACTTGCAGCACCCCGCGTCCGGTCAGGTGTGACAAGCAGTTCTGCGGCAGATAACTCACACCGATACCAGAGATGGTCAGGCCGACCTGCACCAGCAGATTGTGGCTGGTCAGCGTACGTGGCAACTGAATGTCGTGCAGGGCCAGCCAGCGCTCATAGATCAGCCCGGTGCCGGAGCTTGCCCCCTGGGTCAGCACGGTCACCTGCGCCAGTTCGGTCAGGTCCACCGTGCGGTCAGCCGGCAGCATGCCCGGTGCGCACATCCAGGTGTTGTCGACGCTCTGCAGCGGGACCGAGACAAAGCGTACATCGTCGAGCACATCTGGCATCACGATCACGTCCAGTTGATCGCCCTCCAGCTTGCGCAACAGCTCGCTGCTCAGTTCGACAGTAGGCTCGATCTGCACCTTGGGATAAGCCTGGCGAATCGCGTCGATGAACGCCGGCAGCCAGGTCAATGCAGTCAGCTCGGTCACCCCCAGGCGCAGGCGGCGCACCAGCACGTTCTGCGAGCTGATGCGCTCAAGCAGCACGTCGCGGCGCTCCAGCAACTCGCGGGTACAGTCGAGCAGTTCGGCACCCTTTTCTGTCAGCCGGGCGTTGCGTTTGCTGCGGTCGAACAGTTGAACCTCAAAGGTGTCTTCCAGCTCCTGAATGCGTTTGGAAATGGCTGACTGCGACATGTTCAGATGATTGGCGGCAGCTTCGAAACTGCCGGTTTCGGCAATCCAGAACAGCGCTTCCATCTGCTTGAAAGTGACCACCCGGTGCGCTCCTGGACGTCTTTACATTCATTTTAGTGATGGTTAATCAGCGAAAAATATCGCTAAAAGTATTTATACGCCAGCCCTACCATCCGGACCACAGCCTTGATCGGCGCTCACCCAACCGGAGGTTCTCATGTCATTACCCGGCACCCGCATCCTGCCTTCGCCACCGCTGGCCTCCAGCGCGGTGGTTCAAGCCCTGCACAATGTGGTCACCCCGCACATCAGCGACAATCTGGGCCGGCACATTGGTGCCCGTGGCCTGACCCGCTACAACCGCTCCGGCAAGCTGGTGGGTACCGCACTGACGGTCAAGACCCGCCCCGGCGACAACCTGTACATCTACAAGGCGCTGACCCTGCTGCAGCCCGGCCATGTGCTGGTGGTGGACGGCCAGGCCGATACCACCAACGCCATGATCGGCGAGCTGATCAAGCTGTATGCGCTGCAGCGCGGCTGCGTGGGCTTCGTTATCGACGGTGCGATCCGCGATGTCGCCAGCTTCGAAGACGTGCCCTGCTATGCCCGTGACGTGGTGCACTGCGGCCCGTACAAGACCGGCCCTGGCGAAATCAACGTACCGGTGTCGATTGGCGGCATGATCATCGAACCGGGCGACCTGATCGTCGGCGACGAAGACGGCCTGGTGGCCTTCCCGCAGGCACTGGCCGACGACGTCCTGCGCGCAGCGGCCCGGCATGCCGAGTTCGAAGAAGCAGTTAAAGCCGAGATCGCCACCGGCAACCCCAGTCAATCGTGGATCGAAGCCCCACTGAAGAAATTCGGCCTGCTGGAGAACGACCTGTGAGCCACGCTTTTCTCTCCCAGCGCCTGCTGGACATCCAGCCCTCGCCGAGCATCGCCGCCAACGCGCTGGTCAGCCAGTTGCGCGCCGAAGGTCGCGATATCGTCAATTTAACCGTAGGCGAACCAGACCTCGACACCCCGGAGCACATCCTCATAGCGGCCGAAGCGGCCCTGCGCGGCGGAGACACTCACTACACCGCCACCACCGGCACCCTGGCGCTGCGCCAGGCCATCGTCACCAAACTGGCACGCGACAACGACCTGCCTTATACGGTTGATGAAGTGGTCGCCGGCTGCGGCGGCAAGCACATCATCTACCACGCCCTGGCCGCGACCCTGAACCCCGGCGATGAAGTGATCGTGCACACGCCGTATTGGGTCTCATACCCGGACATTGCCCGCCTTAACAGCGCCAACCCGGTGATCATCCCCGGCAGCGAGGCCCAGGGCTTCAAGCTCAGCCCGCAGGAGCTGGCACAAGCCATCACTCCACACACCAAGTGGGTGATCCTCAACAGCCCCAACAACCCCAGCGGTGCGGTGTACAGCGAGGCCGAGCTGTCGGGGCTGGCCAACGTCTTGCGTCGCCACCCACAGGTGCTGGTGATGTCCGACGAAATCTACGAGCACTTCGTGTTCGGCGAGGCGCGGCATGTATCACTGCTCAATGTCGCCCCAGACCTGAAGCAGCGCACCCTGATCATCAACGGTGCGTCCAAGGGCTACGCCATGACTGGCTGGCGCCTGGGGTTCGGTGCCGGCCCCGCGTTTCTGATCGCGGCGGTTGCCAAGCTGCTGTCGCAGACCACCACCTGCCCCAGCTCGATCAGCCAGGCCGCAGCCGTCGCAGCATTTGCCGGTGACCAGCAGCCCATCGCGGCGATGCGCGAGATCTACCAGCAGCGTCGGGCACGGATGCTGGATCTGCTGGCAGAGATTCCCGGCCTGAGCTGCACGCCGCCGGCGGGTGCGTTCTATGCCTTCGTCAATGTCTCGGGCCTGCTCGGCAAACGTACGCCGGAAGGTGCCGTGCTGCACAGCGACACCGACGTGGTGACCTGGTTGCTCAACGAGGCCGGTGTGGCCACGGTAGGCGGCGCGGCTTACGGCATGTCGCCGTATATTCGCCTGTCGTTTGCCAGCGCCATTGAGGTCATCGAACAAGGATGCCGCCGCTTCAAGGACGCCGCAGAGCGCCTGAGCTGATTAATGGATACTGCGGCCAGGGATGGCCAGACGCTGCCTATAACAACAACGCATTTAGGGTGTCTCTATGCAACCTCGTATCCCCCTGGTCTGGCAAATCCTCATCGGTCTGGTGGCCGGCATCGCCCTTGGCGCGCTGCTGCATGAATTCCCGGACTCGAAACAATGGCTGGTGGCCAACGTCCTGCAACCGGCCGGCGACATCTTCATCAAGCTGATGAAAATGATCGTGGTGCCCATCGTCTTCTCGTGCATGGTGGTCGGCATCGCCGGTCATGGTGACGGCAAGGCACTGGGGCGCATCGGCGTGCGGGCGCTGCTGTATTTCTTCGCAGTGACCACTACGGCGATCATCATCGGCCTGCTGATCGGCAACCTGCTGCAACCTGGTGCGGGCACTGAACTGGGCAGTCTCAAAGCCGCTGCCATCACAGTACCGGGCGCCGATGCCCATCGCGGCCTGGGCCAGATCATCGTCGGCATCATCCCGGACAACATCATCAACGCCATGGCCCAGGGCAGCCTGCTGTCGGTGCTGTTTTTCGCGGTGATGTTCGGTCTGGCAGTCGGGCAACTCGATGAAGCCCGCAAGGCACCGCTGATCGACACCCTGCGCGCAGTCTCGGATGCGATGTTTCGGGTGACCTCAATGATCATGGCCTACTCACCAATCGGGGTGTTTGGCATGATCGCCGTCACGGTATCGAACTTCGGCTTCAGCTCCTTGCTGCCGCTGGGCAAGCTGATTCTGGTCAGTTACGTGGCGATCCTGTTCTTTACACTGGTAGTGCTGGGCAGTATTGCGCGTTACAACGGCATCAGCCTGTTCGGACTGATGCGCCACATCAAGGATGAACTGTTGCTGGCCTTCTCCAGCGCCAGCTCCGCCGCGGTGATGCCACAACTGATGAAGAAGCTGGAGAGCTACGGCGCGCCACGTTCGCTGGTGAGCTTCGTGGTGCCGGTGGGCTATTCGTTCAACCTGGACGGTGCTTCGCTGTTTCTCGGTATCGGCACCCTGTTTGTCGCGCAGCTATACGGTATCGAACTGTCGCTCACCCAGCAGGCACTGCTGGTGGTGACCATGGTGCTGACCTCCAAGGGCGCAGCAGGCGTGCCGGGGTTCATGTTTGTGATCCTGTCCGCCACCCTGGCCAGTGCCGGTCTGCCGCTCGAAGGCGTGGCTTTCATCGCCGGCGTCTACCGCCTGATGGAGATGCCCACCACCGCCCTCAATGTGCTGGGCAATGCTCTTGCGCCGCTGGTGATAGCACGATGGGAACAGCGCGATGGTGTACAACTACAGCAAGCAGAAGATCTGAACGCACGCTAAGACAGGGTTGTCGGCAGAACTGCCTCGGTAAACGTGAAGGCAGTTCTGCTGGCGCCAATCTTTCAAGACCGCGGCTGTTCTGGACCCGGCGGATTTTGCTCCGCCCGCCGCAAGACCCCATCGCAGTAAATCACTTCCTGACCCAGCCAGGCCGGGTCAACCTGCGGCAGCACGGCCGATGGCTTGCGCAGTTCACGCAACAGCGTCGAGCCGTGCGACAACCGTCCGCCCATTCGCGCAATCACCGCTTTGGCGGCCTGGTAATGCGCATGACGGCCAGGATCGAGGGTGTCTTCCAGCAAAATGTCCTGGCCCAGAATGCCGCGCACCTGCCCCGGATAAATCATGAACCCGGCCGCCTGCTCGCGACCTTCACGGCCGTCCTGCCAGAAGCTGCCATCGCGGTTGCGCACGTCAGGATGCGGCGCGAACCAATGCCCGCGCTCGGCCTCGGGCATGGCGTGATGCAGACGAAAGAAAATGCGCATCAGGTTGTCGCGATACCACTCGCGCACTTGCAGGTAGTAGCCACGCAGTCCTGGCAAGCCGACTTTGTGCGCCAGGCCGATTGCCAGCGGCCATTGCGGGAAAGCCTGTAGCGGCAAGGCGGTCAGTGCCGGTCGTGGCGTGCCAGGGTCAGTTTCCCAGGGCAGCCGGTGCGGGCAGTTTTGCAGGTTGTCGTATGCCGTCGGTGGCCGGCCCAGCGCCGCCCCACCACTGCTGGCCAACGCAGTGGCAATGCACAGGTTGCCCTGCACCACGAACACGTAGAAGCGGCTGAACCAGTCGGCCAGTTGCTGGCCGTTGGCGCCCTGCTCGACCTGTTGCGCAAGTTCGGCGTCGAAGCGCTGCAACTGTTGCTCAAGGGTCAACAGGTGCCTACGCGCAATACGCTGCATGCGCAGCAACACCGGCAATGAGCGCAATAGCCGCCAGGGTCGCATCGGCAGGTGAGGCGTGGCGCCGCCGACTTCACCGGCATAGTGGCTGGAGGGAATGCCCCAATCGGCCAGACGCGCCAGGAACAGGTCATTGTTGATATACGACGCGCCGCCAAACACGGCGGTGAAGGGTTCGTTATCCTGCAACACCCGCGCATCCCAACCCGCCATGATCGCCGGAATACTCGCAGCAGCACGGCGCTGGCCATACTCGACAAACCGGCTCGGCTGCGGCGGCAGGATCTCGGCGATGTTCGCTGCCGTCAAATGCCGACGCCAGCCGTAATCGCTGATCGGCCGGTACTGCAACAGCCATAACTGCTGGCCGTCCCAGGCCCATTCCACATCGCCAGGCACGTAGTGAAAAACCCGCAATACGCCTTGCAGAAAGTCCCAGAGCATCGTTTGGGTCAACCCGTGACAAGGCTTGAATGATCCGCTGCTCCACGCCTCGCCCAATCGGGAAATCGTCGCCCGCTGTGGGCTGACCTGGCCGTCGGCCAGCGACTCCAGGTGCCCCTCGACCCACTCCAGCTCGACCGCCAGATGGCGCACGAAACCAATACCGGAAATCACTGGTTTGATGAAGCGCTGCACCACCACTTGCTCGACACCCGCACCAAGCAGCTCATCAACCCGTGCGCTCAGCTCTTGGGGCGTAACACGCAGGAAGGTGGTGCTCAACCCGGCATTGGCAGCATCGGCCTGATCCTCGCTAAAACTGGATGAGCGCACCGCCCAAAGCGTATCGGCCGCCGCGCCCAGTAACTCTGGCAGGCGCGAGTCGCTGCTGCTCTGCACAACCAGCGCCGCCGGCACCGGTTGCCCGGCCATTTGCGCCAGCTGCAGGCGGCCGCCCTTGGTGTGGGCGACAAAGCCCTGCTCGCCCGACTCCAGCCAGCCAACGAAACCGGCCGGATCATCGATCCATGGGTAATGCCCCCAGCCCGCTTTGAGGCTGATGCGCAAATCGGCCCGCGCCAGAATCGCCGACCAGGCCGCCGCCTGTTCGATGCCGAGCACGCCATCCTGATCGCCCCATACCAGCTCGACCGGGTCCTGGACCCATTCCAGCAATGGCAGCGCGGTGCTGGCGCGCAGCAGATCCCAATACGGCACAAACGCCCGGCAGCGCGCATACCCCTCGCCCATGCGCTGGTACTGCGCCGGGGTCCAGCTGCGACGGGAAAACTTGCTGGCGAACAAGGTCGGCCGATTGGCCAGCAGCCAATGGATGGTCTTGCGAATCGGCAGCGGCGACATCAGCGCCGGAAGCCGCCGCTGCCAAAGAAAGGCGCCCACCGGCGCCAGCAATACACTGCGAGAAAAGTGCCCCGGCTGACGCTGCAAGGCATGCAACACCAGCAAGGCATTGACACCCACGGCCATGATCGCATTGCCGGGCCGGGTGGCGGCGATCAGCGCACTGACGTAACCATCAAGGTCACTGCAGGGTGGCTCGGGGTTGTTCCCAAAGCCCGGCAACTCCAGCGCCTGAACCCGGTAGTGGTGAAAGTGTGGCAGCGCATCATCCCACCAGCGGGCGGTGCTGCCGTTGCCGGCCAACAGGTACATCAAGGGCTTGCTCACGCTGCACTCCGGTCATGACGGTACAGCCACAGCAACGGCGGTACCAGCGCGAGCAGCGCCAGGCTGTCGATCAGCAGATGCGACCAGACGCCGGCCTGCAAGGAAATCACAATATCCTGCGGCGCCCACAGCAGCAGCCCGGCCATCAGCCAGCCCCAGACCATCGGCTGGCGCACGCGGCTGCCGATATGAATCAACGCCAGCATGTACAGCGAATAACTCTGCAAGGTCGCACCAAACAGCGCCAGCCACCAGGTCTGCTGCTCACGCGCCGCGAGCGGTGCAACGGCTCCCCAGAACGCCTGTTCCAGCGACGCCAGATACTGATCGAACAGCCCGCTGGGCGCCGCCCAACTGAGCAGCAACCCGCCCAGCAGGTGCCCACCGGCAACCAGATAAAGCCAGCGGATCAGGTGTTTGCGCTGCTGCGAGGATGAAGGTGGCATTCCAGGTCCCGGGAAAATCCTTGAAAGCTGGCGAGTGTAGCGAGTTGTGCACAAGCGGGTAAGCATCCCGCTATACCCTTCGACTTGACGCTCGGGTCGACCTATTCAGTAGCGATCAATCAAAGCCTGCTCAAGCGCAGCACCTCTTCATCACTCAATTGCAAGGTCGCCGCACGGGCCAGGCTTTCGACCTGGGCCACGCTGGTTGCGCTGACAATCGGCGCCGTGACGCCGGGCTGGCGTAGCAGCCAGGCCAGTGCCACTTCCGAGGGGCTGGCACTGTGGGTCATCGCCACGTCGTCCAGCGCATCGAGAATCGCCAGGCCACGGCGATTGAGGTATTTGCCGATGCTGCCGCCGCGCTGGCTCTTGTGCAGGTCAGCCTCGGAGCGGTATTTGCCGGACAGAAAGCCCGACGCCAGGCTGTAGTAGGTCACCACACCGATATCGGCATGGATGCACAGTTGCTGCAGGTCGCCGGCAAAGCCTTCACGGTCGTACAGGTTGAACTCCGGTTGCAGCACCTGATAGGACGGCAGGCCCGGTTGCTGGGCGACAGTCAGGGCCTCGACCAGTTGCTCATAATTGAGATTGGACGCGCCGATGCTGCGGATCTTGCCTTCTCCGAGCAGCTTGCCGTAAGCCGCCAGGGTTTCCTGATAAGCGACCTCAGGATCGGGCCAGTGAGAGAAGTACAGGTCGATGTAATCGGTCTGCAGCCGCGCCAGTGACGCTTCCACGGCCTGATCGATCCAGCGCTGCGACAAGCCTTTGCACTCTTCGCTGCCCATCTGCGAACCGACCTTGGTAAACAACCGGATCTTGTCGCGCAGCCCCGGCCGGGCCTGCAGCCAGTTGCCGATGATGGTTTCCGACTCTCCGCCCTGATTGCCTTCAGCCCAGGCCGAGTAGACGTCAGCGGTGTCGATGGCATCGAAACCGTGGTCGATAAAGGCGTCCAGCACCGCAAAGCTGGTTTTCTCATCGATGGTCCAGCCCAATACATTGCCGCCGAATACCAGCGGCGAAATGTCGAAACCGGTCGCGCCCAGAGTGCGTCGTTGCATGATGGTCTCCCCCCTCGATTGCATTAAATAGCTGAGTATCGGAACCCCGCAGAGCCCCGTCGGTTCGATGACATCGGGATTAAATCGCTCTGCGGGCAGATTTTTTTGGCCGGCCTGTCCCCTTTTCCTGTCTCGCGTGTCATGAGTGTTATCAGTACTCAAAAAGAGAGCACCTCAATGCCCGCACTGCCACGCCGCCGTTCGCTTCTGGCGTCCTCGATTTCCCGCTCAACGTTGTGCCTGAATCTGGGCATGGGCCTGGCTTTGGGCGTACCCGCGCTGCTGCCGCAAATGGCCGTTGCGCAGACCCAGCAGCAAAGCTATGACATCCCGGCCGGCGATCTCGGCTCGGCGCTGACCCGTTTCGCCGGGCTGGCCGGGGTCAGCCTGTCGGTAGAACCAGGACTGGTCCAGGGTCGGCAAAGCACCGGCCTGTCGGGCAGCTACAGTGTCGAAGACGGCTTTGCCCGACTGCTGCAAGGCAGCGGCCTGCAACTGCAAAGCGTGGGCAGCAGCAGCTACACCCTGGTTCCGGCCCCTCAGGCGTCCGGCGCAGGCACGCTGGAACTGGGCAGCACCGCGATCGTCAGCACCAGTATTCTGTCGTTCAACGGTGACGGTGAGCGCTACGCCGGTAATCAGGTGGCGCGGCGCGGTTCGCTGGGCCTGCTCGGCTCGCGGGACTTCATGGACACGCCGCTGAGCAGTACCACCTATACCAGCGAAACCGCCAAGAACCTGCAGGCCCGGACCCTCAGCGACCTGGTGGCCAGTGACCCGTCGGTGCGCGCCACCAACCCGGCCGGCGGGCGCTTCGAGCAGTTCACCATTCGTGGCTTCAGCCTGTTCAACACCGATGTGTCGTACAACGGCCTGTACGGCGTGTTGCCGACCTACTCCATCGACATGGAAATGGCCGACCGGGTTGACGTGTTCAAAGGCACCAACCAATTGCTCAACGGTATTTCGCCACGCGGCAGCATCGGCGGCGGCGTCAACGTGGTCGCCAAGCGCGCCACCGATAAACCCATTACCGAGTTCACCGGCAGCGTCGCCTCCGACAGCCAGGTTGGCGGTGCCGTGGATCTGGGCCGGCGTTTTGGTGACAACAATGAATACGGCATCCGCTTCAACAGCGTGAAGCAGTCCGGTGATACTGAGTGGGATCACCAGCACGTTGACCGCGAACTGTCGGTGCTGGGCCTGGATTTCCGTGGCGAGCGGCTGCGCGTCTCGGCGGATATCGGCCGCACCGAACGCGATACCGATGCGCCACAGGAGCGTATCCAGGTCGGCGCCAACGCCCGGGTCCCCAGTGCCGGCGCCATCGACAAGAACTACGCCCAGGCCTGGAGCTGGGCCAGTACCAACGACACCTTCGGCGATCTGAACGCCGAATACGACATCAGCGACTCGTTCATGGTCTACGGCGCGGTCGGCGCCCGCGAGAGCAACCACGAGTTCATGCGTCATGCAGTGTCGGTCAGCAACAACGCCGGCGACTTCACTGTCTCGCCACGCTTCTTCACCCGTGACGAGAGCGTACGCACCGCCACCGTGGGGGCGCGCAAATGGCTGCAGACCGGCCCGGTCAGCCACGAGCTGAACATCTCGGCCACGCATTTTTACATGGACTTCACCAACGGCGGCGCGCGTTATGCCACCGCAGCGGGCAATATCTACAACCCGGTGCAACGCGCTCTGCCGAACACCCCGACCCGCCTGGACTCAAAGGACTACACCGAGAACCGCTTCGACAGTATCGGCCTGGCCGACACCCTGGGGTTCTTTGATGACCGTCTGCTGGTCACCCTGGGCGGACGCTTCCAGCGGGTGCAGGTCGAAGACTGGAGCGATGGTGTGCGTGGCGAGACGGCCTACGACGAGAAGAAGTTCTCGCCCTCCGGCGGCGTGGTGTACAAGGTCACCGATCAGTGGTCGCTGTACGCCAACTACATGGAAGGCCTGAGTCTGGGCAAAATCGCCCCGTCGACCTCGATCAACGAAAACCAGATCTTCGCGCCGTTCATCAGCCGTCAGGTCGAGATCGGCAGCAAATACGACCTGGGGTCGATGGCCTTCACCGCCAGCGTGTTCCGGGTCAAGCAGCCGGCCTACGAGACCAACGCCACCACACGGGTATTCGGCCCCAGCGGCAAGCGTGAAAACACCGGCCTGGAGTTGAACGTGTTCGGTGAACCGCTGCAAGGCGTGCGCCTGCTGGGCGGGGTGATGTACATCCACAGCGAACTGACCGACACGGTCAATGGTGTCTATGACGGCAACCGCGCACCGGCCACGCCCAAGTACAACGTCAATCTCGGCGCCGAATGGGATGTGCCAGGCGTACAGGGCGTGACCCTGACCGCCCGCGGCATCCACTCCAGCTCGCAATATCTGGACCAGGCCAACAGCAAGTCCATCGATAGCTGGCAACGGGTGGACCTCGGCGCGCGCTACGCCTTCAAGGTCAACAGCACCGACGTCACCCTGCGCGCCAATGTCGAGAACGTTCTGGACAAAGCCTACTGGGCCTCGGCCGGTGCCTCCGACGACAGCGAACCAGGCCTGACCCTGTCGACCCCGCGTACCTACCTGCTGTCGGCGACTGTCGGGTTCTGATATCGGCGCTATGACCCGCCGTAGGAGCGGCTTCAGCCGCGAAGGCTCCGCCGCTAGCCTTCGCCGCTGAAGCGGCTCCTACGGCGGGTCATGTGTTTGCTGCGCGATAGGCCCCACAGGTTCAATCAGGCAATACGCAGAAACCGCTTGAGCTCTTCGCCCTGCACCTTGGCGTCGTGCCGGCCCAGTTCGATCAGTTCGCTGCAATAGCCTGCTTCGAACAACAGGTAGCTCAAAACACTGGCGCCGCTGGTCTTGGTCGCGCCCGGGCCGCGCAGAAAGGTGCGCAAGGCTGGCGGCAGCTCGTGGCGATGGCGTGCGGCGATTTCGTCCAGCGGGCGACTCGGCGAGATCACCAGCACCTCGACTGGCGCCATGCCCGGCTGACGGCGCGCCTGTTCGTCGGGCAGCAGTGCACTGAGCGTATTGAGCCGCTCCAGCAACTCGATGTCGCCTTCCAGACTGTCAATAAACGTACTGTTGAGCAGGTGACCGCTGATCTGCGCCATGCTCGGCTGATTACCCGTGGTAACCCGGTGCACCTGAGGCTGGGCTTGCACCCCGCGCGGGTTGCCGCTGACCCCGATGACCAACACCCGGTTGGCCCCCAAATGCAGCGCCGGGCTGATCGGCGCCGACTGACGCACCGCGCCGTCACCGAAATATTCCTGCTCGACCTTGACCGGCGCAAACAACAACGGGATCGCCGAGCTGGCCAGCAGGTGATCCACGGTCAAGCGCGAAGGCAGGCCCACACGTCGATGACGCAACCAGGGTTCGATACTGCCTTTGCCCTGGTAAAAGGTCACCGCCTGCCCAGACTCATAACCAAACGCCGTCACCGCCACCGCGCGCAAGTGTTGCGCCTCGATGGCCTGCTCGATGCCTGACAGGTCCATGCGTTCGGTGAGCAGATCACGTAGTGGCGAGCTGTTGAGCAGCGCCACGGGGGCTTGGGAACCAAGGCCCAGCAGGCTCTTGCCGACGAAGCGGCTGGCCTGGTGAATCACCCCCGGCCAGTCGCTGCGCAGCACTTGATGGCTGCGAAAGTTTTGCCAGAACAGGGTCAGTTGATGGACCGCCACGCGAAAGCGCATGGCGTCGCTGGCCAGTTTCACCGCATTGATCGCGCCGGCCGAGGTACCGACGATCACCGGAAACGGATTCATTGCGCCATACGGCAGCAGGTCGGCGATACCGGCCAGAACCCCGACCTGATAGGCGGCACGCGCACCGCCACCGGAAAGAATCAGGCCTGTCACGGCCTGATCTGAAGATCCAACTACTGCGGGTTCAACCATCAAAACGAACCTCAGTCATCCATTTTTTATTTTTTTGCGTACAGCCTCGGCTCACCTTCTGGCCGACTTTTGAAGCGCCGGTGCGCCCACAGGTATTGCGTAGGGCACTCGGTAATGGCCTTTTCTACCCATTGATTGATACGCAGGCAATCGGCTTCGTCGTTTTCACCGGGAAAGTGCTCCAGCGGCGGATGAATCACCAGCCGATAACCACGGCCATCGGCCAGACGCTGCTGGGTAAACGGCACCACGCGAGCCTTGCCCAGCTTGGCAAATTTGCTGGTTGCGGTCACGGTCGCGGCCTGGATGCCGAACAGCGGCACAAAGACACTCTGTTTGGCGCCATAGTCCTGATCCGGGGCATACCAGATAGCCCGGCCCTTGCGCAGCAGTTTAAGCATGCCACGCACGTCCTCGCGCTCGACCGCCAGCGAGTCGAGGTTGTGCCGCTCACGGCCCCGGCGCTGGATGAAGTCAAACAGCGGGTTCTTGTGCTCGCGGTACATGCCATCGATGGTGTGTTGCTGGCCGAGCAGCGCCGCGCCGACCTCCAGGGTGGTGAAATGCAGGGCCATGAGGATCACGCCCTCGCCAGCCTGCTGCGCCTCACGCAGGTGTTGCAAACCCTCGATGTGCGCCAGTCTGGCCAGCCGCTGTCGTGGCCACCACCAGCTCATGGCCATTTCGAAGAAGGCAATGCCGGTGGAGGCGAAGTTTTCCTTGAGCAGGCGTTTGCGCTCGGCCGCCGACAACTGAGGGAAACACAGCTCCAGGTTGCGTGCGGCAATGTATTTTCGATCAGCGGCAAACCCGTACATCACCAGCCCCAGCCAGCGGCCAAGCACCAGCAGCAGCCGGTACGGCAACTGCACGATCAGCCACAGCAGCCCCAGGCCCAGCCACAGGGCCCAGAAACGCGGGTGCAAAAAATACGGTCGAAAATGCGGGCGGTCCATTTAGGCTTCCGTCAGGACAATGGCCGCGCATTCTACATCGGTTCGCCATGGCTTGCGGCTGACGGATGTTCTCGTTATAAGTCTCGGCACTTTTAGCGACAAGCTGTTGTCTATGCCGACCATGAGTCAGACCGAATCGCAAAACCTCGACCCCGTGTTTCAGCTCAAGGGCAGCATGCTGGCCATCACCGTTATGGAACTGGCACGCACTGACCTTGAGGCTCTGGACAGACAACTGGCAGCCAAGGTCGCCCTGGCCCCGAATTTCTTCAGCAATACGCCGCTGATTCTGGCTCTGGACAAGATTGCGCCCCAGCAAGGCACGGTCGACCTGCCGGGTCTGGTGCGTATCTGCCGTCAGCATGGCCTGCGGACCCTGGCGATCCGCGCCAGCCGCATCGAAGACATCGCCGCAGCGATTGCCATCGACTTGCCGGTGCTGCCGCCCTCCGGTGCCCGCGAGCGGCCGCTGGAGCCGATAGAAGCCGCGCCGCCAGCGCCGAAAGCCCCGGAAAAGCCACCCGAGCCGACCGTCCGGCCAACCCGCGTCATTACCTCGCCGGTGCGCGGTGGGCAACAGATCTATGCTCAGGGCGGCGACCTGGTCGTGGTAGCGCCAGTGAGCCCCGGTGCGGAACTTCTGGCCGATGGCAACATCCATGTGTATGGCCCGTTGCGCGGCAGGGCACTGGCCGGCATCAAAGGAGACACCAAGGCCCGGATTTTTTGCCAGCAGATGGGCGCCGAACTGGTCTCGATCGCCGGTCAGTACAAGGTTTCGGAAGACCTGCGCAGGGACCCGTTATGGGGCACCGGCGTGCAGGTCAGCCTGTCCGGGGACGTGTTGAACATCATTCGGCTTTAACGGATACTGCCGCTATTTACCTAAGCATCTCTGACTCGTCGCGAAAACGTAGCAAAGGTTGTAGGAAATTCAGAAACACGTGTGTTTTATCCAGCGCCACCCGACGGGACGCTATAAAAGGCCGATGATTTGATGATTTCCGGCATTGCTCTACTGACGCCGCTTCAAGGGACGCTCTTCAGGGACTTTCAATAGTCCGTATCCTCTAGGGGTGAAACACCTTGGCCAAGATTCTCGTAGTTACATCCGGCAAGGGTGGTGTGGGCAAGACCACCACCAGCGCCGCCATCGGTACCGGCCTCGCACTGCGCGGCCACAAGACCGTGATCGTCGACTTCGACGTCGGTCTGCGTAACCTCGACCTGATCATGGGCTGCGAACGCCGCGTGGTTTACGACTTCGTCAACGTCGTCAACAACGAAGCCAACCTGCAGCAGGCGCTGATCAAGGACAAGAAGATCGAAAACCTGTACGTGCTGGCAGCCAGCCAGACCCGCGACAAGGAAGCCCTGACCAAAGACGGCGTCGAACGCGTGCTCAACGAGTTGCGCCAGTCCTTCGAATACATCGTCTGCGACTCGCCGGCCGGCATCGAAACCGGTGCCCACCTGGCCATGTACTTCGCCGACGAAGCCATTGTGGTCACCAACCCTGAAGTGTCTTCGGTCCGTGACTCCGACCGCATGCTGGGGCTGCTGGCCAGCAAATCGCGCCGCGCCGAAAACGGCGAAGACCCGATCAAGGAACACCTGCTGCTGACCCGCTACAATCCGGAGCGCGTCAGCAAGGGCGAAATGCTCGGCGTGGATGACGTCAAGGAAATTCTGGCAGTGACCCTGCTGGGCGTGATTCCTGAATCCCAGGCCGTGCTCAAAGCGTCCAACCAGGGTGTTCCCGTGATCCTCGATGAACAGAGCGACGCCGGCCAGGCTTACAGTGATGCCGTCGACCGCCTGCTTGGCAAGGACCGGGAACATCGCTTCCTGGATGAGAAAAAGAAAGGATTCTTTGAACGTCTGTTCGGGGGTTAACGCATGAATATTTTTGACTTCTTTCGTGACCGCAAGAAAGCCAGCAGCGCTTCGGTTGCGAAGGAGCGTCTGCAGATCATCGTGGCGCACGAGCGCGGCCAACGCGGTAACAGCACCCCCGACTACCTGCCTGCGTTGCAGAAGGAACTCGTGGAAGTGATCCGCAAATACGTCAACATCGAGTCCGATCAAGTGCAGGTCGCTCTGGAAAACCAGGGTAGCTGCTCGATTCTGGAACTCAACGTCACCCTGCCCGATCGCTGATCCGGCAGTCGCCAGCGGCGCAACCGGCAACCCTCATCCGTCGAGGGTCGCTGCTTGCGCCGCTGGCGTTTTTCATAGCGTACCGAGGCCGTCTACCCGCATGCCGTTGTCGAATATCCGCATCCTCCATCAGGACAGTGCCGTCCTGGTAATCGATAAGCCCACGCTTCTGTTGTCGGTTCCTGGCCGCGCCGAAGACAACAAGGACTGCCTGATTACCCGCCTGCAGGAAAACGGTTACCCCGAGGCGCGCATCGTGCATCGCCTGGACTGGGAAACCTCCGGCATCATCCTGCTGGCCCGTGATGCCGACAGCCACCGCGAACTGTCGCGGCAGTTTCACGACCGCGAAACCGAGAAAGCCTACACCGCGCTGTGCTGGGGCCAGCCGACGCTGGACAGCGGCAGCATTGACCTGCCGCTGCGCTACGACCCGCCGACCAAACCGCGCCATGTGGTGGACCACGAGCATGGCAAACACGCCCTGACGTTCTGGAAAGTCCTCGAACGGGCCGCTGACCATTGCCGCGTCGAACTGACCCCGATCACCGGACGCTCGCACCAGTTGCGTGTGCACATGCTGTCGATCGGTCATCCACTGCTCGGTGACGGCCTGTATGCCCACCCGCAAGCACTGGCGGCGTATCCGCGCCTGTGCCTGCATGCCAGCATGCTGAGCTTCACCCACCCGGTCAGCGGCGAGCGGTTACGCTTCGAGTGCCCGGCACCGTTCTGAGATTTTGTCACGTACCCGCAGGAGCCGCTTTAGCGGCGAAGGCTACCGCCTTCGCGAGCACACTCGTTCCTACAAGCGCCATATTGCCAGCCAATGCGTTAAACTCGCGCCATTGCTGTCTGGAGTGACTTATGCGTGAAGAGTTGAACAAGGGCCTGATCGACTTCCTCAAGGCCTCGCCTACCCCGTTCCATGCCACCGCGACCCTGGTGCAACATCTGGAGGCCGGTGGCTTCCAGCGCCTGGACGAGCGTGACACCTGGGCCGTCGAGGCTGGCGGCCGCTATTACGTGACCCGCAATGACTCATCCGTCGTCGCCTGGCGCATGGGCCGCCACTCACCGCTGATCAGCGGCATCCGCATGGTCGGCGCGCACACCGACAGCCCGTGCCTGCGGGTCAAGCCACAGCCGGAGCTGCAACGTCAGGGCTTCTGGCAACTGGGTGTGGAAGTCTACGGCGGCGCGTTGCTTGCCCCCTGGTTCGACCGCGACCTGTCGCTGGCCGGGCGTGTGACCTTCCGCCGTGACGGCAAGGTCGAGAGTCAGCTGGTCAATTTCAAACAGCCGATTGCGGTGATCCCCAACCTGGCGATTCACCTCAACCGTACCGCCAACGAAGGCTGGCAGATCAACCCGCAGATCGAGCTGCCACCGATTCTCGCCCAGGTGGCCGGTGATGAACGCCCGGACTTCCGCGCCTTGCTCACCGATCAACTGGCCCGTGAGCACGATCTCAATGCCGACGTGGTGCTCGACTACGAGCTGAGCTTCTACGACACCCAGAGCGCCGCGGTGATTGGCCTCAATGGCGACTTCATCGCCGGTGCGCGGCTGGACAACCTGCTGTCGTGCTACGCCGGCCTGCAGGCGCTGCTGGGCAGCGACAGCGAGGAAACCTGCCTGTTGGTCTGTACCGATCACGAGGAAATCGGTTCGGCTTCAGCCTGTGGCGCCGACGGGCCGATGCTGGAGCAGATCGTTCAGCGGCTGGTCAGTGATCATGAAGATTACGTGCGCACGATCCAGCGCTCGCTGTTGATCTCTGCCGACAATGCCCATGGCGTGCACCCTAACTATGCCGACAAGCATGATGGCAATCATGGTCCCAAGCTCAATGCCGGCCCGGTAATCAAGGTCAACAATAACCAGCGCTACGCGACCAATAGTGAAACAGCCGGTTTTTTCCGTCATCTGTGCATGGCGGTGGAAGTGCCGGTGCAGAGTTTCGTGGTACGCAGTGATATGGGCTGTGGTTCGACCATCGGGCCGATCACTGCCAGTCATCTGGGTATTCGCACGGTAGATATTGGCTTGCCGACCTTTGCGATGCATTCGATTCGCGAGCTGGCGGGCAGTCATGATCTGGCGCACCTGGTCAAAGTCCTGGGCGCGTTCTACACCAGTAACGAATTGCCTTGACCATTGACGGCCTTCGCCCGCAGGAGCGGGCTAGCCGCGAAAAGGCGTGATCTGCGCAGCGATGGAAAATCCTTTTTCGCGGTTTCTGGACTGCAGGTTTCGCCCTGCTGGGCGAGTTACTTTGGGGGTCAGTTCAGCGCTTGCCACGGCTAGTCCCGCTTCAAGCGGGATTCCCTCACTCCGGCGCCGACTTGGCGGTCGGCGTCGTCTATGCCATCCCGGTTCGAAGAGCAAAAGCAGAAGCTTAACGCCAGTGGCAGCAGTTCCTTCAGCCCCCACCCATCACGGCACTGACCCGTATCGCATCATGCCGCCAGTATTCCAGGTCGCAGTCGATCAGTCGTCCGTTGCGGTCATGATTGACTCTGGCGATGCACAGCCCAGGCGTGCCGATCGAGACTTTCAGTGCAGCGGCGGCTTCAGCGTGCAGGGCGGTGGGTGACAGTTCGAAGTTGACCCGCCCGTATTGCAACCCATAGCGCTCGGTATAAAGCTCGGTCAGTGATTGGCTCAGGTCACAGTCGAGGATGCCGGGGAAGCACTCGGGGCGCAGGTAGTGCTCCACATACAGCACCAGACGTTGATCGATGCGCCGGGCGCGGCAGATCTGAATCACACTGGACAACGCCGGCAGTTGCAGCCGCTGGCAGATGACAGCCGAAGCCGGTTGCAGGCGGGCCAAGAGCAGTTGGGTATGCGCCTGCCGTCCCTGGGCGCTGACCATGGCATGAAAGTGGCTGCGGCTGTTGAGGTCATAGGCCAGGCGTGGCGGCGAGATGAACCAGCCGCGGCGTTCTTCCCGGTAGATCAATCCTTGAGCTTCCAGCTGCAACAAGGCCTCGCGCAGGGTAATGCGCGTGGTGGCGAATACTTCGCTGAGTCGTCGCTCTGCCGGCAGCTTGCTGCCCGGCGGCAGCAGGCCGCTCTCAATCTGCTCCTGCAAGGCTTTGCCGATAGTGACAACGGCTCGTGGTTCATCGTCGCGCATTGAGCGTCCTGAATGGTCTAGTCCAGCGCCATAAGTGAGCACCAGAGCCTTCTGGCATCTGGCTCGATAGCCTAGTTCGCACAGATGACTGTCCTGTGACAATTGCTCGTCGAGGTCAGCCAAGACTAGATCACAATCTGTTGCAACACCTTGCCGATCAAGGGTTCAAGCTTGGTCTACGCTGTACACCCAGAGCGACCTGAGCAACGGATTTTTCCATTGCACACCCCATGCCGACACGAAAATGTCATGCAAGGCGCCTAATTTGGCTCAGGTATTGCTGATCTAGACCAAGACCACCCTCTTGCCGCATGTGCATCAAGGAGCTTCGAATGAAACACCTTTTGTTGGCATCACTGCTGGGTTCGGCCATTGCCCTGAGCAACACGGCCTTCGCGAACACTGATCTGAAATCCCTGGAAGACGCCGCCCGTGCCGAAGGCGCGGTCAACAGCGTCGGCATGCCTGATGACTGGGCCAACTGGAAAGGCACCTGGGCTGACCTGACCGCCAAGTACGGCCTCAAGCACAGCGATACCGACATGAGTTCGGCCCAGGAAGTGGCCAAGTTCGATGCCGAGAAAGACAACGCCAGCGCCGACATCGGTGACGTGGGCGCCGCCTTCGGCCCGATCGCCACGGCCAAGGGCGTGACCCAGCCTTACAAGCCGAGCACCTGGGAGCAGGTACCGGACTGGGCCAAGGACAAGGACGGCCACTGGGCGCTGGCCTACACCGGCACCATCGCGTTTATCGTCAACAAGAACCTGCTGCACGGATCGGAAATTCCAAAAAGCTGGGCCGATCTGAAAACCGGCAAGTACAAGGTGTCCATCGGTGACGTCAGCACCGCCGCGCAAGCCGCCAATGGTGTGCTGGCCGCCTCGTTTGCCTTCAAGGGCGACGAAACCAACATCGAGCCGGGCCTGCAACTGTTCACCGAACTGGCGAAGCAGAAGCGCCTGTCGCTGGCCAACCCGACCATCCAGACCATCGAGAAAGGTGAAATCGAAGTCGGAGTGGTCTGGGACTTCAACGGCCTGAGCTACAAAGCCAAGATGGCCAAACCCGATGACTACGTGGTGCTGATTCCGTCCGATGGCTCGGTGATTTCCGGTTACACCACGATCATCAACAAATACGCCAAGCACCCCAATGCAGCCAAGCTGACCCGTGAGTACATCTTCAGTGATGCCGGGCAGATCAACCTGGCCAAGGGCAACGCCCGGCCAATCCGCGCCGAGCACATCACCCTGCCGGACGAGGTCAAGGCCAAGCTGCTGCCCAACGAGCAGTACAAGCACGTGACACCGATCAAGAACCCCGATGCCTGGGAAAAAACCTCCAAGGCCTTGCCGCAAAAGTGGAACGAGCAAGTCATCATCGAGATGAATTGACCGACCCACGGTAGGAGCGGCCGGGCGGCGATCCGCTTTAGCCGCGAATGGGCCGAGACAGACGCTGCATCTTAAGCGCCTGGAATATTGCCTTCGCGAGCAAGCTCGCTCCTACCCTATTTCACCCTCTGGGAGCGTCTGACTTGAAGTCTCTTTCCCGCGGGCAATGGCTGGCGCTGTTATGCCTGCTACCCTTCGCCCTGTTTTTCATCGTGTTCCAGATCGCGCCGCTGGCCTGGGTTGCGATCCATAGCCTGCAGTCGGACAACGGCTGGGGGCTGGATAATTTCGCCAAGGTGTTCAACTCACGGTTTTACCGTCAGGCGATCCAGTTCAGCCTGGAGATCAGCTTCTGGTCGAGCCTGTTCGGCATCGTCATTGCGCTGATTGGCGCCTGGTCGCTGCGTCAGGTCGACTCAAGGCTGCGCGACTTCGTCAGCGCCTTTGCCAACATGACCAGCAATTTCACCGGCGTGCCGCTGGCCTTCGCGTTCATTATCCTGCTGGGTTTCAACGGTGCCGTGACCCTGATGCTCAAACAGGCCGGGATCATCGATGACTTCAGCCTGTACTCCAAGACCGGGCTGATCATTGTCTACACCTATTTCCAGATTCCTCTGGGCGTGCTGCTGCTCTACCCGGCCTTCGATGCGCTGCGCGAAGACTGGGCCGAGTCGGCGGCGCTGCTCGGTGCCAGCCCCTGGCAGTTCTGGCGGCATATCGGCCTGCCGGTGCTGACCCCGGCGCTGCTGGGCACCTTCGTGATTCTGCTGGCCAACGCGCTGGGCGCCTACGCCACGGTGTATGCCCTGACCACGGGCAACTTCAACGTGCTGCCGATCCGCATCGCCGCGCTGGTGGCCGGTGACATCACCCTCGACCCCAATACCGCCAGCGCCCTGGCGATGATCCTGGTCGGGCTCATGACCCTGGTGACCGTAGTGCATCAATGGCTGCTGAGAAGGAGCTACCATGTCGCTCGCTGAGAAAGGCTCTTCACAACAACAGGCCAGCCTGTATCACCGTGCGGTGGTGTGGTTGCTGTTTTTGATCCTGCTGCTGCCGCTGGCCGGCACGTTCCTGTACTCCATCTCAACCAGCTGGTCGGCCACCGTGCTGCCCAGCGGCCTGACCTTCAAGTGGTACCTGGCCTTGTGGAGCGACGCGCGGTTTCTGACCGCCTTCGCCCAGTCGCTGCTGGTCTGCGTCGGCGCCCTGCTGCTGTCGGTGCTGTTGATTCTGCCGCTGCTGTTCGTGGTGCATTACCACTTCCCGCGGCTGGACGGGCTGATGAACATCCTGATCCTGCTGCCCTTTGCCGTGCCACCGGTGGTGTCGTCGGTGGGGCTGCTACAGCTGTATGGCTCCGGGCCAATGGCTATGGTCGGTACGCCGTGGATTCTGATCGGTTGTTACTTCACCATCGCCCTGCCGTTCATGTACCGGGCCATCACCAACAACCTGCAGGCGATCAACCTCATCGACCTGATGGACGCCGCCCGGCTGTTGGGCGCCAATACCTGGCAGGCGGCGTTTCTGGTGGTGTTGCCCAACCTGCGCAAGGGCCTGATGGTCGCCCTGCTGCTGTCGTTCTCTTTTCTGTTCGGCGAATTCGTGTTTGCCAACCTGCTGGTCGGCACCCGCTATGAAACCTTGCAGGTGTACCTGAACAACATGCGCAACAGCAGCGGCCACTTCAACAGTGCCTTGGTGGTTTCCTATTTTGTCTTCGTGCTGGCACTGACCTGGGTCGCCAACCGACTGAACAAGGACAAGAGCTGACATGAGTTTTATCAGTATCGAAAAGCTGCAAAAGAGCTACACCGGCACGCCTGTGTTCAGCGACATCAACCTGCACATCGACCAAGGGGAGTTCATTACCCTGCTCGGCCCGTCCGGGTGTGGCAAGTCGACGCTGCTGCGCTGCATTGCCGGGCTGACACCGGTGGACAGCGGGCGCATCCTGCTCGACGGCCAGGACCTGGTGCCGCAAACCCCGCAAAAGCGCAACATCGGCATGGTGTTCCAGAGCTACGCGCTGTTCCCCAACATGAGCGTGGAGCAGAACGTCGCCTTCGGCCTGCGCATGCAGAAGGTCAGCGCTGACGACAGCCAACGCCGGGTCAGTGAAATTTTGCAGTTGGTCGAACTGCAGGATTTTGCCAAACGCTACCCACACCAGTTGTCCGGCGGCCAATGCCAGCGGGTGGCCCTGGCCCGTTCGCTGGTGACCCGCCCGCGCCTGCTGCTGCTCGATGAGCCGCTGTCGGCACTGGATGCGCGGATTCGCAAACACCTGCGTGAACAGATCCGCGCCATCCAGCGTGAGCTGGGCCTGACCACGATCTTCGTCACCCATGACCAGGAAGAAGCCCTGACCATGTCGGACCGCATCGTGCTGATGAATCAGGGCCAGATCGTCCAGAGCGGCGACGCCGAAACGCTCTACACCGCGCCGGTGGATGCCTTCGCTGCGGGCTTTATCGGCAACTACAACCTGCTCGACGCCCAGACCGCCAGCCGCCTGCTGCAACGCCCGGTCGACAGCCGCATCGCCATCCGCCCGGAGGCCATCGAACTGAGCAGCAGCGGCGAGCTGGCCGGCGAAATCGTCAGCCACAGCCTGCTGGGCAACGTGATCCGTTACCGCGTGCAGGTCAACAGCGTGGCGCTGGTAGTCGACGTGCTCAACCGCTCGGCAGCGGACCTGCAGCCCGACGGACAGGCAGTGGGGCTGAACATCGAACCCGCCGCGATTCGCCATCTGCAGTAGGAGCGAGGTTGCTGGCGAAAAAAATCAGCCCTGACGCAACATCTCTGGCGTCTGGACGACAGCTTTCGCGACCAAGGTCGCTCCCACAAGGTACAGTGTCGCCATCACGCTCATAAAGGACCCTATCAATGCCCGTAGCGATTTTCGATCTGGACGAAACCCTCATCGATGGTGACTGCTCCACCTTATGGTGCGAGCAGATGGGCCGCCTGGGCTGGGTCGACCCGGCCTCGTTCATGCGCCGCAACGACGAGATGATGGAGGCCTACAAAGCCGGTGAACTGGCCATGGAGGACTACATGGCGTTCAGCCTGGAGCCAATGGCTGGCCGTACTCCTGAAGAGATCGAGCATTTGGTCGGCCCCTGGGTCGAGGACTTCATTGAGCCGATCATCTTTTCCGATGCCTGCAAGGCCATCGCCGAACACCGCGCAAAAGGCGACCGGATTCTGGTGATCTCTGCCTCTGGCGTGCATCTGGTGGCGCCGATCGCCGAGCGCCTGGGTATCGATGAAGTACTGGCCATTGATCTGGACATACAGCATGGTCATTACAGCGGCGCCACAACCGGCGTGCTGACCTACCAGCAAGGCAAGGTCACCCGCCTGCTGGAATGGCTCGACGCCGAAGGCGAGAACCTTGAAGGCGCCAGTTTCTATTCCGATTCACGCAACGACCTGCCCTTGCTGCAGACCGTTGACCACCCGCATGCGGTCAATCCTGACCCGCTGCTGCTGGCCCACGCGCAACAGGCCGGCTGGCCGGTGCATGCCTGGAAATAGACTGGCGCCTGGGCGGGTCAGCTCAGGCTGCCATCAATGATCAGCACCAGCTTGCCCGACACCTGGTTGCTGGCAAGCTCTTCGAAAGCCGCCTGGGCCTGTTCGATCGGGTAAGTCCGCGCCAGCTGCGGGCTGAGCCGGCCTTCGGCGAACAGCGGCCAGACCTGCTGGCCGAGGTCGCTGAGCAAGTCGGCCTTGAACTGATCATCGCGGCTGCGCAGGGTCGAGCCCAGCAACTGAATACGCTTGCCCAGCACGTGGGCCAGGTCGAGCTGGGCATGGCGCCCGCCCATCATGCCGATCAGCACCCAACGACCGTCCTGGGCCAGCAGTTTGAGGTTGGCATTGGAATAATCTTCGCCACCGACCGGATCGAGGATCGCGTCAAACGGGCCAAGCGCTTTCAGCCCATCCAGACCTTCGCTGCGTAGCACACCGCCCTGGGCACCGAGCTGAACACAATAGTCCAGCCGCTCAGCGGAGCCGACACTGACCCAGACCGGGCTGCCAAAAGCCTTGCAGAGCTGAATCGCGGCTGAACCAACGCCACTTGCACCGGCGTGCAGCAAGACCTTTTCGCCAGGCTTGATGGCTGCCAGCTGGAACAGGTTCAGCCAGGCCGTGGCGTACACCTCCGGCAACGCTGCCGCTTCGGCCAGGCCCAGGTTTTCCGGGACCGGCAGAACATGGCGGGCATCGACCACCACCTCTTCAGCCATGCCGCCCCCGGCCAGCAGGGCGCAGACCCGGTCACCGACCTGCCAACTGCTGCCCGGCCCTACCTCGGCGATCACCCCGGCGCACTCCAGACCAAGTATTTCGCTGGCTCCAGGCGGTGGCGGGTACTTGCCTTCGCACTGCAGCAGGTCGGCGCGGTTGAGACCGGCAGCCGCCACCTTGATTCGTACTTGTCCTACATCGAGGGCTGGACTTGTGCTGTCAGCCCATTCCACATGTCCGTTAACGCCTTGCAATGCCTTCACAGTGCCTCCATAGTGAGTCAGGACTGAGCCCGCGGCCTATGCCGGGGGCTTTTGCATTATGCGACCGGGTCCATGGAACCGGCGATCTCTAAGACGGCCTAATATGCGTTATCAATTGTCTCCGCGTCGAATCAGCATGAAGCATTTTATTCCCAGTACGTTTCTATCAAGAAGCGCCCTCGCCCTGCTCATCGGCCTGGCCACCCTGCCGATGTCAGCCAGCACCTTTGCCGCCAACAGCTGGGACAAGCTTCAGCCTGATCGCGACGAAGTGATTGCCAGCCTGAATGTCGTGGAGCTGCTCAAGCGCCACCACTACAGCAAGCCGCCACTGGACGACAAGCGTTCGGTCATCATCTACAACAGCTACCTCAAGCTGCTCGACCCCTCGCGCAGCTACTTTCTGGCCAGCGACGTCGCCGAGTTCGACAAGTGGCAGACCCAGTTCGACGATTTTCTCAAAAGCGGCGACCTGAACGCCGGCTTCACCATCTACAAGCGCTACCTCGACCGCAGCAAGTCGCGCATGGACTTTGCCCTGGCTGAACTGAACAAGGGCGTCGACAAGCTCGACTTCAACGCCAAGGAAACCCTGCTGGTCGACCGCAAGGACGCGCCATGGCCGAAAACCGCCGCCGAGATGGACGACTTGTGGCGCAAGCGCCTCAAGGATGAAGTCCTGCGCCTGAAGATCGCGGGCAAAGAACCGGCCAAGATCCAGGAGACCCTGACCAAGCGCTACAAGAACCAGCTGTCGCGCCTGAACCAGACCCGCGCCGAGGACATCTTCCAGGCGTACCTGAACTCCTTCGCGATGTCTTACGACCCGCACACCAACTACCTGTCACCTGACAGCGCAGAGAACTTCGACATCAACATGAGCCTGTCGCTCGAAGGCATCGGTGCGGTGCTGCAGAGCGACAGCGACAACGTCAAGATCGTGCGTCTGGTGCCGGCCGGTCCTGCGGCCAAGACCAAGCAGGTCTCGACCGCCGACAAGATCATCGGCGTCGCTCAGGGCGACAAGGAAATGGTCGACGTGATCGGCTGGCGTCTCGATGAGGTGGTCAAACTGATTCGCGGCCCGAAAGGCTCGGTGGTGCGCCTGGAAATCATCCCGGCCAGCAATGCGCCGAACGACCAGACCAGCAAGGTGGTGTCGATCACCCGCGAAGCGGTCAAGCTTGAAGAGCAGGCGGCCAAGAAGTCGATCCTCAACCTCAAGCAGGACGGTCGCGACTACAAGCTTGGCGTCATCGAAATCCCGGCCTTCTACCTGGACTTCAAGGCCTACCGCGCTGGCGATCCGGAGTACAAGAGCACCACCCGTGACGTGAAGAAACTGCTCACCGAGCTGCAGGCCGAGAAGGTCGACGGTCTGGTACTGGACCTGCGCAACAACGGCGGTGGCTCGCTGCAGGAAGCCACTGAGCTGACCAGCCTGTTTATCGAGAAAGGCCCGACCGTGCTGGTGCGTAACGCCGACGGCAAGGTCGATGTGCTCGAAGACGAAGCCAAAGGCGCCTTCTATAAAGGCCCGATGGCGGTACTGGTCAACCGGCTCTCGGCTTCGGCTTCGGAGATCTTCGCCGGCGCCATGCAGGACTATCATCGCGCACTGATCATCGGTGGCCAGACCTTCGGCAAAGGCACCGTGCAGACCATCCAGCCGCTCAACCACGGCGAACTGAAGCTGACCCTAGCCAAGTTCTACCGGGTGTCCGGGCAAAGCACCCAGCATCAGGGTGTGGTGCCGGACATCACCTACCCGTCGTTGATCGACACCAAGGAAATCGGTGAAAGCGCTCTGCCTGAAGCCATGCCATGGGACAGCATCCCGCCGCGCATCCGCCCGGCAAGCGACCCGTTCAAGCCGTTCCTGGCGCAGTTGCAGGCGCGCCATGACCAGCGCAAGGTCAAGGACGCCGAGTTCGTGTTCATCGAAGACCGTCTGGCCCTGGCCCGCAAGCTGATGAGCGAGAAGAGCGTCAGCCTCAACGAGATCGATCGTCGCGCCGAACACACCGCCATCGAGAATCAGCAACTGGCGCTGGAAAACACCCGGCGCAAGGCCAAAGGCGAAGAACCGCTCAAGGAGCTGAAAAAGGAAGACGAAGAGGCGCTGCCAGTGGAAGACGAGAAGACCAAACCCGAGGATGACGCCTACCTGGCCGAAACCGGGCGCATCCTTATCGACTACCTGGGCCTGAGTGCCACGGTGGCGAAAAAGTGATAGAGGTCAGATGGCGATAGCATAGTGCCAATCTGTCATCATACAGTCATGAAACTGTCGTGAAATAAGGGTCTGCTGACAACGTCAAGCAGACCCTTATTTTTTGCAGTCTTGCAGTAGAGATCGCCATGACCGTGACTGAACAACTGAGCGCCCTGGGTTCCATCCTGGCACAGGGTGATTTGCACAGCTTGTTCCAGCCCATCGTCATGCTTTCAGAGCGTCGCGTGCTGGGCTATGAAGCCCTGACCCGCGGCCCGTCCAACAGCCCCTTGCACTCGCCCATCAGCCTGTTCGCCGTGGCTCGCCAGGCCGGCCGTCTGAGCGAACTGGAACTGGCCTGCCGCGAGAGCGCATGCCGGCGCTTCAGCCAGCAACAACTGCCGGGCAAACTGTTTCTCAACGTCTCCCCCGAGTCGCTGCTCGAAGCCTCGCATCCGCCGGGACGCACCCTGAAGATGCTGCAGCGCTACAACATCGAGCCGCAGAACGTGGTCATCGAGCTGACCGAGCAGACCCCCACTGACGACTTCGACCTGCTCTACAAGGCTTTACACCACTACCGCGACATGGGCTTTTCGATTGCCCTGGACGATTTGGGCGCCGGCTATTCCAGCCTGCGGCTGTGGTCGGAGTTGCGCCCGGACTACGTGAAGATCGACAGGCACTTTATCGACGGCATTCATCAGGATGCCGTGAAGCGCGAATTCGTCGGTTCCATGCTGCAGATGGCCAAGGCCTCGCGGGCGACGGTGATCGCCGAAGGCATCGAACTGGCGGATGAACTGGCGGTACTCACCGAAATGGGCATCGATCTGGTTCAAGGTTATCTGCTGGCCCGTCCTCAGGAATGCCCGCCGCGTGATGCCGGGCGCATGCTGCCCAAGGCCGAAGCCGCGCTGGTGCCGCTCAACGAAGACAACGCCGACCTCAGCGTGCTGCTGATCGCCCAGGCGGCGGTCAGCAGTGACACGCCCACGGCAAAAGTGCTCGATGCCTTCCGCCAGCAAGCCAATCTCAACTCGGTGGCGGTGCTGGATGCCAATTCCCGGCCTTGCGGCATCGTGCATCGACACTCGCTTTCAGAAGCCCTGCTCAAGCCCTTTGCCACCGAGCTGTTCGCCCGCAAGCCGATCAGCCGGTTGATGAGCGATGATTTTCTTGCCGTCGAGCTGAGCCAGTCGCTGCAACAGGTCAGCCGCCTGCTGACCAGCCGCGCCCGCCAGCGCATCGAAGAAGACTTTATCATCACCAGCAACGGTGCCTATCTGGGGCTGGGCCGGCTGATCGACGTGCTCAAACTGATCACCGAGCAGAAGATCCAGCAAGCCCGTTACGCCAACCCTCTGACCTTGCTGCCCGGCAACGTGCCGATCCAGCAATGCCTGACGCGGGTGCTGCAACAACAGCGCGAGGCGGTGATCTGCTACGTCGATATCGACAGTTTCAAGCCGTTCAATGATATCTACGGCTACGCGCGCGGTGACGAAGTGTTGCTCTGCCTGGCGCACTGCCTGAACGAACGTATCGACCCCAGCCGCGACTTCGTCGGGCATATCGGCGGTGACGACTTTCTGATGGTGCTGGGGGTGGAAGACTGGGAGAAACGCCTGCAGGTGCTGCTGGAGGACTTCCAGAATCAGTGCCGGCGCTTTTACCGCGCCGAGCACCTGCAAGCCGGCTGCTTCAACGCCTTGAACCGCCAGGGCGTGCGCCAGGAGTTTGCCCTGCTGTCGCTGTCGATCGGGGTGGTGTACCTGCGCGTGGAGGCCTGCGCGCAGATCGATGCCAGCCAGTTGGCGGACCTGGCGTCACAGGCCAAGCACTACGCCAAGGATGTGATCGGCGCCAGTATTCATTGCATTGACACCGCGCGGGTTGAGGAGTTGAGTGGCATCTGAGCCGGATAATCGCTTAACTGATCGGCATTACCCAACAGGAGTGGCTTTAGCCGCGAAGGCTTCGCCGCTGAAGCGGCTCCTACAGGGCCCTACGCGATGGCAAGACGGCGGCCTGGCCAAACAACCTCAAGCCTACGGCAGATGCTGCCCGGCCTCATGCACCAGCCAGTCATGCACCGCGCGCCGTGATGGCGTGCTCAATGCGCCTTCGCGGTACACCAGCACGTACTTTTTACGCGCCTTGATCGGCTGGCCAAACGGCACGATCAGCGAGCCTTCCACCAGTTCGTTGGTGATCAGGGTCTTGCGCGCGATGGCCACGCCCATGCCCATGCGCGCCGCCTCGATGGTCAGGTGGTTGCGGTTGAACGTGTGGCCACGGCGCACATCCACCCCCTCGGCGCCAATCGCCGTCAGGTAAAACTCCCACTCGGCGTATTCGTAGCTGCCGCGCCAGGCGGTGATGTCGTGCAGCAGCGGGTAATGCACCAACTGGCTGGGGCCGTCCAGCGGCGGCCGGCCTTCCAGCAGTTTCGGCGAGCACACCGGGTACAACTCTTCTTCCAGCAACGGCGTGGTCTGCAACCCTGGGTAGCTGCCGTCGTTAAGGTCAATGGCCAGATCGAAATCATCGTCGCGCAGCGAGCCGCTGCTGTCCTCGGCGATCACCCGCAACTGGATGTCGGGAAACGCCTGTTGCAGACGCGGCAGGCGCGGCATCAGCCACTTGTGCAAAAAGGACGGGATCGAGCGCAGCTTGAACACCCCGCCGATCTGCCCGGAATACAACAGGCGCAACTCATCGCTGATGCGCCCCTGCACCTCGTTGGCGACCAGCGCCAGGCGCTGGCCTTCGGCGGTCAGTTCCAGACCACGCCCGACCCGGTGAAACAGGGCAAAGCCCAGGCGCTCTTCGAGCTGGCGCATCTGCTGGCTGATCGCGCCAGGGGTGACGTGCAGCTCATCGGCGCAGCGGGTAAAGGACAGATGTCGTGCGGCACAGGCAAACACCTGTAGCCAGGCATGCATCTGGGCATTGACGATTCGGCTCATTGAACAGTTCCGCTAAAGCGTTGCATAGGAACAATCGTTTGTCGTTTCAGGACCGCCAGCCAAAGATAAAGCCATCAGATGGGGCCTGTTGCCTCAGGCTATTTATCCGAGGGTTACACGACATGGCTATCAGCGTCTTCGACATGTTCAAAATCGGCATCGGGCCGTCCAGTTCGCATACCGTCGGGCCGATGCGTGCCGGTGCAACCTTCGTGACCGACCTGCGCAAGCACAATCTGCTGCCGAGCGTGGAACGAATTGAAGTGCGATTGTACGGGTCTCTGTCGGCCACGGGTATCGGCCATGCCAGCGACCGCGCCACCGTGATGGGGCTGATGGGCGAATGGCCCGACCGCGTCGACATCGTCGATGTCAATCAGCGCGTCGAAAACCTGCTCAAGGACCAGCGCCTGAACGTCGCAGGCGAGCAGGACATCGAGTTTATCTGGGCACGCGACATGCTGCTGCTCGACGAAAGCCTGCCCTTCCACCCCAACGGCATGACGATTTGCGCCTATGGCGCGACCGGCGAGTTGTACGAGCAAACCTACTACTCGATCGGCGGCGGCTTCATCATCAATGCCGAGCAGGCCGCCAGCGGTCAGCTGGACGGTGACAGTACCGAACTGCCTTATGACTTCTCCAGTGCCAAGGAGCTGCTGCGCCTGTGCAAGACGCACAACCTGAGCATTTCGGCGTTGATGATGGAGAACGAAAAGTGCTGGCGCAGTGAAGCAGAAATCCGCGCCAAGATTCTCGATATCTGGGCTGCCATGCAGGCTTGCGTCAACAAAGGCCTGAGCGAACAAGGCATTCTGCCCGGCGGCCTGAATGTGCGTCGTCGCGCCTGGCGCTTGCACCAGAGCCTGCTGGAGGTGGGCAAGGCCAACGTGATCGGCTCGACCCTCAGCGCCATGGAGTGGGTCAACCTGTTCGCCCTGGCGGTCAACGAAGAAAACGCCGCCGGCGGGCGCATGGTCACCGCGCCCACCAACGGTGCGGCGGGTATTGTCCCGGCGGTACTGCATTACTTCATGAAATTCAACCCGGCGGCCAATGACGACGATGTGGTGCGGTTTTTCCTCAGTGCCTCGGCAGTGGGCATCCTGTGCAAGAAAAACGCTTCGATCTCCGGCGCCGAAGTGGGCTGTCAGGGTGAAGTCGGCTCGGCCTGCGCCATGGCGGCGGCCGGCATCGCAGAGATTCTCGGCGCCACCCCACAGCAGGTGGAAAACGCCGCAGAAATCGGCCTGGAACACAATCTGGGTCTGACCTGCGACCCGGTCGGCGGGCTGGTGCAAGTGCCATGCATCGAGCGCAACGCGATTGCCGCAGTGAAAGCCATCAACGCAGCACAAATGGCCTTGCGCGGCGACGGTGAGCACTTCATCTCCCTCGACCAGGCGATCCGCACCATGCGCGACACCGGCGCGGACATGCACGATAAATACAAGGAAACCTCGCGCGGTGGCCTGGCGGTCAGCCTGGTAGAGTGCTGAGGCCGGGCGTCTCGTGGTTGTTGTAGGAGCAGCTTTAGCTGCGAAGGCGTTTCGTAGATTGCCTTTCCCGGCTAATCTTCCCTGCTAAAGCAGGTCCTACAAACTAAAGCAGGTCCTACAAACTAACGCCGAGCAAGCGATCGATTACCCCTGACGTTTGACCGGATCGGCTGCGGCGACATGCCGGCGGCTGGCGCGCTCTTTGACATCACGCACCAGCGCGGCAAGATCCCGGCCGCCGGTCAGGCTGGCGACCGGAATCCCAGGCACGAGCAGTTCGCGGGCGTGGCTCTCGGGGTTGAGCAACTCCAGAGTGATAGTGCCTTCTTGGGAAATCGTGCAGCGGCAAGGCGTGGGGGCAAACGCTTTTTCCAGAATATGGCGCAACTCGTTGTGCGAAAACATCAGAACATCCCTTCATCCGTATCGTTGGTTAGCGAGTGAGTCAGGTTCAAAACCTTAGTCTAGACCGCTCAGTGCAACGTTCAGTGATTTCGCCCGGAATACGACCAACGTCTCAAAGCTCAGCCCAGCATGTCGCTGATCCAGCGCACCTGCTGACTGATGTCCTGAACCTTGTCCTGCGCCACCGCCTGACGGGCCTTGGCGAAGCCTTTGAGGGTCTGCTGCTTCTGCCGCAGGACCCGTTGCCACTTGTTCAAAAATGCCGGGCTGCGAACCTGCAATTGCACCGGGCCGAAGTACAGCTGTTCGGCGCTGTAGCTCACCGGCCCGCTACGTTCGGCGACAATGATTTCATAATCAAAGCGGTTCTCCCGCAACGCCTCCTCAGCCAGGATGCAATAGCCGTTATCCATCAGCCACTGGCGCAGTTCCCGCTCGCCGCCATTGGGCTGCATGATCAGCCGTTCGGCGCCGCTCAATCGCGCCCTGCCCGCCTGAAGAATGTCACGGATGGTTTCGCCGCCCATACCACACAGGCTGATCGCGGTGATTGCATCATGAGCTTCGATTGCCGCCAGACCATCAGCCAGACGCACGCTGATCTGCGCCTGCAGGCCATGTTCACGTACCGTGCGGGTTGCTGCATGAAAGGGCGTCAGGGCCACCTCGCCGGCCACCGCTGAAGCAATCACCCCGCGCTGCACCAAGGCGACCGGCAGGTAGCCGTGGTCCGAGCCGATATCGATAAACCGGGCACCTGCGGGCACGTGAGCGGCAACGCGCTCCAGGCGCATGGACAAAGTCTGTTGGTTCACCGGCAGCCCCTTCAAGCACGCGCATCTGGCCCGGATGGCCAGAACGGGGCGCGACTTTATCGGGCAATGCCGGGGTTTTCAAATCGGCGTTCAGGATAAACAACCTGCCGGTCATCACGCCCGGCGCTGCTCCTGCTCGCGGGTGATTTGCTCCTGGCGGGAAAACGCCTGGCGCACCTGCTGGACCAGACCGGAAATCGCTCGGGCCGAGTTCAGTTCTCTGGCATTGAGATTATTGGCGACAAACGCCGGATGGCCGTATTCGGGACGATAGAGGCTGATGGTCATCAAGTGATCGGGGCTGATCGTGCACAGGCATTTGGTTGGCAGAAAGCCGGATTCGATAATCTGACGTAATTCGAGGGACGACATCATGCTTGATCTCCACGGCCAGACAGTGGCCTATGGCTAATGGATGAAGCACGAGAGAAATCGTTCCGGGAATTAGCTGAGCGGTTGCTTGTGCCTGGCCTACAACCGCCCAGCGTTGACATCCTCCCCGGCCTGAAGGCCGGAGATTCCTACGGCGCTCAGGCGCGGCATCGAGCCGCCCCCGAGTCGCTTCGGTGGGTTCCTGCTGCTGGCGCCATGACCTCTGCGCTCACTTCACAGGCTAACCGGGCGTGTCCCGCCCTTAGTACATTGATCGCCCCGACCACATCGGCGTTGCCTTCGAAACCACATCCCACGCACCTGAACAGCGCCTGCGTCTGGCGGTTGGCCGCCGACACATGGCCGCAACACGGGCACGTGCGGCTGGTATTTTGCGGCGGCACGGCAATCAGCCAGCCGCCGCGCCACGCCAGCTTGTAGTCCAGTTGGCGGCGGAACTCGAACCAGCCCTGATCGAGGATGGCCCTGTTCAGGCCAGATTTGGCCCGAACGTTTCTTCCCGGTGCCTCTGCCGTGCCTGCCGCCGACCTGGACATATTCCGTACCTGCAAGTCCTCGATACACACCATCGCGTGGTTTTGGCTGATCGTGGTGGAGCACTTGTGCAGGTAGTCGCGGCGGGCATTGCCGATTCGGGAATGAATGCGCTGGACGCGGGCTTTCGCCTTCTTCCAGTTGCGGCTGAATCTGACCTTGCGGCTCATCGCCTGCTGCGCTTTGCACAGCGCGGTTTCATGGCGTTTGAAGCTGTTCAGGGGTGCGTAGAACGAGCCATCCGAAAGCGTGGCGAACCGGGCAATGCCCATGTCGATGCCGACTGCCGCACCCTGTGCCGTGGGCTGCTCATCGACCTCGCGTTCGGTCTGGATACTCACGAACCACTTGCCACACGACTGGCTCACGGTGATGTTCTTCACCGTGCCAGGCACCTCGCGGCTGTTGCGGTAGCGCAGCCAGCCCAGTTTTGGCAGAAACAGGCGGCTGTTGGTCTGGTCGAGCTTGTTCTCGCCTTGCTCGTGGCGCTCCTTCTGCAACGCCAGCGCCTTGTTGAAGACGAAGCGACAGGAACCCGCAAAGCGGCGCATTTGCCGCTCCTGCTGGCCGTCTGGCATGAGTTCGTACTTGAAGGCTTGAAGTCGTTGCATGCTGCTCTTGAGCCATGAGCAATGAAGACGCCATTAGGCGCGGACGGCACGGTGTTTTCAAGATGCATGCCCATGGGGTCTTTGTAACGAAATACCGCCGTAGAAGGGCATCTGTGTCGCCGTGTTACTGCGAATCATCCTGTGGCGGTGAGTACACCGAACAGCAGCAGACACCCCACGGCAACCAGGGACGGCTACGCCGTCCGCGCTATCCTTCCCCGCCCTGAACGGCGGGGCTTGTCGCGCCCCGATGGTCAGCTAGATGCCGATGCGGGCCAATTGCTCGCGGATCTGCTCAAGCGTCTTGCCTCGGGTGTCCACGTTCGCACCGGTGGCACGAATCTGGCCGATTTCCTCATCGCTCAAGCCCAGGCAGCGAAGCTTGTCTGTCCATTGTTGCAAGCGTGCCGGGGCGGTATCACTGGCATTAGGCCCCTGCGCATTGCGCTGGCACACCTGGCACTGGTCATCAGGAAACCGCTTGGTCCCCCAGGTCCCCGGTCGGCGGTACTCATACAGGCCACAGTCGCAGCGGCACAGCCATAGCGTGCCCTTGCCCGAACGGCTGGCGCGATACCAGGCAATAGCCGTCATCGCGCCGCGCCGTTTGCCGGTATGGTCGGCGGCGTTCAGTGGCCGGGGTGAGAGGTTGGGTAAAGCGTCGGTACAAAAGGTGCGGTGGCGTATGGGGCTATGCATAGGTCTGGCTCCAACTTGAATTATGGAGCTGCCACCAATCGCCGCGACGCAATTGTGGGTGGCAGCCGTGCGCGGGTTCGCGGACCGGGCAAGTTGGCACCCGGCAGACCCGAAGGTCTCCCACGCACGACCACCATGAATCGACATTGCAGCCATAAAAATCTGCAAAGGACATGGGGCGCTTGTGCGCCAACTTGTATTGCGGGCCGCGACGCCCGTTGTCAGCAATGTGACGGGGCGCAAGATACGCGCCGAGGCGCGAGGGTGCAAGCCTCGCACAGCACCACAGCCTTGACGCGAACCTGGCCCATCCAGGTACAAACCCAGGGGCGGCAATGGCTGGCGAAGACGGCGGCACATCCGCGCATGCCAGCACTCGCGTGCTTATTCCACAATCGTAGGTGTATCCCCGTCACCCAAACAGACCGTCAACTGCTGGCCTTGCTTGTTGAAGGCGCAATGGGGCATTGCTTGCTGCTTCAAGGCGGCCAGTGGTACGGCTACAAAAAATCCACTCAGCGCTGTCGCTACCACTATTTTTCCGAATATTTTTAACCCGGAAAGTGAGGCTCTTTTGGTCGCCGTTTTTGCCCTTCGATAGGCATAAAAACCACTGACGAGAATCGCTGCACCGATCAGCATGGCAACCGTGATGTCTGACCGTCCGGGGCTGTACAGCAGATTACCGTTGGCATCGTCCGGGTAATTCAGTTGCCACCAGCCGCCGATGCACAGTGGCAAAAGCCCGGCAGCGATCCAGGCCAGGATCGCCCCCGGTAGCCGCAGCAGGATGACCACTGTCAAGCCGAGTGTGGCAACGCCCAGGCCACCAAGGTACAGCTGGGTGCCCATGGCGCCGCCGAACAGAGTGCCGCTGACGTCCTTGGGTGTGAGAAGGGCCCAACTGAAGAACGTGATGTGCACAAGCACAGCACATACGGTAATCCAGCTCACTGGGAAGTAAAGCCATAGCCATCGGCTGTTGGAGTGAAGCATGTTCATGCTCGCGCAGTGACAGGAAAGCACGTCAAAAAAATAGGCGTGAAACGGGCGGGTGTCAGCTGAACATGCCGAGCGCCTGATTCGGCTGCCAGTGTGCAATGTGCTTTTTTGGATTGCATGGTTTTTTCGGCGAGGTGCTTGCCACTCAATTTCAGTGAGGCTCGCCTCGAGCGACGGGGCAGGAAGCGCTACCAAGAGTGTGCGATACAGCGGGATGTGTCCCCTGCAGGAATCGAACCTGCATCTAGCCCTTAGGAGGGGCTCGTTCTATCCGTTGAACTAAGAGGACCCGATAGATGATCTGACGGGCGTTGCCTGAGCGCCCTGTATCAGTGCTGGGCATTTTACGCAAAAACAAGGATTTAGCAAAAAATTCAGCCCGCTTCAGCGCGCAGGGTCATTCACCGGCCGATGCAGACCGCCAGGACGCGCTGACTCGTGCATCCGGATTTGGTTCCCGTGGCCGTCGTGCATTTTGCAACCCTGCAAATAGCCATCATTGCAAAACGCAACGCAAAAGCCGTTACATACAAATATAACTATTTGATTTAAAAGGGTTTTTTATTGAATTGCGCTTGGCATGCAGACTGCAATATTACCCGTGGCAGGCAGAACCTCTCTTCCATCTCCGGGCACAGGTACACGACTATGAACATGATCCTCACCGCGTTGAACGCAGTCGCTTTGGTAGCGCTGGTGACCTTTCATTTTCAAGGCACTGCCACCCCTGTCGAGCAGGTGAATATCGAGATTCAGAGTGGCCTGCAAAAACCTGCGCAACTGGCAGTGATGACTGACAAACGTGCCAACCCGGCTATGCTGACCAATGACACACAACAGATGCCCCGCGCCACCGGCAGTGCGACACAGCGCTGGGTGTTCTGAAACATTGCCTAGAACCGTGCCTCACACGCTTAAAGAGAAAGAGAGAGCCGCCATGTCCAAGTCCGCACTGTCGTTTCTGATCCTTACGTTGATGAGTGTTGCTGTAGACCTGTTGCTGCCCGAGCAAGCGCTGGCCTTGAATCTGGCTGCCAGGATCGCTGGCGGTGTGTTTGTCAGCCTGTTCCTCGGCGCGCTGGTCGTCGGTCGCCGCTTCAAGTTTGATCCCGTTCTGCGCTGAGCCCTTCGCACCTCTGCTACTGCTGATGGTTGTACTGGTCATCTGGCCTGCTGGCTGCGACCGGATCATCAGCTCGGGTCACGTACCCGCCCCGCCTGCAACGTCTTTTTACGCCTTATTCACCTCCCGTTCAGCACGTTGGTCGGAGCGCATTCGTATTCGCGGCCAGAAACAACTACGCTCTGAGTACAGATAGCCATGATGGCAAAAAGCAGTCAGGCGATCAGGGAGATCGTTGGAAGGGTGAACGGGGACACGCTATGCAAATTCGTTCGCAATTCTGATAATCGGTGCTGGCCATACGCCTTTATCTGAGTCAATATTTGTCACAGAATTGACGCCAAGGTTCCGACGTAATGGGGCATGATGCTGACCCCTTGATAGCGCGGTTGAACATTTAGCCAAAAGTGCTGTCACACAAGGACAAACTTGCGGCCACTTGCTAGAACCGCTTCCCCTGAACTAACCGGTTAAATATATGAGCCCTATGAAACAGGCTACTTATTCCAGCCGTACGGCTGACAAGTTCGTCGTCCGCTTACCCGATGGCATGCGTAATCGTGTGCAAGAGGTAGCTAAAAACCACCACCGCAGCATGAACTCGGAAATCATCGCACGGCTCGAGCAGAGCCTCATTCAGGAAGGCGCTTTTGGCGACGAGCCAGCTGTGCGCCTTGATAGCCCTGAGCTGACGCTGAGCGAGCGTGAACTGCTGCAACGTTTCCGCCAGCTCTCTCATCGGCAACAGAACGCCCTGGTGTCTCTGATTGCCCATGACACTGAACTGGCGGCTGAAGAGTCGTAAGTATCAAGTAAAACCTCAAGCCAGCTCACCAAGCTGGCTTTTTTTCACTGTAGTACCGCTCCCGTTTAGTTGTAGGAAGCTTCTTCAAAGTACAAAAAAACCGCCACTAAGGGCGGTTTTTTTGTGAGCCTGATTCAGAGCAGGAATATCGTCGCCAACCCCAGAAAGATGAAGAAACCACCACTGTCGGTCATGGCCGTAATCATCACACTGGCGCCCATGGCCGGATCCTTGCCGACCTTGACCAGGGTCATGGGAATGATCACCCCCATGAACGCCGCCAGCAGCAGGTTGAGGGTCATGGCCGCGGTCATCACCACGCCTAGCGACCAACTGTCGTATAGCACGTAGGCCACCACGCCGATCACTCCACCCCAGATCAGGCCATTGATCAGCGACACGGCCAGCTCTTTACGCAGTAAACGGGCAGTGTTGCCGGTGCTGACCTGGTCGAGCGCCATGGCCCTTACGATCATGGTGATGGTCTGGTTGCCCGAGTTACCGCCAATGCCCGCCACGATCGGCATCAGCGCAGCCAGTGCCACAAGTTTCTCGATCGAGCCTTCGAACAGGCCGATCACTCGCGACGCCAGGAACGCGGTGATCAGGTTGATCGCCAGCCACGACCAGCGGTTGCGCAGCGAGCGCCAGACCGAAGCGAAGATGTCTTCGTCTTCACGCAGACCCGCCATGCTACGGACTTCACTTTCACTCTCTTCACGAATCAGATCGACCATTTCGTCGATAGTCAGACGACCGATCAGCTTGCCGCCCTTGTCCACCACCGGTGACGAAATCAGGTCATAACGCTCAAACGCCTGAGCCGCCTCATAGGCATCGCCGTCCGGGTGGAAGGTCACCGGGTCGTCAGCCATGACCTCGGCGACCTGTTTGTCCGGGTCATTGACCAGCAGGCGCTTGATCGGCAGCACCCCTTTGAGCACCCCGTCGTAATCGACCACGAACAGTTTGTCAGTGTGGCTGGGCAACTCCTTGAGACGACGCAGGTAGCGCAGCACCACCTCCAGGCTGACATCCTCGCGGATGGTCACCATCTGGAAGTCCATCAACGCCCCGACCTGCTCTTCTTCGTAGGACAGCGCCGAACGCACACGCTCACGCTGCTGGACGTCCAGCGCTTCCATCAACTCATGGACAACATCACGCGGCAGTTCCGGCGCCAGGTCGGCCAGTTCGTCGGCGTCCATTTCCTTGGCAGCGGCAAGCAACTCATGATCGTCCATGTCGGCGATCAGGGTTTCCCGAACGGCGTCGGACACCTCAAGAAGGATGTCACCGTCACGCTCGGCCTTGACCAGCTGCCATACGGTCAGACGGTCTTCCAGCGGCAGGGCTTCAAGGATGTAGGCGACGTCGGCAGAGTGCAGGTCATCGAGCTTGCGCTGCAATTCGACGAGATTCTGCCGGTGGACGAGGTTCTCGACCCGGTCCTGGTGCTGACCTTCCTGGCGGTGGGTCAGGTCTTCAACAATACGCTGGCGCTGCAACAGATCGATAACCTGAGCCAGGCGATCCTGCAGACTTTCCTGCGTTTTCTTTACTTCTCTTTCAGTCATAGGCGTACTCCACTCCCAGCAGGGAGCACGCCGGGAGATCAATCAGGTAGAGCTTGATTGTCAAAATCTGAGGTCAAATAACTACTGGGTAAGTCCATGGAGGTATTCCACAAGCCCCGGCGGGGCTGACGGGCGCAATCATACACCGCTTTGACCGTTTGGCACGCGTGAAAATTCGGGCAAGAACAAATGCTTGCGTCACAAACTTAACAATCTTGAGAGTCAGTATTACTACGACGTCACATTCAGCCAACAAAACACGCTCGTCAGCACATTCAGCCATCGCTACGCTGAGCGGCATTGTCTGTCATGGAGGACTCGACGATGCGCAACATCGCGCTTTGCGTCGCCTTAGGCGCCCTGCTCCACCCCGTGCTCAATGTCCAGGCCAAAAGCATTCAGCGCTGCGAAGACGCTCAGGGCCAGGTCACCTTCACCCACCAAGGCTGTACAACCGAGCAACACGGCCAACAGGTTGAAGCCTATAACCGGCCGCCCGGCAGCGTACTGCCGGCGATACTGCCAAGCCTGCGCAATGATCGTCCCAAACCGCCGGCCAAAGAGATCGTGGTGGTCGGGCAACGCGATGATGGTTGCGGCAACAGCCTGAGCCCCGAGCAACGGCGCAGTGCAATCATCAACCAGCGCACACCGCCGGGAATGACCCTCAGGGATGTAGAGAGCCTGCTGGGCCGACCAGACCGGGTTTCACAGCGCAATGGCGAGCTGCGTTACCACTACACGAGCAAAGAGGGCCGCACCCATCAGGTGAGCTTCGATCAGCATGGCTGCGTGAAGGGCAAGCGTTGAGACCGACATGATTTGCGAGCACAAACAAAAAGCCCGTATCTTTCGATACGGGCTTTTTGATGTATGGTGCACTCGACAGGATTCGAACCTGTGACCGCTCGGTTCGTAGCCGAGTACTCTATCCAGCTGAGCTACGAGTGCATGTGGTGGTTTTATACCAGACCGCCGCTGGTTGAAGCAGATTATCTGTCTAATCGAGCGGCTTAACCACCCCAACTGACAAACAACCTTTAAATGGTGCACTCGACAGGATTCGAACCTGTGACCGCTCGGTTCGTAGCCGAGTACTCTATCCAGCTGAGCTACGAGTGCATATTTGGGTGCTGCGCATTTTAGGTTGCTGAACTCTTTGGTAAAGCGCTTTCTTGCTTCGAAAGCCAGGTTCAACACACTGAAATAATGGCGGAGAACGGGGGATTCGAACCCCCGACACCCTTTTGAGGTGTACTCCCTTAGCAGGGGAGCGCCTTCGGCCACTCGGCCAGCTCTCCGCAACACGGGGCGTATATTAACTACGCATTTCCCCGTTTGCAAACAAAAAATTCAAATAAATTAATGGGTTGGTTCCTGATCCTTCTCTTTCTTGATCCGCAGGTAGATTTCTTCACGATGGACCGCAACTTCCTTGGGGGCATTGACGCCGATGCGCACTTGATTACCTTTGACGCCAAGCACGGTCACGGTGATTTCTCCATCACCAATGATCAGGCTCTCTGCGCACCGACGAGTCAGAATCAGCATACCTTTCTCCTCACGCAATACATTCAGGAACAACAGTCTGAAAAACCACGAGGCAAGCCTGCGACCGCAAAGCCACGAGCCTAGCCTGAGTATTGACTAACGCAACGAAAAGAACAGTCTTTGTGCGCAGATCAAAAAACGAAAGGCGCGGGTCTACCGCGCCTTTCGCTTCAACGATCACTCACCCTGGCGGGGAGCGTCCAGTTCGAAGGCCGTGTGCAGAGCACGTACGGCCAGCTCGAGGTACTTCTCTTCGATCACCACCGAAACCTTGATTTCCGAGGTCGAGATCATCTGGATATTGATGCTCTCTTTGGCCAGCGCTTCGAACATGCGGCTGGCTACACCGGCGTGCGAACGCATGCCAACGCCAACGATGGAAACCTTGGCGATCTTGGTGTCGCCACCGGCTTCACGGGCACCGATTTCACGCGCAGTGCTTTCCAGGATCTGCAGCGCAGCCTGGTAGTCGTTGCGGTGCACGGTGAAGGTGAAATCCGTGGTGTTATCGTGCGAAACATTTTGCACGATCATGTCGACTTCGATGTTCGCGGCACTGATCGGGCCGAGAATCTTGAACGCCACGCCCGGGGTGTCTGGCACACCACGGATGGTCAGCTTGGCTTCGTCGCGGTTGAAGGCGATGCCGGAAATGATCGGCTGTTCCATGGATTCCTCTTCATCAATGGTAATGAGGGTACCCGGACCCTCCTTGAAGCTGTGCAGGACGCGCAGCGGGACGTTGTATTTGCCGGCGAATTCGACCGAACGGATCTGCAACACCTTGGAGCCGAGGCTGGCCATTTCCAGCATCTCTTCGAAAGTGATCTTCTCCAGGCGCTGTGCCTGGGCCACCACCCGCGGGTCGGTGGTGTAAACACCGTCGACGTCGGTATAGATCTGGCACTCGTCAGCCTTCAAGGCTGCGGCCAGGGCCACACCGGTGGTGTCCGAACCGCCACGCCCCAAGGTCGTGATATTGCCGCTTTCGTCGACCCCCTGGAAACCTGCAACCACTACCACGCGACCGGCCTTGAGGTCGGTGCGGATCTTCTGGTCGTCGATATCCAGGATGCGCGCCTTGGTGTGCGCGCTGTCGGTCAGAATACGAACCTGGTTGCCGGTGTAGGACACTGCTGGCACACCGCGCTTGATCAGCGCCATGGTCAGCAGGCCGATGGTCACCTGCTCGCCGGTGGAAACGATCACGTCCAGCTCACGCGGCGTCGGCTGATCGGTGATCTGTTTGGCCAGATCGATCAGACGGTTGGTTTCACCACTCATGGCCGACAGGACGACCACCAGGTCATCACCGGACTCGCGGAATTTTTTTACCTTTTCGGCCACCTGCTCGATACGCTCGATGGAACCGACGGAGGTGCCGCCAAATTTCTGTACGATCAAAGCCATGTCAAAGCCGCCTCAGAACCCTTTAAAGGGCACCCGTTAAACATTCAGACCGGTTCTGGCCTGCCGGACTTCCGGCAGGCCAGAGCCCGATCAGACACCCTGCTCCACGAACGGAACGGTCAGCGCCAGCGCCGCATCCAGGGCGCTTGCATCGACACCGCCACCCTGGGCCATGTCGGGACGACCACCACCTTTACCACCCACGGCGGCAGCCGCCTGTTTCATCAGATCACCGGCTTTGAGTTGGCCAGTCAGGTCCTTGGTCACGCCGGCAACCAGCACGACCTTGTCATCCTGCACCCCGCCGAGCAGGATCACTGCGCGGCCGAGCTTGTTCTTCAACTGATCGACCAGCGCCAGCAGCGCTTTGCCGTCCTGACCATCCAGACGTGCGGTCAGAACCTTCACACCCTTGACGTCCTGCGCCTGGGCCGACAGATCGTCGCCCGCTGCGCTGGCCGCCTTGGCCTGCAATTGTTCCAGTTGTTTTTCCAGTTGACGGTTGCGCTCAAGCACCGCCGTCAGCTTGTCCAGCAGGTTGTCGCGATTACCCTTGATCAGGCTCGCGGCTTCCTTGAGTTGATCTTCGGCCGAGTTGACCCAGTTCAGCGCCGCCGCACCGGTCACCGCTTCGATACGGCGCACGCCAGCAGCCACGCCGCCTTCACTGATGATCTTGAACAGCGCGATGTCGCCGGTGCGCTTGGCGTGGATACCGCCACACAGCTCGACGGAGAAATCGCCACCCATGCTCAGCACGCGCACGGTGTCGCCGTATTTTTCGCCGAACAGCGCCATGGCGCCTTTGGCCTTGGCGGTCTCGATGTCGGTGATCTCGGTCAGCACCTCGGTGTTCTTGCGCACTTCGGCGTTGACGATGTCTTCAAGCTCACGCAATTGCTCAGGCTTGATCGACTCGAAATGGCTGAAGTCAAAACGCAGGCGCTGACTGTCGACCAGCGAGCCTTTCTGCTGCACGTGCTCACCCAGCACGCGGCGCAGGGCTTCATGCAGCAAGTGCGTGGCCGAGTGGTTGAGCGAGGTGGCCTGGCGCACTTCACCCGCAACCTGAGCCTGTACGTCGGCGCCGACGGTCAAACTGCCGCTGGCAATCACACCGTGGTGCAGGAACGCGCCGCCGGTCTTGGTGGTGTCACGCACGTCAAAACGCACGTCGCCGGCCTGCAGGTAACCGCTGTCACCGATCTGGCCACCGGATTCGGCGTAAAACGGCGTGGTGTCGAGGACCACAACGCCCTCTTCGCCTTCGTTGAGCTGACCGATCGACTGACCATCCTTGTAGATGGCCACAACCTTGGCAGCGCCTGCGGTTTCGGCATAGCCGGTGAACTCGGTCGCGGTGTCGACCTTGACCAGGCTGTTGTAGTCCAGGCCAAAGGCGCTGGCCGAACGGGCGCGCTCGCGCTGGGCGTCCATCTCACGCTCGAAACCGGCCTCGTCGAGGGTCAGCTCGCGCTCACGGGCGATGTCACCGGTCAGGTCCATCGGGAAGCCGTAGGTGTCGTACAGCTTGAAGATGACTTCGCCAGGCACCACAGAGCCCTTGAGCTCGGCCAGGTCCTGCTCAAGAATCTTCAGCCCCTGCTCCAGGGTCTTGGCGAACTGCTCTTCTTCAGCCTTGAGCACGCGCTCGATGTGCGCCTGCTGGGCGACCAGCTCTGGGTAAGCTGCGCCCATCTCGGCCACCAGGGCCGCGACGATCTTGTGGAAGAAGCTGCCCTTGGCGCCGAGCTTGTTGCCATGACGGCAGGCGCGGCGAATGATGCGTCGCAGCACGTAGCCACGGCCTTCGTTGGACGGCAGTACGCCGTCGGCAATCAGGAAGCCGCAAGAACGGATGTGGTCAGCCACGACTTTCAGCGAGGCCTGTGCATCATTGCTGCAACCGATGGCCTGTGCGCAAGCGGCCAGCAGGCTCTGGAACAGGTCGATCTCGTAGTTCGAATGCACGTGCTGCAACACCGCACTGACCCGCTCCAGGCCCATGCCGGTGTCTACCGACGGCGCTGGCAGCGGGTGCAGCACGCCATCAGCGGTGCGGTTGAACTGCATGAACACGTTGTTCCAGATCTCGATGTAGCGGTCACCGTCTTCTTCCGGCGAGCCGGGCGGGCCGCCCCAGATGTCTGCGCCGTGGTCAAAGAAGATCTCGGTGCACGGACCGCACGGGCCGGTATCGCCCATGGTCCAGAAGTTGTCCGAAGCGTAAGGCGCGCCCTTGTTGTCGCCAATGCGCACCATGCGCTCGGCCGGCACGCCGACTTCCTTGGTCCAGATGTCGTAGGCTTCGTCGTCGGTGGCGTAGACGGTGACCCAGAGTTTTTCCTTGGGCAGGTTCAGCCACTTCTCGGAAGTCAGGAAGGTCCAGGCAAAGGTGATCGCGTCGCGCTTGAAATAGTCACCGAAGCTGAAGTTACCCAGCATTTCGAAGAACGTGTGGTGACGGGCGGTATAGCCGACGTTTTCCAGGTCATTGTGCTTGCCGCCGGCACGCACGCATTTCTGGCTGGTCACGGCACGCGTGTAGGCGCGCTTTTCCTGCCCCAGAAAGCAGTCCTTGAACTGGTTCATGCCTGCGTTGGTGAACAGCAGGGTCGGGTCGTTGCCCGGAATCAGGGAGCTGGAGGCTACACGAGTGTGACCCTGTTCTTCGAAGAAGCTCAGGAAGGCTTCACGGATTTCTGCGCTTTTCATTAGGTTCTTCCACGGAGACTGCTGCCAGGCCCGTACACAACGCCACACTGGACGTAACGACGGCAAAGGGCCGCATTATATAGGCGTTGCGGCCACGGTACAGTGTGTTTGTATGATAGAGACGCTCAATTGGATTATCGGTCGCCTTCAGAGGCTACCGTAACACGACTGGTTGCAACGCCACGGGCGGCGACCCATGCCAGCAAACCGAGGTTCTCTCATCGAGTTTATTGTGCGATCGCGCTGACAGGTCTGGACCTTTCTCTTAATGGACGAACGAGCCGGATCAATATTCTCACCTGAACGTAAACCGGCATCGGCACAGATGCACGCGGGCCAGTGCTTATAAGCAAATGGCAGGGTCACTCGACTAAAGTGTCCAAGCATATTGATGGCAACTGTGTTACAAATCTTTCGCCGTCACCTTAAGGGTGTCGGCACGTTCTCAGGGCGGGGTGCAAGTCCCCACCGGCGGTAATGGCGTACAACGCCTAGCCCGCGAGCGCTTCAGGCCCTTCCTGAAGGTCAGCAGACCCGGTGTGATTCCGGGGCCGACGGTCATAGTCCGGATGAAGAGAGAACGGGATGAGTGTCGATCGTATACGGAAAACCTCGTCGAGACCGTGCCGGTGTCGATGTTTTCATACGCTGCCAGTATCCCCTTCGATCCAAACGCCCTGTTTTTTTCATAAACAGGAGTCAGAACACGTGCAACCTACCGCAATTAACAGCAAAGCCCACGCTAACGAGCGTATTGCGTTCATTCAGGCCTGCTGGCACAAGGACATTGTCGATCAGAGCCGCAAGGGTTTTGTCGAAACGCTGATTGAGCTGGGTTACAGCGAGAGTGATATCGACTTTTACGAGGTGGGTGGGGCTTTCGAGATTCCGCTGCATGCCAAGCTATTGGCTGAAAGTGGCCGTTATGCCGGGATTGTGGCGGCCGGGCTGGTGGTCGATGGCGGCATCTATCGCCATGAGTTCGTGGCGCAGTCGGTGATCAGTGGCTTGATGCAGGTGCAACTGGAGACCCGTGTGCCGGTGTTCTCGGTGGTGCTGACACCGCATCATTTCCATGCCGGTGAAGAGCATCAGAAGTTTTTCTTCGAGCACTTCGTGCATAAAGGTCAGGAAGCGGCGCGCACCTGTGCTGATACGCTGGCCAAGGTTCGGCAGTTGCAGCATCCGGCGGCGCCGCAGAAGGTCGCTAGCTAAACCGATGGCGCTGTAGGAGCGGTTTTAACCGCGAACGGCTCAACACGGTGCAAAAATCATTGCCGTGGTTGTCTGGGCTGCGGGTTTCGCCCCGACGGGCGACACCATTTTGAAAGCCGCAAAATGGGGGAAAACGGCTTGCTCCCGGTTTGGGTCCGCCCTCTGGGCGGACTTCCCTCCTTCCGGCGCCGATTCGGGGCCGGCGCGATGGGCGTCCTGCCCAGCGCACCTGCTCCTAATATGAAGAGCAGCGGCTTCCCTGCCGGTTTCTCCCCCGAATCGACACCTACACTCGGCCGGCACCCAAGTCGCGTTCAGCGGCGTCTGTACCATCTCGACTCGAAAAGCAGAAGCAAAGACAAGATCAAGGTCCGCGACTGCCTTACCCCTGCAGCGCCTCCTCGCCCACCGGTACGATCAATATCCCTGCCCTGAGTCCATTGGCCACTTTGGGGTTGGGGAAGATGATTCGGGTGCCTGGCTGCTCTATGACCCAGCGAGTATTGCCGTCCTGAGCCAGCAGGTAGCCTTTGTCGAGTTCGGTGAAGTTTTCGACTTCGCAGGCCAGGTGCAGGATGAAGGCGTCGCTGTGTTTGATGATTTCCTGCGCCACGCTGAACAGTTGCAGGCCGTCAAGATGGTCTTCTTCGGTTTGCGGCTCGTTACCTTCGATGATCTGGATCAGTCGCTGGCGCAACGCTGCCAGGTCGACGTGCTGGTTGTGGCCGAACGGGCGCGCCTTGCCCAGCTCCAGGGTGAAGGCCTGTGCATCGAGTTTGTCGCGGGTGTAGGCACTGAACACGTTGGAGGGTTTGTGCTGCAGCAGCGCCGCGCGAATGCCGGCGGCGCGCAGGCAGGCCAGTTCGTGGCGCGAAACAGGGCGGTCTTGTTTCCATGGGCACAGGGCAAACTGTTCGATTGCCGAGCCACGGATCGCGGTGTGCAGGTCGTAGTGCAGACGGTAGCGATCGGCCAGGCTGAAGAAACTGCTGGCCAGTCGTTCAAGCTCACAGGCGCGCAGCGCTTCGAGGCCGCCGCTATGTTCGTGCTGGCCGTTGAACAGCCGGTTGAGGTCATGCTCGATATAACGCACCCCACGGCGCATGGCCTCAGGGTTGCCGAGCAGAAACAGAATACGTGCCCGTGGCACAAGCTGGCCTCGGGCAATACCGCGAATCAGCTCGTCGAGCAGCTCGATCGGCGCGGTTTCGTTGCCATGGATACCCGCCGACAGCAGCAGGTCCAGACCATTGTCGCGGCTCTGGGCGGGCCGCACTTCAAGCGCGCCCTCGCCCAGCCAGCGCATGCGCACGCCGCCGACGGTCAGTTGAGTCTTCTCCGCCGGTTCACGGCCGGCCAGGGTCAGGTCAAGCAGTTTACCGAGGGCGAGCATAGACGACTCCCTGTCTTAGTGGTTGCAGTCCGGACCGTGGACGTGACCGTCTTGCTCATCCAGATCGGCCGGCTCCATTTCCAGTTGCAGGCTGACCAGGTTGGTCGCCAATGGACGCAGCAACAGGTTGGCATATTCAGTATCGCCCTCTTCCACATCGACACCGATCAGCAACTGGCCACGGCCGTCATGCTGGATCCATATTTCCTTGCCTTGCCAGACCACCGCCAGGCGGGTGCTGGACACGCTGCTGGTATTGCCATCGGCATCTTCAAGGATCAACTGCAGGGCGTCGCTCATGTTCGGGTGCTCCAGGCTTGAGTTAAAAAGCGCGTCAGATTTGTTGAAACGGATAAACGGCGCCCAGTTTAAGGATTTGCGTCAGCTCATCCAATGCCGTGCGACATTCAATCAGCAATTGCGGGTCGGCCAGATCGCGTTCGTGCATTCGGTCGCGGTAGTGCTTCGCGACCCAGTCGGTCAGCACGCTATACAAGCTGTCACTGAGGATAACCGCTGGATTGATCGCCGCCAGTTCCTGCGCGGTCAACACCACCCGCAGGCGCAGGCAGGCCGGCCCACCACCATTGCGCATGCTCTGCTTGAGGTCGAAGGCGCGCACCTGGCGGATCGGGCCACCCTGGCTCAACAGCGCCTGCAAGTAATTCCACACCCGTGGGTTGGCCTGGCACTCCTGGGGGACGATCAGCAACATGCTGCCGTCGTCACACGTGAGCAACTGGCTGTTGAACAGGTAAGAGCGTACCGCATCCTCGACACCGACTTCAGCACGCGGCACGCAGATCGCCTGCAGGTGACCGCCGACCCGAGCGAGCTTGTCCTGCAACTCGCGCAGCACGGTCTTGCTGTGTAAAAAGGCATCTTCATGGTGGAACAGGACTTCGCCATTGCCCACCGCAATCACGTCGTTATGAAACACGCCCTGATCGATCACCGCCGGGTTCTGTTGGCCAAAAACCACCTGGCTGGCGTTCAGGCCATGCAGGCGCGCCACGGCGCTGGAGGCTTCGAGGGTCTGGCGGGCCGGGTACTTTTGCGGTGCCGGGTAGCGGGTGTCGAAGGCGCTGCGGCCATACACGAAAAACTCGATGCCAGGCTGGCCATGGTCACGGCACAGGCGAGTATGGTTGGCCGCGCCTTCATCGCCGAACTGCGCCACCGCTGGCAATGCCGCATGGTGGGCGAAATACCGGGGGTCAGCGAACATCGCTTGCAGCACCCGGCTGGTGGTCGGGTGTTCAATGCTGCGATGGTATTTGCAGTTGAGGTTGGCAACGGTGAAATGCACCCGGCCATCATGGGTGTCGGCACTGGGGCTGACGGTGGCGGCGTTGGCCACCCACATGCTCGACGCCGAACAGCTGGCCGCCAGCAGCGGCATGTCCTGGCGCGCCGCCTTCTCGATCACCTGCGCATCGCTGCCGCTAAACCCCAGCCGTCGCAGGCTGTCGACGTCCGGGCGCTCCTGGGGCGCAATCAGGCCCTGGGTGAAGCCCAGATCCATCAGCGCTTTCATTTTGGCCAGGCCCTGCAAGGCCGCTTCACGAGGGTTGGAGTTGAGTTGGCTGTTGCTCTGGGAGGCCACGTTGCCGTAGGACAGCCCCCCGTAATTGTGGGTCGGGCCCACCAGACCGTCGAAATTGACTTCACGGGTTTTCATCAGGACGGCTCCATGGATCTATTTTTTATGCTGCAGCGCGCAAGGCTCAGTCGAAGCGAATACCCGGCGTGAGGCTGGCCGGCAGACTCAAGGCCTGGGCCTCAAGGGACGCTACCGGGTATGCACAGTAATCTGCCGCGTAATAAGCACTGGCGCGATGATTGCCCGAGGCACCGACCCCACCGAACGGCGCGGTGCTGGCGGCACCGGTCAATGGTTTGTTCCAGTTGACGATACCGGCGCGGCTTTGCAGCCAGAAGTCACGGTAACGCGCTTCGCTGTCGGACAATAGCCCGGCGGCCAGACCATAACGGGTGGCATTGGCCTCATTGATGGCCGCCGCAAAGTCGCTGTAGCGGATCACTTGCAGCAATGGGCCGAACAGTTCCTCGTCAGGGCGCTGCGCCACATCGGTTACATCGACAATACCGGGGCTGAGCAGCGCGCTGCCCGCTTGTAGACGGGTCATTTCCAGCAACGCCTGAGCGCCATTGGCCAGCAACCGGCTCTGTGCCCGCAACAGTGCATCGGCGGCCCGCAGTGAAATCACCGCGCCCATGAACGGCGCCGGCTGGCTGTCGAACGCACCGACCTGCAAGGTGCGGCTCACCGCCACCAGGCGCTGCAAGAAGGCATCGCCCCAGCCGCCTTGCGGCACCAGCAGGCGCCGGGCGCAGGTGCAGCGCTGGCCGGCAGAGATGAATGCCGACTGAATCACGGTGTATACCGCCGCATCGACATCCTGCACCTGATCGACCAGCAACGGGTTATTGCCGCCCATTTCCAGGGCAAGAATCTTGTGCGGCTGCCCGGCGAACTGGCGATGCAGCGCTTGCCCGGTCTGGCTGGAACCGGTGAAGAACAAGCCGTCGATATCGGCATGCGCGGCCAGCGCGACACCGGTGTCTCGGCCACCTTGCAACAGGTTGAGCACCCCGGCTGGCAAGCCCGCTTCGATCCAGCACTGCAGGGTCAGCTCAGCCACCCCCGGAGTCAGTTCGCTGGGCTTGAACACCACGCAATTGCCGGCCAGCAGCGCCGGTACGATATGCCCGTTGGGCAAGTGGCCGGGAAAGTTGTAAGGTCCGAACACCGCCACCACGCCATGCGGTTTGTGACGCAATACGGCATTGGCATCGCCCAGCGGGCCGCCCTTCTCGCCGGTACGCTCACGGTAACTCTGGATCGAGATGGCAACCTTGTTGGCCATGCTGGTGACTTCCGTGGCGGCCTCCCAGAGCGGCTTGCCGGTCTCTTGACCGATGCGTCGGGCCAGCTCATCAGCACGGGCCTTCAAGCGCGCCGCAAAGGCTTCGAGCAGGTCGATGCGCTCGTGCAACGGTCGCAATGCCCAGCCGCTGAACGCCTGGCGCGCGGCCTGCACGGCCTGATCGACCTGGGCGGCGCTGGCCGCCTGGCCAGACCAGACCCGCTGCTGGCTGACCGGGTTGTGCGCAGCGAAGGCCTCGCCCTGCCCCGCCTGCCACTGGCCCGCGATGAACAGGCTGCTCATCAGCCACCCGCCGACAGCGGCACGGCGCGGACATTATCACCAGGGCTCATGCGCAGGCGCCGCGCCGTGGCCGGATCGACCACCAGGGTGCCGGCCACCGAACGCGCACGGCCGACGGTGATACGGCAGTCCTCACGCTTGCGGTTGTGGATCAGGAACAGCGGCGCCTCATCACCGGCGGTGCCGATCGACAACACCAGGGTCTGGCTGTCGCGCACTGCACGGATCTTGCCGGTCTCGCACTCGATGGCGGGGCCGGCATCGAAGATATCGACGTAGCCCTGATAGGTGAAGCCTTCACTCTTGAGCATGGTCAGCGCCGGTTCGGTTTCGGCATGCACGCGGCCGATCACGCTGCGAGCGTCATCAGACAGGAAGCAGGTGTACAGCGGAAACTTGGGCATCAGTTCAGCGATAAACGCCTTGTTACCGACCCCGGTCAGGTAGTCAGCCTGGCTGAACTCCATTTTGAAGAAGTGCCGGCCCAGGCTTTCCCAGAACGGCGCCCGGCCCTGACCATCCGAGATACCGCGCATCTCGGCGATGATCTTGGGGCCGAACAGTTCGGGAAACTCGGCAATGAACAGCATGCGCGCCTTGGACAGCAAGCGGCCATTGAGCCCGTTGCGCGAGTTGGCGTGCAGGAACAGCGAGCACAGCTCCGAGTTGCCGGTCAGGTCATTGGCCAGGAACAGGGTCGGAATCTCGCGATAGATGTTCAACTCTTGCGAGGCGTTGACCGTCAGGCCGACCCGGTAGTTGTACCAGGGCTCGCGCAACCCCACCGCACCGGCAATGGCCGAGATGCCGATGACCTGGCCGTTCTCGTCTTCAAGCACGAACAGGTAGTCGGAGTCGGCGCGCTCGGCTTCACCGCGAAAGCTTTTTTCCGCCCAGCCCACGCGGTGGGTCAGGCGCTGCTCGTTGGCAGGCAGGGTGGTCAGACCGGCACCGGTGCTGCGCGCCAGGTCGATCAGCGCGGGCAGATCACTGCTGCGGACGGAACGAACGATCATGTCTTCTCCTCAAGGCCCCGTGCGGGGCCGCGAACCGGTCAGGCTTGCGCCGTCAGACCGAAACAATACGCACACTGGCGCCTTCACCGACGCCCAGTGCCTCGGCGGCCTGGCGATTCAGGGTCACCGGGCGGCCTGGCGCCCAGTCCAGCTCCAGCAACACGGCGCGGTAGTCCTGCAGCAGATCGTTGGCCACCAGATACGGACGCCCCCCACGGACGACATCGGCATCGGCATCGCCCTGAACCCTGACCGGCACCAGGCGGCTCTGGGCAATCGAACGAATACTGGACACCCGCGCATGCAAGGTCGGGCCGCCATCGAAAATGTCGATGTAGTGGTCGGTCTCGAAGCCTTCGCGCATCAGGATATCGAAGGTGATCTGCGCCCGTGGATGCACCTGGCCCATGGCCTCCTGGGCATCATCGGACAACAGCGGCACGTAGATCGGGTAATGCGGCATCAGCTCGGCCAGAAAGGTCCGGCTCTTGAGTCCGCAAAGACGCTCGGCATCGGCGTAGTTGAGGTTGAAGAAATGCCGGCCGATCGAGTCCCAGAACGGTGAGTCGCCGTTCTCATCACTGTAACCGACGATCTCGGTCACCACTGATTCGGCAAAGCGCTCAGGATGGCTGGCAATGAACAGCAGCCGGGCACGGGAGTTGAGTTCCGACCAGGCGCTGCCGACCAGCTCCGGGATCACATAAAAGCTGGTCAGCAAGCTGTTGCCTGTAAGGTCGTGACACAGCGACAACACGTGAGTCTTGTTGTGAATCTTCAACTCGCGGGAGGCGTGGACGAAGGTCTCGTTACGAAAGCTGTAGAACGGCTCAGAATAACCCGCCGATGCGACGATCCCGGAGCAGCCGACCAGACGCCCGGTCTGACTGTCTTCGAGCACAAAGAAATAGGTCTCTTCACCGTTGAAACTGACCTCGGCGGCGAACGAAGACTCGGACGCAGCGATCTTGTCACCCAACCGGCCGGCATCGTCGGGCAGAGAGGTGACACCGATCGGGCTATCGGCAGCGAGGCGCTGGACCTCGGCCAGGTCGGCCATTTGCGCGGGGCGCATCACCAGCATGGCGTCACTCCTTAGCGTGTGTGATCAATCACTGAGGCGCGCAGGCGTTACCTGCGCGCCACGAATTCTGGCCGCTGCCGCACCCGGCGACAGCAGCGCGACATCAGGCCGTAAGCTTGGCCACGGCACGTTCGAAGCGGTTCAGGCCCTCTTCGATATCAGCATCGAGGATCACCAGGCTGGGCGCAAAACGAACCACGTCAGGGCCGGCCTGCAGGATCATCAGGTCTTCGGTCTCGGCAGCGGCGAAGAAGTCCTTGGCCTTACCCTTCCAGGCATCGCTGAGCACCGCACCGATCAGCAGGCCCTGACCACGCACCTCGCTGAACACGCCGTATTTCTGGCCGATGTCCAGCAGACGGGTCTTGAACAGTTCATGCTTGGCTTGCACACCTTCAAGCACCTGCGGGGTGTTGACGATGTCGATCACCGCTTCGCCCACGGCACAGGCCAACGGGTTGCCGCCGTAAGTGGTGCCGTGAACGCCAACCGAGAAGTGGCTGGCCAGTTTCTCGGTGGTCAGCATCGCCGCCAGCGGGAAGCCGCCACCAATGCTCTTGGCGCTGGACAGGATGTCTGGGGTCACGCCGTAGTGCTGATAAGCGAACAGCTTGCCGGTCCGGCCCATGCCGCTCTGCACTTCGTCGAAGATCAGCAGCGCGTTGTGCTGGTCGCACAGCTCACGGGCGCCTTGCAGATAAGCCAGATCAGCCGGCAGCACGCCGCCCTCGCCCTGGATCGGCTCCAGGACCACGGCGCAAGTCTTGTCGCTGATCGCGGCCTTGAGCGCATCCAGGTCGTTGTACGGCACATGGCTGATGCCAGTGATCTTCGGCCCGAAACCGTCGGAATACTTCGGCTGACCGCCGACGCTGACGGTAAACAGGGTGCGGCCGTGGAAGCTGTTCAGCGCCGCGATGATCTCGTGTTTTTCCGGGCCGTGCAGGTCATGAGCGACACGCCGGGCCAGCTTGAAAGCCGCTTCGTTGGCTTCAGCGCCGGAGTTGCAGAAGAACACCCGCTCGGCAAAGGTGGCGTCCACCAGTTTGTGCGCCAGACGCAGGGTCGGCTCGTTGGTGAATACGTTGGACACGTGCCACAGGCTGTTGGCCTGGGCCGTCAGTGCGCCCACCAGCGCCGGGTGGCAATGACCCAGCACGTTGACCGCGATGCCGCCGGAGAAATCCACCAGCTCACGGCCCGCCTGGTCCCAGACTCGGGAGCCCGCGCCACGCACGGGAATGAACCCGGCCGGTGCGTAGTTGGGGACCATCACCTGGTCGAAATCGGCGCGTTGCACCGCAGCATGCTCAACGGACATCAGAATCTCCTGGAGAGAAACGCCTGCCTGGAACTGGCGAGCGATAGATAAAGGATTGTAAGGACTGCATTTTGTCTGGCCTTGCTAGCAGGCGACAAGTTATTACAGCCCAAGAGCGGACATGGACGTCAAGTTTCAACCAAGCGACACATTAAGTCACCCATGCACCTTGCGAATGATCGCAACCGTCGTAGGAACCGCTTCAGCGGTGAATGGCTTTCGACCGTCGAAACCGCCTTCCCGGCTAAAGCCGGTCCTACAGCGGTGAATGGCTTTCGACCGTCGAAACCGTCTTCCCGGCTAAAGCCGGTCCTACAACGGTGAATGGCCTTCCCGGCTAAAACGGATCGCCGCCCCCGGTCCTACCCCCGCTCTGCCGGCACCGAGGACAGTTCGAACGGGCTGTTGCTGCGGCGCTGGTTGCGGTCTTCGCGCGGGGTGGCGCCGAAAAAGTTGCGGTAGGCGCTGGAGAAATGCGGCCCTGACGAGAAGCCGCACGACAGACCGATCTGAATGATCGACTTGCTGGTCTGCATCAGCATCTGGCGGGCCTTGTTCAGGCGCAGTTCCAGGTAGTACTGGCTGGGTACGCGGTTGAGGTATTGCTTGAAGATCCGCTCCAGTTGCCGGCGTGAAACACAGACATGCTGGGCGATTTCGTCGGTGGTCAGCGGCTCTTCGATATTGGCTTCCATCAGCAAGACCGCCTGGGTCAGCTTGGGGTGGCTGGAGCCAAGACGGTTCTGCAATGGAATGCGCTGGCGCTCGCCGCCTTCACGAATGCGCTCGACCACCAGTTCTTCGGACACCGCACCGGCCAGTTCAGCGCCATGATCGCGGGCCAGCACCGCCAGCAGCAGGTCGAGCACCGACAGGCCGCCACAAGCCGTCATCCGGTCACGGTCCCAGTCGAACAGATGGCTGGTGGCGATGGCTTTGGGAAATCGCTCGCTGAAGTCGTCCTGCCAGCGCCAGTGCACCGCTGCGCGGTAGCCATCGAGCAGACCCAATTGGGCCAGCGGGTAAACCCCGGCCGACAGGCCGCCGATCATGCAGCCGCTGCGCACCAGTTGCTTGAGCGCACTGCCCAAGCCTGCCGAGATCGGCCCCGGCGGCTCGTCCGCCAGCAGAAACAGCTTGTGCAGGCCCTCAAGCCCGGCAGCCGACCACGGCTCGCCCGGCAAACGCCAGTCACCCGCGCCGGCCGGCGTATCCGCTGCGGCGTCGGCCGTTTCGGCATGCAACACCACCCGTTCGTAGCTCACCTCGGGGTGAACCTGCCGGGCAACGCTCAAGGCTTCCTCAGCCAGTGCCAGGGTCAAGGCCTTGGTACCGGGCCAGACTAGAAAACCTATTCGATGAGCAGTCATTAGACATCCACTACATGTCGCCGTTAGGCGGAACCACACCGCTGGCCATCAGGCTGTCGGTGCTTGCACAGCCTCTATCGGGCGCATGCGCCGACGCAGGATGCCTTGTTCCACATCAGAAAGCACCAACTTGGTGCAAGTCACTTCAAGCTTCCCGCCAGGAACTGCTGCAAACGCTCCGATTGCGGATTGCTCAACACCTCGCGAGGATCGCCCCGCTCCTGAACCAGCCCCTGATGGAGAAACACCAATTGGTTGGACACTTCTCGGGCAAAGCCCATCTCGTGGGTCACCACTACCATGGTCCGGCCTTCCTGAGCCAGGCTTTGCATGACCTTGAGCACATCGCCGACCAGTTCCGGGTCCAGCGCCGAGGTTGGCTCGTCGAACAGCATCACTTCAGGCTCCATGGCCAGCGCCCGGGCAATCGCCACGCGCTGCTGCTCGCCACCGGACATATGGCCGGGATAAGCGTCCTTACGGTGCGCCACCCCGACTCGCGCCAGATAGTGCTCAGCCTTTTCCAGCGCCTCCTGGCGTGGCACGCCAAGCACCTGCACCGGCGCTTCGATGACATTTTCCAGCGCGGTCATGTGCGCCCACAGGTTGAAATGCTGGAACACCATCGACAGCCGCGAGCGCAGGCGCTGCAACTGCCTGGGGTCAGCGGCGCGCAGGCTGCCGTCCTTGCCCGGCACCAGGCGCAGCTCTTCGCCATTAAGGATGATCTTGCCGGCATGGGGCTGTTCAAGCAGGTTAATGCAACGCAGGAAGGTACTCTTGCCCGAGCCGCTGGAGCCGATGATGCTGATGACATCGCCGGCCTGGGCGGTCAGTGACACACCCTTGAGCACCTCGTGGGTGCCGTAGCGCTTGTGCAGATCCTGGACTTGCAGTTTGTTCATCGTAGAAGGTTCTCGAAAAATCGGTCAGTCACTGAGTAACCGTCCGTGACGTCGCGCGGTGCGCCCCGCCACTTTGGCCAGCCAGAAACCAGGTTGAGCGTAACGCAGCCGCTCGACGGCAAACAGCACGCCGGCGCTGGATGAACACAAGGTGCTGACCTGATCGGACAGCGGATCGATGACTTCGAACAACGGCTCGCCGGCCTCGACCCAGGCACCAGGCTCACGCAGGAACGTCACCACACCGGGGTGTGGCGCATACAGCAATTCAGTGCCTTCGAAAGGCATGCCTTCGCAGGCCTCAAATGCGGCCTGCGGCCATTCACCCTCGATAAAGCCCTGCTCGGCGAGAAACGCAAGGATACCGGCCGCATGCGCCTGTGCTGCGGCAGCGCCGGTGTCGGCCTGGCCGCCCAGCTCCAGCGTGGTGGCCAGGCAGGCCAGCGGGATCTGCGCGTCGGGGAAGATCCGCGACAGGCGCAACCAAGGCAACGAGCAGGCTTCGTCGAACGAGCTGCCGCCGGAGTCTTCGGCCAGCAGCGCGACCTTCATGCCCATGTGCGCGGCCAGCGAACGCCATTGCGGCCAGTGCTGCGGCAAAGCGTACATATGCAGCGCTGCTTCGGCATCGCAGTGCAGGTCAAGCACCACATCGGCATCACAGGCATGGCTGAGCAACAAGCGCTGCAAGCCGTCCAGCTCGCTGCTCGCCGGTGGCAGACCGGCCAGCGCATCGCGCATGGCCTGACGCACCAATTGCACGTTGGCACGCTGATCATCGCCCAGGCGACCCTCAAGGCTGGCCGCCACCGGCTCGCTCAGCTCGAAGAAATCCCGATTGAAATTGCGCCCGCTGCCGAACTCGAAGCGGCCCTGATGCGCGCCCTGGAACAATTGCCCCAGGCCCAGCGGATTGGCCACCGGCACCAGTTCGACAGTGCCTTTGAGCGCGCCTTGGACCTCAAGCTCGGCCAGGCGCTTTTTCAGCTCCCAGGCGGTGCGCATGCCGGGTAGCTCATCGGCATGCAAACTGGCCTGGATATAGGCCTTGCGCTCGCCGACACCGAAGCGAAAGACACTGAGTTGGCGACTGCTGCCGAGGCTGCTCCACGGCAATGGGTGATCGATTCGTTGCATGTCAGACCTTCCTTGGGGCCAGGTAACCCAGCCAGCGACGCTCGGCGATCCGGAACAGCCGCACGAGAACGAAAGTCAGGCACAGATAGAAAACGCCTGCGGTGATATATGCCTCGAAAGGCAGGTAATACTGGGCATTGACGGTACGCGCCGCACCGGTCAGATCAATCAGGGTGACAATCGACGCCAGACTGGTGGTCTGCAGCATCATGATCACTTCGTTGCTGTACTGCGGCAATGCACGGCGCATTGCCGAGGGTAGCAGGATACGCCGGTACAGGGTCACCTCGGACATGCCCATCGCCCGCGCCGCTTCGATTTCTCCCGCCGGGGTGGCCTTGAGGCTGCCAGCGATGATCTCGGCGGTGTAGGCGCTGGTGTTGATGGCAAACGCCAGGCAGGCGCAGAAGGTCGCGCTCGACAGCCACGGCCACAGCAAGCTTTGACGCACCGCCTCGAACTGCGCCAGCCCGTAGTAGATCAGAAACAGCTGCACCAGCATCGGCGTGCCGCGAATCACATAGGTGTACAGCCACGCAGGAAAGTTGACCCAGCGTTTTTTCGAAACCCGCATGATGCCCAGCGGCAACGCCGCCAAAAGGCCGAAAAACAGCGAAATGAGCAGCAACTTGATGGTGGTCAGCATCCCGTCCAGATACAGCGGCAGGCTGTCCCAGACCACGTTGTAGTCGAACATCATAGGTCCACCGCCTTCACGCCTACGGTGTAGCGTTTTTCCAGGTAGCGCAGCGCCAGCAGCGAAACGCTGGTGATCAGCAGATACAACGCCGCCACGGCCAGAAAGAACGTGAACGGCTCGCGGGTGGCATCGGCTGCCTGCTTGGCCTTGAACATCATGTCCTGCAAGCCGACCACGGAGATCAGCGCGGTGGCTTTGACCAGCACCAGCCAGTTATTGGTGAAACCGGGGATCGCCAGGCGGATCATCTGCGGCACCTGAATGCGCCAGAACACCTTGAAAGCACTCATGCCGTAAGCCATGCCGGCCTCGGTCTGGCCCTTGGGGATGCCCAGAAAGGCACCGCGAAAGGTTTCCGACAGGTAGGCGCCGAAGATGACACCCAGCGTGAAGATGCCCGACACGAAAGGATCGAGGTCGATGTACTCATCGAAGCCGAGCAGCGGCGCGACACGGTTGAGCAGGTCCTGACCGCCGTAGAAGATCAGCAGGATCAGCACCAGATCGGGAATGCCGCGCATCACCGTGCTGTACAGGTCGCCCAGCCGCGCCAGCCAGCGCACCGGCGACAGACGAATCGCCACGCCGAGCAACCCCAGGACGATTGCCAGGGCCATCGAGGACAGGGCCAACTGCAAGGTCAGCCAAGTGCCTTCGAGGATAACGGCCCCGTAGCCATTCAACATGTTATGTGGTCCTCAAGCCTGAAAATAAAAATGGCGCAACACGCGTGCGCCATTTTGACAGCGGTTGCCCCGCCTTTACTTGCCGTAGATATCAAAATCGAAATACTTATCCTGAATGGCCTTGTATTTGCCATTGGCGCGGATGGCCGCGATGGCAGCGTTCAGACGCTCCAGGTTCTGCTTGTCGCCCTTGCGCACCGCAATGCCGATGCCTTCACCGAAGTATTTCGGGTCAGTGAAAGACGGACCGGTGAACGCATAGCCTTTGCCTGCGTCGGTTTTCAGGAAGCCGTCCTGCAGCAGGGTTGCGTCAGCCACGGTGCCGTCCAGCCGACCGGCGCCGATGTCCAGATAGATTTCGTTCTGCGAGCTGTACGGGGTCACGGCCACGCCTTTGGGCGCCAGCACTTCACGGGCGAAACGCTCGTGGATCGAGCCGCGCTGCACACCAATGCGCTTGCCTTTGAGCTCTTCGAGGCTGTCGCTGACAACAGTGCCGTCTTTCATGACCAGACGCGCAGGCGAGTTGTAGTACTTGCCGGTGAAGTCCACCGACTTCTTGCGGTCGTCAGTGATCGACATCGACGACAGGATGGCGTCGATCTTGCGCACTTTCAGCGCCGGGATCAGGCCGTCGAACTCTTGCTCGACCCAGGTGCACTTGACCTTCATCTCTTCGCACAGGGCGTTGCCGATGTCGTAGTCGAAGCCAACGATGTTGCCGTCGGCGGCCTTGGAGGCGAACGGAGGGTAAGCCGCTTCAATACCGATTTTCAGTGGTTTCTCATCGGCCAGAACCGGCTGGGCAAGCATGGACAACGCCAATGCGCCGAAAAGCACAAGCTTTTTCATTCCTGAAACTCCATCGGTAAAACAATTAGGTGGCAGATTGAGCATAGAACCCAATGCACTGAGAAGCAGCAAATCTGCGACGCGCAGGCTTGAGGCCGAACAGCCGGCCTGGGCGAATGGCCGGGCATTTTAACGGCAGGTGAAAAGTCGATATTTCTCTGAGGCGACAACTAATTACAGAATCTTCAAAGGCGCAGAATGAGTGCATTGACAAAGCGCAGGATGATTGATCCAGATGATTTTCTGTGACTCACAGAAGTCTCGACCTAACCATAGGAGGGGCTTGAGCCCCGAAGCTCTCTATCCCCGAAGATTTAGCACAAGGCCTTCGCGGCTGAAGCCGCTCCTACGGGGTAATGCCGATCAGTGACTCGCAAAAAAACGCCCCGCCCGGTAATTCCGGGCGGGGCGTCTTTTATATCGCGCGAATCAGGCGGCGCTCATGGTCTTGTGGGTGTCGACCAGATGCTGCACCACGCCCGGATCGGCCAGGGTGGAGATATCGCCCAGCGAGTCATATTCGCCGGTCGCAATCTTGCGCAGGATACGGCGCATGATCTTGCCCGAGCGGGTTTTCGGCAGGCCCGGCGCCCACTGGATCACATCCGGCGAAGCAATCGGGCCGATTTCCTTGCGCACCCAGTTGCGCAACTCCAGACGCAGCGCCTCATCCGGCACTTCGCCCGAGTTGAGGGTCACGTAGACATAAATGCCCTGGCCCTTGAGGTCATGCGGCACACCAACCACTGCCGCTTCGGCGACTTTCGGGTGGGCCACCATGGCGCTCTCGATCTCGGCGGTGCCCATGCGGTGGCCGGAAACGTTGAGCACGTCATCGACCCGGCCAGTGATCCAGTAGTAGCCATCTTCGTCGCGACGCGCACCGTCGCCGGTGAAGTACATGCCGCGGAAGGTCTTGAAGTAGGTGTCGACGAAGCGGTCGTGGTCGCCGTACAGCGAACGCGACTGGCCCGGCCAGGAATCGAGGATCACCAGGTTGCCCTCGGCCGCACCTTCGATCAGGTTACCGAGGTTATCCACCAGCGCCGGGATCACACCAAAGAACGGACGGGTTGCCGAACCTGGCTTGAGCGCCGTGGCCCCTGGCAACGGGCTGATCAGGATGCCGCCGGTCTCGGTCTGCCACCAGGTATCAACGATCGGGCAGTTCTGCTTGCCCACCGTGTTGTAGTACCAGCCCCAGGCTTCAGGGTTGATCGGTTCGCCCACAGACCCCAGCAGGCGCAGGCTGGAACCGTCGGCACCTTCTACCGACTTGGTACCTTCGGCCATCATGGCGCGGATCGCGGTCGGGGCGGTATAGAGGATATTGACCTTGTGCTTGTCGACGATTTTCGACACCCGGGTGATGTCCGGATAGTTAGGCACGCCTTCGAACAACAGGGTGGTTGCGCCATTGGCCAGCGGGCCGTAGACAATGTAGCTGTGGCCGGTGACCCAGCCCACGTCGGCGGTGCACCAGTAGACCTCGCCCGGACGGTAGTCGAACACCCGCTCGTGGGTCAGCGAGGCGTACAGCAGGTAACCGGCGGTGGTGTGCAGCACGCCTTTAGGCTTGCCGGTGGAGCCGGAGGTGTAGAGGATGAACAGCGACTCTTCGGCGCCCATTTCTTTCGGCGCGCAGGTGCTCGATGCCACTTCCAGCAACGCGTGATACCAGATGTCACGATGGCGGTTCCACTCGATGTCGCCACCGGTGCGCTTGCAGACGATAACCTTCTGCACGCTGCTGGTTTCCGGGTTGGTCAGGGCGCGGTCGACGTTGGCCTTGAGCGGAGTTTTCTTGCCGCCACGCAGGCCTTCGTCGGCGGTGATCACCACCTTGGAACTGCAGTCGATGATGCGCCCGGCCAGGGCTTCGGGAGAGAAGCCGCCGAACACCACCGAGTGGATGGCGCCGATCCGCGCACAAGCCAGCATGGCGACCACCGCCTCCGGGATCATCGGCATGTAGATGGTGACCACATCACCGCGGTGCACGTCCTGGCCGCGCAGGGCGTTGGCGAACTTGCAGACTTCAGCGTGCAGTTCACGATAGGTGATTTCACGGTGCTCGGACGGGTCGTCGCCTTCCCAGATGATCGCGATGCTGTCGCCGCGCTCTTCAAGGTGACGATCCAGGCAGTTGTAAGCCACGTTGAGGGTGCCGTCAGCGAACCACTTGATGTCGACCCGATGGTCGTCGAAGGACGTCTGCTTGACGTGGGTAAAGGGTTTGATCCAGTCGAGGCGCTTGGCCTGTTCACGCCAGAAGCCGTCGGGGTTGACCACCGACTGCTGGTACATGGCCTTGTAGGTCGCCTCATCGGTCAACGTATTGGCCGCAACTTCTGGGCGCACGGGGTACAGGGAAGCTGCACTCATCTTGGTTACCTCGGTGGATAGTTGTTGTTGTATGGAACTGTTTTATCCCGCCACCGATTGTAGGGCCATTCGACGATGGTCTTACCGAAGCGGCCACCCCCGCCAAGACGCCCGGCCCTGAGGGCGACCCGCTGATTGTTGCAGTTTTGCCAAAAATGCTTAGCCGCCTGGCGCGTTTATTCCGGCGCACAGCACTTCTAGAATGGCCCCCGCCAACCGGCAAACAGCAGACAAATCCACACGCAGACGGCTTGCCCATCGACCTGAAAACGGTCGATGCGCCCTCTCTCGCACTGGATTTCATTCTTACAGAAGGTTCACCAATGAAACGCTCAATCTGGATTCTGGCACTTTGCGGTCTCAGCACACTCGCCCTGGCTGATGATTCCGGAGCCCGAACAGCCAGCCAGACCGATTCGGCCACACCGGTGGTTGAAACCTACACCTACGACATGCATCCGGATATCGCCCGGGTGATCTCGATCAGCCCGATGCCCAACGTTTGCGGTGTAGTGCCGGTGCGCATGACTTACCAAGACTCCCATGGCCAGCAGCACATCATGCGCTACCAAGTGCTGGCCTCCGGTTGCGGCAACAGCTGACCCGGTTGCTTCGGACAACAACAACAACAACAACAACAACAACAACAACAACAACAACAAGCGCCTTGCGCAACTGCCCGGCAAGGCGCGCTCGACCGCGCTGCAGGCAAGACCCGCCGAGGGCTATGCTATGGTTCTGGTTTGCACAACAGGAGCACCTCTATGACCGCCCTGCACGAACGCTCATGCCAGCCCTGTCACGGCAATGCCAGCCCGGTCAGTGATGACGACCTGAAAATCCTGCTGCCACAGCTGCCCGGCTGGCGCCTGGAAACCCGCGACGGGGTCCGCCAGCTGGAAAAAGCTTACGACTTCAAGAATTTCGCCAGTGCCCTGGCCTTTACCAACGCCATCGGTGCGCTGGCCGAAGCCGAGGATCATCACCCGGCATTGCTGACTGAATGGGGCAAGGTCACCGTCACCTGGTGGACCCATGCAATTGGCGGCCTGCACGCCAATGATTTCATTCTGGCGGCCCGCACCGAAGGCGCGGCGCAGCAGGCGGAAGGGCGCAAATAGCGGCTGTCTGCCAGCTTTTTTACCGACAGTGAAATCGGCTATTTGTTTCCAGGAGTAAACAAAAAAGTCTGTTTGTCATCTTCACTGCGCTATCCTGTCAGCGCTTTGTTAAGCACGGTTCTATCTGCAAACCCCTTGCGAGGAGCAATGACTATGCATGAAATCCCGAACTTCCCCTTCACAAGCACTCAGGAATCGGCTCAGTCGATCCTGGCCCAGCAGGAACTTGGCGTCATCGTCGAGCTGCCAACCACCCAGTCTGAAGACAGCCAACAGCCTGTCGAAGACTGAAAGGTGACCACAGGCGTATCGAAAACAGCGTTTGTTGTTTTCCATACGCCTGTCATGATTTCCCTCCCGCTGCTCAAAAGAAGTTCCCATGACTGAATTCTCGCCAGCCCAGGCCGACGCACTGATCGGCACCGCCGAAAAAATGATCGAAATCTGGACGCGCCTGAGTCCGGAAAAGCAAAGCGCGTTGCTCAGCCGCTTCGGCACCAAAGAAAATGCCCTGGCCGCACTGGTCACCACTCGTTTGCTGTCGCCTGCCAATAGCTGACCTCTCTTTTCATCAGAACGGTGTCATCACTGCGCGCCCGTCGTTATGATGGAGGCCGATTGTAAGCTTGCTAAGGTTTTGCCCGGTTTTCTCAATCGGGCGCCATAACAACACCGGCTGGCGACAATCTTCATATTTCGTCCCCAGCCTTGCGACCTCTGATGACCACGCTCAAGCAAACACCCCCACCAACACAACTGCAGGTCACCCGGCAGGTTGTGTCAATCGTGATGTTCACCTTCATCGGCTACCTGTACATCGGCATCCCGCTGGCCGTGCTGCCCGGCTTTGTACATAACGACCTGGGCTTTGGCACGGTGACTGCCGGGCTGGTGATCAGTGTGCAGTATCTGGCCACCCTGCTCAGCCGCCCCTGGGCCGGGCGGGTCATTGATAACCTGGGCTGCAAAAAGGCCGTGCAGTATGGCCTGCTTGGCTGCGGCGTCAGCGGGGTGTTCATGCTGCTGGCGGTTGGCCTGCAAGACTGGCCATGGCTGAGCCTGGTCTGCCTGTTGGTGGGCCGGCTGATTCTAGGCAGCGCAGAGAGCCTGGTCGGCTCGGGGGCAATCGGCTGGGGAATTGGCCGGGTCGGTGCACAGCATACGGCCAAGGTGATTTCCTGGAACGGCATCGCCAGTTACGGCTCGCTGGCCATCGGCGCCCCGCTGGGGGTATGGATGGTCAACAGCTACGGGCTGGCCAGCATGGGCCTGAGCCTGATTGTGCTGGGGTTCGTCAGCCAGCTGTTGGCCTGGAAAAAGCCTCCGGTGCCGATCGTCAGCGGCGAGCGCCTGCCGTTCATCCATGTCCTGGGCCGGGTATTTCCGCACGGTATGGGCCTGGCACTGGGGTCGATCGGTTTTGGCACCATCGCCACCTTCATCACCTTGTATTACGCCAGCAACCAGTGGCCCAACGCAGCGTTGTGCCTGAGCCTGTTCGGCGCCTGCTTTATCATCGCGCGGCTGATCTTCGGCAACCTCATCAACCGCCTGGGCGGCTTTCGTGTGGCCATCGTCTGCCTGAGCGTCGAGACCTGCGGATTGCTACTGCTATGGCTGGCCCAATCGCCGGAACTGGCCCTGACAGGCGCGGCGTTGACCGGTTTTGGCTTCTCGCTGGTATTCCCGGCGCTGGGCGTCGAAGCGGTGAATCTGGTACCGGCCTCCAGCCGCGGCGCAGCGGTGGGTGCCTATTCGCTGTTCATCGACCTGTCGCTGGGCATCACCGGGCCGCTGGCCGGCGCCATTGCCGCCGGGTTCGGCTTTGTATCAATCTTTCTGTTCGCCGCCCTGGCTGCACTGGCGGGGTTGTTGCTCAGTATCTGGCTGTATAGACGCAGCCGGGTTCAATAGTCGACCTTGCCCCGCCCCGACTTGATCGAACTGCGCTTGGTCTTGGACTCCAGGCGGCGCTTTTGCGAACCGAGGGTCGGCTTGGTGGGGCGGCGTTTCTTCTCGACCTTGCTGGCGCTGACGATCAGCTCAGTCAGGCGCAACAGCGCGTCGTTACGGTTCTGCTCCTGAGTGCGATACTGCTGGGCCTTGATGATGATCACTCCGTCAGCCGTGATGCGGCTGTCGCGCAGGGCCAGCAGGCGCTCCTTATAGAACTCGGGCAGTGACGAAGCCTTGATATCGAAGCGCAGGTGGATCGCGCTGGAGACCTTGTTGACGTTCTGCCCACCGGCGCCCTGGGCGCGAATCGCCGACCATTCGATTTCGCAATCAGGCAGGTGAACGTTGCTGGAGATAATCAACATAGCGCCTCCGTGGGCCTGCCATGAGCCAGGCCCGAATCGCCGCTCAGGCCTTGATAGCCGCCTTGAGCGACTTGAGCAAGTAGAACAGCCACATCGCCGCCAGCCACAACGGAATGGCGAACACCGAATTACGGATGCCGGGAATCAACAGCATGATGCCCAGGATCAGCACCACGAAACCCAGGCACAGGTAGTTGCCCAGCGGATACCAGAGCGCCTTGAATGCCGGAACCTGGCCGGTGCGTTGCAGATGCTGGCGGAATTTCAGGTGCGAGTAACTGATCATCGCCCAGTTGATCACCAGGGTCGCGACCACCAGTGACATCAACAGCTCCAGCGCCTCGCCGGGCATGAAATAGTTGATCAATACCGCCATGACCGTCACCGCTGCCGAGAGCAGGATGGCCCGTACCGGCACACCGCGGCGGTCGACCTGCGCCAGGCTGCGCGGCGCGTCACCCTGCTCAGCCATGCCCACCAACATTCGGCTGTTGCAGTAGGTGCCACTGTTGTACACCGACAGCGCTGCCGTCAGGACCACGAAGTTGAGCAGGTGCGCGGCGGTGTCGCTGCCGAGCATGGAGAACACCTGAACGAACGGGCTGCCACTGTAGGAATCGCCCGAAGCATTGAGGCTGCCTAGCAGGGTGTCCCACGGGGTCAGCGACAACAGCACTACCAACGCACCGATATAGAAAATCAGGATGCGGTAGATGACTTGGTTGATGGCCTTGGGAATCACGGTTTTCGGCTGGTCCGCCTCGGCGGCGGTGAAACCGAGCATTTCCAGCCCGCCAAAGGAAAACATAATGAACGCCAGGGCCATCACCAGACCGCCCAGCCCGTTGGGGAAGAGGCCGCCATGCTCCCACAGGTTGCTGACCGAGGCCTGCGGGCCGCCCTTGCCGCTGACCAACAGGTAGCTGCCCAGCGCAATCATGGCGATGATCGCCAGCACCTTGATGATCGCGAACCAGAACTCGGTTTCGCCGAACACTTTGACGTTGGTCAGATTGATGGCGTTGATCAGCACAAAGAACACTGCGGCCGTGACCCAGCTCGGGATCTCCGGCCACCAGTAATGCACGTACTTGCCGACCGCGGTCAGCTCCGACATGCCGACCAGGATATACAGCAACCAGCAGTTCCAGCCCGACAGAAAGCCGGCAAAACCGCCCCAGTAGTTATGCGCAAAATGGCTGAACGAGCCGGCCACCGGCTCCTCGACAATCATCTCGCCCAATTGGCGCATGATCAGAAAGGCAATGAACCCACACAGGGCGTAGCCGAGAATCATCGACGGACCGGCGGACTTCAATACCCCGGCCGAACCCAGGAACAAGCCGGTGCCCACCGCACCGCCCAGGGCGATCAACTGGATATGCCGATTCTTGAGCTTGCGTTGCAGCCCGCTCGGCTGTACGTCAGTTGCACTCATTGAAAACTACCCGATCTTTATCTTTGACTGAAATGACAAACGCCGGTCGAAACCGGCGTTTGCTTGAGGCTCAAGAGCCTTACTGGGGCTTGCGGCCCGGACCACGACGCGGCGCATCGTCACCCGACGGGCGCTTGCCGGCCGGCTTGCCCGGACGCTGACGCACGTCCGATGGCCGCTCGGCCACCGGCGTGGCACGACCACGACCGCCGCTGCGCGAATCGCCCGGCTTGCCGGACAGGTTCGGCCGCGCACGCTCTTCGGTCTTCGGCGCACGTGGCGCACGCTCGCTGCTGGCCGGGGCATCAGCCGCAGCCGCCGGACGCAGGTTGCGCACCCGCTCGCCCTTGCCCAATGGACGCGAAGACTGGCGCTGCAGGCGCTCCATTTTCTCGCGGCTCTTGCCACTCATCACCGGCATGGCGACCGGTTTGAGGCCGACTTCTGCCGCCAGGATGTCGACTTCCTGCTGGCTCATTTCGCGCCAGCGGCCCATCGGCAGGTCGGAATTGAGGAACACCGGTCCGTAACGCACCCGCTTCAGACGGCTGACCACCAGACCTTGGGATTCCCACAGACGACGCACTTCACGGTTACGACCTTCCATCACCACGCAGTGATACCAGTGGTTGAAGCCTTCGCCGCCCGGAGCTTTCTGCACGTCGGTGAAACGCGCCGGGCCGTCTTCGAGGATCACCCCGTTCTTCAGGCGCAGCAGCATGTCATCGTCCACTTCGCCACGTACACGTACCGCGTATTCGCGGTCCATCTCGTAGGAGGGGTGCATCAGCCGGTTGGCCAGCTCACCGTCAGTGGTGAACATCAGCAGCCCGGTGGTATTGATGTCGAGACGGCCGATGTTGACCCAGCGGCCTTCTTTGGGACGCGGCAGGCGGTCGAATACGGTCGGCCGGCCTTCAGGGTCGTCGCGGGTGCAGATTTCACCGTCCGGCTTGTTGTACATGATGACCCGGCGCACGTTCTCGCGGGACTCTTCGCGCTTGACCAGTTGCCCGTCGACACTGATCGCATCATGCAGGTCAACACGCTGGCCGAGGCTGGCGACAACGCCATTGACCTTGATCCGGCCCTGGCCGATCCAGGCTTCGACGTCGCGGCGCGAGCCCACGCCAATACGCGCCAGAACCTTCTGCAGTTTTTCGCCTGCGGGTTTTTCGGCCTGTTCGTCTTGCAGTTCTTTTTCACTCATCTGGGCACCTCCCGGTGTGTCGAATCAGGGTTCACCGAGGACCGGCAAAGCCTGTTGCCCGGCGGGCAGTGTGTGCCGCGCCCTGGCGAAATTCAAGAATCGTCTGGCCCCGGGTCGGTTGCCATCGGGCAATCACCGCGTTGCCGGGTCAGAGGGGCGCGAATCATACGCGCTTGTGGCTGGTTACGCACCCATGGTTATTTCTTTTTCCGCCGACCGGCGCCTTTGAGGGTACTCATGCGCTTTTTGGCCAGGCTCAGAATCTCGCTGCGCTGATCCTTGTCGAGCTTCTTCCAGGCCTTGATTTCTTTCTTGCTGCGGCCACAGCCGAGGCAGATATCAGCATCGAACTTGCACAGGCTGATGCACGGATTCTTGCTTGAACTCATTAATACCTCGGCTAGGGGAATGTCTGTAGCAGGGGCCGGGCGGCGATCCGCTTCAGCCCGAAGCCAAGCCACCTTTCGCAACTAAAGCGGCTTCTACAAGCGATCGCGGTGGGGTATCAAGCCGGTTTTTCCAGCTCGGCCTCGTCGTCTTCCTGGTCCTCGATCGCCGCCTGGGGTTGCTCGCGCAGCAGGTCATCGAAGTCGGTTTTGAGCCCCTGCTCCATATCGTCGAGTTCCAGCAGCAGGGTGCGAAAGCTGGTTTCCTCTTTCGGCGCGGTGTCGCCGTCGCCGACCTCTTCGCCTTCAAAGCTGGCATCGGCCAATGCCTGAAGGTGCGCCGGCACCGGTGCGTCGTCGATGTCCAGCAGCGGCTCGGGCTCCATTTCGCGCAAGTCGGCCAGCGGTGGCAGGTCTTCCAGGCTTTTAAGGTTGAAGTAATCGAGAAACGCTTTGGTGGTGGCCAGCATCGCCGGGCGACCCGGTACGTCGCGGTAGCCGACGATGCGTATCCACTCGCGCTCCAGCAAGGTTTTGATGATCTGGCTGTTGACCGTCACGCCGCGTACATCTTCGATCTCGCCACGGGTGATCGGCTGGCGATAGGCAATCAGCGCCAGGGTTTCCAGCATCGCCCGCGAGTAACGCTGAGGGCGCTCCTCCCACAGCCGACCGACCCACGGCGCATAGCGCTCGCGGATCTGCAAGCGGTAACCGGAGGCCACTTCTTTAAGTTCGAAAGCACGGCCTTCGCACGACTTGCCCAGCAGTTGCAGGGCCTTCTTGAAGACCGGCGGCTCCGGGCGCTCAGCCTCTTCGAACAGCTCGTACAGACGCTCCAGAGGCTGCGGCTTGCCAGAGGCCAGCAGAAAAGCTTCCAGCAAGGGCGCCAGGTCGCGGGGTTCATTGAGGTTCATGGCAGGTTTGCTCTATTCGGCTCGGGCGCGCACGTGGATGGCGGTAAAGGGTTCATTCTGCACCAGTTCGACCAGCGACTCCTTGACCAGCTCCAGCACGGCCATGAAGGTCACCACCACGCCCAACCGCCCTTCTTCGGCGCTGAACAGCTCGATAAAGGGCACAAACCCGCCGCCTTTAAGGCGTTCAAGCACGTCGCTCATGCGCTCGCGGGTCGACAGGGTTTCGCGACTGATCTGGTGGCTTTCGAACATGTCGGCACGGCGCAGCACCTCGGCCATCGACATCAGCACCTCTTCGATACTGACCTCCGCCAGCAGCTTGCGCGCCCGGGCCTCGGGTGCCTCAAGGCGCGGCACAATGATGTCGCGACCGACCCGGCTCAATTGATCGATGCCCTCGGCGGCATTTTTAAAGCGTTCATACTCTTGCAGACGACGGATCAGTTCGGCACGCGGGTCGTCTTCTTCGGCCTCGACGGCCTCGGAACGCGGCAGCAGCATGCGCGACTTGATCTCGGCAAGCATGGCGGCCATGACCAGATACTCGGCGGCAAGCTCCAGGCGCACGCTTTTCATCAACTCGACATAGCCCATGTACTGCTTGGTGATTTCCGCCACCGGGATATCGAGAATGTCGACGTTCTGCTTGCGGATCAGGTACAGCAACAGGTCGAGCGGCCCTTCGAACGCTTCGAGGAAAACCTCCAGCGCATCCGGCGGAATGTACAGGTCCAGCGGCAACTGGGTGAACGGCTGGCCATAGACCCGCGCCAGTTGTTGATCAAGTTGCGCCGGGCCGTCGAGTTCGATCATCAGGCGGGCTCGGCAAACGGCGTCGGGTCACCACAGCCAACCCGTACGATCTGCGGCTCGCCATCGGACAGGTTGATTACCGTGGAGGCCGAGACGCCGCCGATACCGCCGTCGATAATCAGGTCGACGTGGTGTTCAAGGCGGTCGCGCATATCCTCAGGGTCGCTCAGCGGCAAGCTGTCGCCGGGCAGGATCAGGCTGACGCTCATCATCGCCTCGCCCAGTTGCGCCAGCAACGCCTGGGCAATCGGATGCCCCGGCACCCGCAGGCCGATGGTGCGGCGCTTGGGATGCAGCACCAGACGCGGCACTTCACGGGTGGCGTTGAGGATGAAGGTATAAGGGCCGGGGGTATGGGCCTTGAGGGCGCGGAAAGCCCCGGTGTCGACCTTGGCAAACAGCCCCAGCTGCGACAGGTCGCAGCACATCAGGGTGAAATTGTGCTTGTCGTCCAGTTGGCGCAGGCGGCGGATACGCTCGATGGCGCTCTTGTCGCCGATCTGGCAGCCCAGGGCATAGGACGAGTCGGTCGGGTACACCACCAGCCCGCCGGCCTTGATGATCTCCACCGCCTGTTTGATCAGGCGTGGTTGCGGGTTCTCCGGGTGGACCTGAAAGAATTGGCTCACGGTAACTTCCTGTGTCATACAGCAGCAATCACGGGTTCTTGTTTGAAACGGTTCCATAGCGGCGGCAGATCTTCGGGCAGCGGCCGGTAAATACCGATTTCCGACCAGTGTCCCGGCCCGTGGAAATCGCTGCCGGCACTGACCAGCATGCCAAACTCCCGGGCCAGGATGGCCAGCGTACCGACCTGCTCGGCGGGCTGCATGCCGTTGACCGCTTCGATGGCATGGCCACCGGCCTGGAGAAAGTCGCCGACCAGGCGGCGTCGCTTGCTACGGGTGAAATCATAGTGCATCGGGTGTGCCAGGCTGACCCACGCGCCGGAAGCACGCAGGGTCGCGACCGTTTCTTCAAGGGTCGGCCAGTGTTGCTTGACGTCCCCAAGCTTGCCGGCGCCCAGCCACTTGCGAAACGCCTCGCCACGATCCTTGACGTATCCGGCATTGACCAGATAGTCGGCAAAGTGCGGCCTGGCCGGGGCATTGCCACTGTCGCCCAACGCCTGTTGCACGGCCCTTGCTCCCTGAAGAGCGCCGGGCATGCCCTTTAGTTCAAGTTTTCGGCTGATTTCCTCGGCGCGCAGCCAGCGCCCGTGGTGCAGGCGGTCGATGGCCTCTTTGAGCGCTGGGGCGTCGAGGGCAAAACCGTAACCCAATATATGGATGGTCGCCCCGCCCCAGGTGCACGACAACTCGACGCCGTTGATCAGTTGCATGCCCAGCTCGCGGGCCGCCGTGTGGGCTTCAGGCAGCCCTTCAATGGTGTCGTGGTCGGTCAGCGCCAGCACCCGCACGCCATTTTCATGAGCCCGGGCAACCACCCGCGCAGGGGCAAGGGCGCCATCGGAGGCCGTACTGTGGCAGTGCAGATCAACAATCATGGGAGAGCTTTCGCGGTCTTGGATGTTTGTTATTATGCCGCCACATCCCGCTTCTGGCTGCCATTGTGAAACAATTCATCGATTTCATCCCGCTGCTGCTGTTCTTCATCGTTTATAAAACCGACCCGCGTACTGTCGAGCTGCTCGGCCATCAAGTGTCGGTCGGCGGCATCTTCAGCGCCACCGCGGTGCTGATCATCAGCTCCGTGGTGGTCTACGGCGTGCTGTATTTCAAGCAGCGCATGCTCGAAAAAAGCCAGTGGCTGACCCTGGGGGCGTGCCTGGTGTTCGGTAGCCTGACCCTGGCGTTCCACAGCGAAACCTTCCTCAAATGGAAAGCCCCGGTGGTCAACTGGCTGTTCGCCCTGGCTTTTCTCGGCAGCCATTTCATTGGTGACAAGCCGCTGGTCCAGCGGGTCATGGGCCACGCGCTGACCCTGCCGCAAGCGGTCTGGGTACGCCTGAACATCGCCTGGATCATCTTCTTCGTATTCAGCGGCGCCGCCAACTTGTACGTAGCCTTTACCTATCAAGACTTCTGGGTCGACTTCAAGGTCTTCGGCAGCCTGGCCATGACCCTGGTATTCCTGGTCGGCCAGGGCCTGTACCTGGCCCGCTACCTGAGCGACTCCGCACCTGATTCTGCGACCAAACCCAAGGACTGACATGCTCTACGCCATCATTGCCACTGATACTGCGGACTCCCTGGAAAAACGCCTGAGCGTGCGCCCCGCTCACCTGGAGCGCCTCAACGCTCTGAAAGACGCCGGTCGTCTGGTGCTGGCTGGCCCTCACCCGGCCATCGACAGCAACGACCCAGGCCCGGCCGGCTTCAGCGGCAGCCTGATCGTCGCCGAATTCGAGTCGCTGGCTGCCGCGCAGAGCTGGGCCGAGGCCGACCCGTTCGTCGCCGCCGGTGTCTATGCCCAGGTTGTGGTCAAGCCGTTCCGTCAGGTTCTGCCCTGAGCCGCGCACCTGTCATTGGCCCGATAGAGTAAGTCATGAGCGAACTGTTATTGATTGACGATGACCAGGAGCTGTGTGAGCTGCTGGGCAGCTGGTTGTCCCAGGAAGGCTTTCAGGTGCGGGCCTGTCACGACGGTCAAAGTGCGCGCAAGGCCTTGAACGAGGCCGCCCCGGCGGCCGTGGTGCTGGATGTGATGCTGCCCGATGGCAGCGGCCTGGAGTTGCTCAAGCAATTGCGCAATGAACACCCCGACCTGCCGGTGCTGATGCTCTCGGCCCGTGGCGAGCCGCTGGACCGCATTCTGGGTCTGGAACTGGGCGCTGACGATTACCTGGCCAAGCCTTGCGACCCGCGTGAACTGACCGCACGGCTGCGCGCCGTGTTGCGCCGCAGCCACCCGGTCAGCACTTCAAGCCAGCTTGAGTTGGGTGACCTGAGCTTCAGCCCGCTACGTGGCGTGGTCAGCATCGACGAAAAAGAGATGACCCTGACCGTCTCGGAAAGTCGCCTGCTTGAAGCGCTGCTCAGCCAGCCCGGCGAGCCACTGGACAAACAGGAACTGGCGCAACTGGCGCTGGGCCGCAAGCTGACATTGTATGACCGCAGCCTGGACATGCATGTCAGCAACCTGCGCAAGAAGATCGGCCCGCACCCGGATGGCCGGCCACGCATCGTGGCGTTGCGCAGTCGTGGCTATTACTACAGCGTGTAGAGGCGGCCGGGCGGCAATCCGTCTCGCTCGCGAAGGGGGTGAGACATTCGCAGCAGATACTGTGGTTTCAACGGCCTCTTCGCGAGCAAGCTCGCTCCTACAATCTCTTTACCCAAGCTTTACGCAGGGTTGACCGCGCTTGACCTTGATCTCCCTAAACTGGGCTCCAACGGCAACGAGCCGGACTGGAAATCAGGAGACACACCATGCGCAAGACCCTTACCGCTCTGATGTTTGCCGCTGCCCTGCCAACCGTGGCCATGGCTGCACCCGTAGCCCCGGCAGACGGCCACGACGGCGGCCCGCGCTTTCACCAGGACCACGGCCCAGGCAAACACCGTGGCGGCCCATTCGGTGACCTGGACCTGAGCCGCGAGCAGCGCCAGCAGATCGGCAAACTGATGGGTGAACAGGCCCACGCCCGCAAGGAAATCAACGAGCGCTTCCTGGCCAAGCTGCCCGCGGCAGACCAGAAGGCCATGAAGGATGAGCTTGAAGCCAGCCGCACCAAGACTGACACCGCGATCCGTGGCTTGCTGACCCCTGAGCAGCAGAAGGAATTCGACGCCGACAAGAAAAAGCGCGAGGAACGTCGCGCCGAGTGGGCTGAATTCCAGGCCTGGAAAGCTGAAAAGGCCAAAAAGGCGCAATAATCCCCCTCGTGATGTCATCATCGCGACCCGGCATGCCCCGCATGCCGGGTTTTCCCGTTGCAGAGAGGTTGCTCCGTGCGTTCATTGTTCTGGCGAATCCTGGCCAGTTTCTGGCTGGCCATAGCCCTGGTGGCAGGGCTGTCGATTCTGGTCGGGCACATGCTCAACCAGGATGCCTGGGTGCTCAACCGCCACCCGGTGCTCAACGAGCTGCCGCAGAAGTGGACCAAGCGCTTTGAGGAACAGGGGCCCGATGCCGCCCAGGATTACCTGGAAAAACTCAAGCATCGCCACCGCATTGATGTGCAGGTGCTCAACAGCAACGGTGAAGCGGTAATCCCCGGTACTTTCCCGCCCCGCGCCGCAGCCTTCGAAGCCCGCCAGAAAAACGATCCCAAGCAATTGCCGTGGCGGCGGCTGACCACCGAATACACCAGCGAGACCAGCGGCGAAACCTACCTGCTGATTTATCGCATTCCGCACCCTGAGCTTGAGCAGTGGCATCGCCAGAGCCTGGTCTGGCCGCTCAGCGCGCTGTTCATTGCCCTGGTGGTGCTGACCCTGTTCAGCCTGATGGTGACCCTGTCGATCACCCGCCCGCTGAGCCGCTTGCGCAGCGCGGTCTATGACCTCGGCCAGACCAGCTATCAACAGCACAGCCTGGCGCAACTGGCCAACCGGCGTGACGAATTCGGCGTGCTGGCCAATGACTTCAACCGCATGGGCGCACGTCTGCAAAGCCTGATCGGCAGCCAGCGTCAGTTACTGCGCGATGTGTCCCACGAATTGCGCTCGCCGCTGGCCCGGCTGCGTATCGCCCTGGCCCTGGCCGGCCGGGCCACCCCGCAAGAGCGGGAAAAACTCTGGCCACGCCTGGATCGCGAGTGCGACCGCCTCGAAGCGCTGATCAGCGAGATTCTGGCGTTGGCGCGGCTGGATGCTGACCTGGCCAAGGCCGAACCGGTGGACCTCAATGAACTGCTGCACCGGTTGCGCAACGATGCGTTGCTCGATGGCCTGCCACCGGACATCGAGCTGCAGGTCGCCAACCCGCTGAGCGTTGAAGGCTGGCCGGACATGATCGAACGCGCCGTCGACAACCTGCTGCGCAACGCCCGACGCTTCAGCCCGCCGGAGCGCCCCGTACAACTGAGCGCCCAGCGCAGCGGCGAGCAGATCCGCATCAGCGTACGCGATCACGGCCCCGGCGCACCGGCAGAGCATCTGGCACAGCTGGGCGAGCCGTTCTTTCGTGCACCGGGTCAAACGGCTGCCGGTCATGGTTTGGGCCTGGCGATTGCCAAACGCGCCGCCGAACGGCACGGCGGCAGCCTGAGCCTGAGCAACCATCCCGACGGAGGCTTTGTGGCAATACTCGAACTGCCGCTGGTGCCAGTGAGCGGGCCTCCCGCTTAGCCGCTCATGCCCGCACAGCAAACACGGCCCCTCTGTGGGAGCGACCTTGGTCGCGAAAGGGCCAGTAAAATCGGCACATCTGCTGTGAATGTAAAGTCGTCTTCACGAGCAAGCTCGTTCCCACAGAGAACCGCGCCGACCTTAACCGATCGGCATTAGTCCTACATTGCGGCTCGCGGCTAAAGCAGATCGCCGGCCGACGGATCGCCGCCCGGCCGCTCCTACCGCTTCAGCCCTGCCAGGCGCTGACGAACGCGGCAGGATCTTCCTTGGCGGCCACACGGGGCGGGTTCTGCGGGGTGCCAAGGTATAGAAAACCCAGCACTTCTTCGTCATCACTCAGGCCAAAACCCTTGGCTACATGGGCCGAAAACGACAGCTCGCCGGTGCGCCAGACGCCGCCCAGGCCCAGCGCATAAGCCGCCAGCAACACCCCGTGGGCGGCGCAGCCGGCGGTCAGACGCTGTTCGCTGCGGGGCACCTTGGGGTGATCCTGCAAACGGGCGACCACCACCACGACCAACGGCGCACGCAACGGCCCCAGGCGCGCCTTGTCCAGTTGTTGCGCGCTGGCCTCGGGGTCTTGCAGCAGCAGTGCTTCGGCCAGCAGGTCACCCATGCGCTCACGGGCCGGGCCTTCGACGCTCAGGAAACGGTACGGCTTGAGCAGACCATGATCAGGCGCACGCAACGCCGCGCCGAACAGGATTTCACGCTGCGCAGCATCCGGGGCCGGCTCGACCAGACGCGGGACCGAAACACGGTTGAGCAATACATCGAGCGCCTGCATGGGCGAATCTCCTTGAAAGGTGGTCGGGCATTCTAGGCCACAGTGGCTATCAATAACGAGTGCAAACGCGATAAACAGCTACTCTTGGGCTAGCGGTTTACATGGCCTCAAGCGCAGGTAGAATGGCGCCTCCTTCCCCACCCGTCCGAGCAGTTTCATGGCGTTGCCGACCCTTCGCATCATCGGTTTTATCATCGGCATCTTCCTGATCACCCTGGCGATCTCGATGATCGTGCCGATGCTGACCCTGGTGATCTACGACCGTTTCGAAGACCTGCGCTCGTTCCTGTGGGCCAGCGCCATCACCTTTATCGCAGGTCTTGCGCTGGTGATGCCCGGGCGCCCGGAACATGTGCACCTGCGCCCGCGGGACATGTACATGCTGACCGTGTCGAGCTGGATCGTGGTGTGCATCTTCGCCGCCCTGCCGTTCTTGCTGACCACCCACATCAGCTATACCGACTCGTTCTTCGAGAGCATGTCGGGTATCACGGCCACCGGTTCGACCGTGCTTAACCACCTGGACAGCATGTCGCCGGGCATCCTGATCTGGCGCTCGATGCTGCACTGGCTGGGCGGTATCGGCTTTATCGGCATGGCGGTAGCGATCCTGCCGTTGCTGCGCATTGGCGGCATGCGGCTGTTCCAGACCGAGTCCTCGGACCGCTCGGAAAAGGTCATGCCCCGTTCGCACATGGTGGCCAAGTACATCATCCTCGCCTATGTCGGCTTTACCGTGTTCGGCAGCCTGGCGTTCTGGTGGGCGGGCATGGGCATTTTCGATGCGATCAACCATGCGATGTCGGCGATCTCCACCGGCGGCTTCTCCACCTCGGACCTGTCGCTGGCCAAATGGCCGCAACCGGCGGTGCATTGGGTCGCAGTGGTGGTGATGATCCTCGGCAGCCTGCCGTTCACCCTGTATGTGGCGACCCTGCGCGGCAACCGCAAGGCGCTGTTCAGGGATGAACAGGTGCAGGGGCTGCTGGGCCTGCTGCTGGTCACCTGGGCGCTGATGACCCTGTGGTACGGCCTGACCACCGACCTGCCATGGCTTGATGCCCTGCGCCACGTCGCGCTGAACGTCACCTCAGTGATCACCACCACCGGCTTTGCCCTGGGCGACTACAGCCTGTGGGGCAATTTCTCGCTGATGCTGTTTTTCTACCTGGGCTTTATCGGCGGTTGCTCCGGCTCGACGGCCGGCGGCGTGAAGGTGTTCCGCTTCCAGGTCGCCTACATCCTGCTCAAGGCCAACCTTAACCAGTTGATTCACCCGCGGGCGGTGATCAAGCAGAAGTACAACGGCCACCGCCTGGACGACGAGATCGTGCGCTCGATCCTGACCTTTTCGTTCTTCTTCACCATCACCATCTGCGTGATCGCCCTGCTGCTGTCGCTGCTCGGCCTGGACTGGATGACCGCCCTGACCGGCGCGGCCAGCACCGTGTCCGGGGTCGGTCCGGGGCTGGGTGAAGTGATCGGCCCGGCCGGCAACTTCGCCAGCCTGCCGGATGCCGCCAAATGGATTCTGTCGGCCGGCATGCTGCTGGGCCGGCTGGAGATCATCACCATCCTGGTGCTGTGCGTACCCGCATTCTGGCGTCACTGATGACGCGGCTTGTCGATCAGGGCTAGACTCAGACCTGATCGACAAGAGGACGTCATGCATGGAAAACGTCAGATCTTTCGCCAGTTTCGCGCAGTTCTATCCGTTCTATTTGCAGGAACACCGCAACAGCACCTGCCGGCGCCTGCACTTTGTCGGCACCAGCCTGGTGATCTTCCTGCTGGCGTTCGGTATCGGCAGTGGCCGCTGGTGGTTGCTGTGGTGGGTGCCATTGGCCGGTTATGGTTTCGCCTGGCTCGGGCACTACGTGTTCGAGAAAAACCGCCCGGCGACCTTCAAGCATCCGTTCTATAGCCTGCTGGCGGATTTCGTGATGTTCCGCGACATGCTGCTGGGCAAGGTGCCGTTCTGAAATGGCTTGCCGTGGACCGGCCGAGCGGCGATCCGTCGGGCGGCGATGCGCTGTAGGACCGGCCGGGCGGCGATCCGCTTCAGCCGGGAAAACATTCGCCGCTGAGCGGCTACGCGGAAACCCCGTTCGCGGCTGAAGCCGCTCCTACGAGGCCGTCACCGCCTGTTCTTCGCGCTGTTTCGCCGTGCCCTGCGCATCGGCCAGTCGATACAGTTCGATGGTGCCGTCCAAGTGTTCGATCAGCGCCGTGCAGGACTCGACCCAGTCACCGCAGTTGAGGTACTGCACATCCCCCACGTCGCGAATTTCCGCATGGTGGATATGCCCGCAGACCACGCCATCCAGTCCTCGGCGCACGCATTCGTGGGCGATGGCCTGCTCGAAGTCGCTGATGAAGCTCACTGCGGTCTTGACCTTATGCTTGAGGTACGCCGACAGCGACCAGTAGCCATAACCGTAGCGAGCGCGCCAGTGGTTGAGCCAGCGGTTGAGGGTCAGGGTGAATTCGTAGGCCGAGTCGCCCAGAAAAGCCAGCCAGCGGTGGTAGCGGGTAATCACGTCGAACTGGTCGCCATGGATCACCAGCAGGCGACGGCCATCGACGGTGACGTGCTCGGCCTCATCCACCAACTGGATATTGCCAAGGATCAGCTTCGAGTAACGGCGCAGGAACTCGTCGTGGTTGCCGGTGATGTAGATCACCTCGGTGCCACGCTTGCTCATGGTCAGCAGGCGGCGGATCACGTTGGTGTGCGCCTGGGGCCAGTACATGCCGCCGCGCATCTTCCAGCCATCGATGATGTCACCGACCAGGTAGATCGTGTCGGCCTGATAGCCTTTGAGGAAGGTCGACAGATGCTCGGCCTGGCAATCACGAGTGCCCAGGTGCACGTCGGAGATCCACAGGGTCCGTACCCGTTGCTTGCGGCTGGGTTTGGCGAATTCGGCGCTGGTCATACTGAACCTCCGGCAGGTTTTGGCGTAGCGTGCGCCTGACCGGTGAATTGAATATGACGTCAAGATGGCGTTAACGTGACAGCCGCCGGATTGCCGACCTGTCTGTTACTCAGCCACGCGGTCGTTGTGCCCCAGGTCGCGTTGCGGATCGATCTGGTCACGCACCCGTTGCTTGAGTACCTTGGCTTCCGGGAAGCCTCCATCGGCCTTGCGCTCCCAGATTTGTACATCGGCGCAGGTGATGCGAAATATCCCGCCCGTACCCGGTTCCAGACAGACCCGGCCAAGATCATCGCCAAAGGTACTGAGCAACTCCTGCGCCAGCCAGGCTGCACGCAACAGCCATTGGCACTGACTGCAATAGGTGATGACGATTTCGGCTTTAACGGTGCTCATCGAGGCAAGTCCCTGGCGATGGATTGGAGAGCATCATGATACGCCGTCTGGTTGTTTGTAACCGGCCCAACAACCTTCAACTGCGCAATCAATGACCCGGGATTTGCGCCCCACAGCCCATTGCTGTGCTCCACACCCTTTAACTTCGAGGCTTTCAGTGATGCGCAACACCCTGCGCAGCAAGATGCAATGGCTTGCCCGAAGCTTGTTCATTTTCTGTCCAGCCACTCACCACGAAAAACCACAACCCATTGATAAAAAACAAAATTCTGTATTCGGCACAGTTCTTGGTTTGTCCGCCTGACGCCGCCGAACCGGCGCACATCTGCGACCCCGGTCAGCGCAAGGAGATCTGCCATGTCCGCCGCCCCCCAACAGCACGTTTTTACCCTCACCCTGCCCGGCCAGCATGATTTTCAGGTGCTGGCCTTTCAGGGCCGCGAAGCGCTGAACGAGCCGTTTCGCTTCGATATCCAGCTGGTCAGCGAACGCCAGGATCTGGATCTGCAAGCCTTTCTGCATCGCCCGGCGTTCCTGCAACTGAGCGCCGAGGGCGGTGGTATTCATGGTCAGGTCGAGCGCATCGCCCAGGGTGATCGCGGTCAGCGGCTCAGCCACTACCAATTGAGCCTGCGCCCGCGCCTGGCCAATCTCGCTTACCGCAGCAACCAGCGAATATTCCAGAACAAGAGCGTGCAGGAGATCATCATCCTGCTGCTCAAGGAGCACGGCATCCTTGCCGATGCCTGGCGCTTTCATGTGCACAAGCCGTACCCGCCCCGCGAGTACTGCGTGCAGTATCAGGAGTCGGACCTGCAGTTCATCCAGCGCCTGTGCGAAGAAGAAGGCTTGCACTATCACTTTGAACATAGCCGGCAAGGCCACGTGCTGGTGTTTGGCGACGACCAGACGTTCTTCCCGCGGCTGGCGCCCCAGCGCTACAACCCCAACACCTCGATGGTCGCCACGACGCCGGTGGTCAAGCGCTTCAAACTGCGCCTGGAAACCCGCAGCAACCGTACCGCCCGGCGTGACTGGAGTTTCACAATCCCACGGGTGCATTTGCACAGCGAGGCCAGCAGTGACGCCCCGCTCGACCTTGAAGACTATGTCTACCCGGCACGCTTCAGCCACCGCGAGCACGGCCAGTTGCTTGCTACCCGCGCTCTGGAACGCCATCGCCATGACCATCAGCTGGCCGAGGGTCACAGTGACCAGCCGCAACTGGTCAGCGGCCATTTTCTGCCCCTGACCGAACACCCGCGTGAGGTCTGGAATGAGTTGTGGTTGCTGACCGAGATCCAGCACGAAGGCCATCAGCCGCAAGTGCTTGAAGAAGCCGGTGAACCGGCGGCGCTGTCCCATGGCGAATTCAGCCAGGGCTACCGCAACCGCTTTCTGGCCACCCCGTCGCAGGCGCTGTACCGTCCGCCGTTGCGCCATCGCAAACCACGGGTACTGGGCAGCCAGACCGCTATTGTCACCGGGCCCGCCGGGCAGGAGATTCACTGTGACCCGCATGGCCGGGTCAAGGTGCGCTTTCATTGGGACCGCGAGCGTCAAAACGACGAGCACTCCAGTTGCTGGATGCGCGTGGCCAGTGGCTGGGCCGGCAGCCACTACGGTGCGGTCAGTTTGCCCAGGGTCGGTACCGAAGTGCTGGTGACCTTTATTGAAGGCGACCCGGACCAACCCTTGGTCAGCGGCTGTCTGTACCACACCGACCAGCCACATCCCTATCCACTGCCCGAACACAAGACCCGCAGTGTGTTCAAGAGCATGAGCAGCCCAGGCGGTGGCGGCTTCAATGAAGTGCGCATCGACGACCGCCAGGGTCAGGAGCAGATCTTCGTCCATGCCCAACGTGACTGGGACCAGCGCATCGGCCACGACCAGAGAGTTCATGTTGGCAACGAACGCCACGAGCGGGTCGAAGCCACCAGCTACTCACACCTGTTGGCCGATGAGCACACCACTATCGATGCCGACCGACGCACGCAGGTCCAGGCCAATGATCACTTGAGCGTCGGCATGACCCAGCATGTGCGGCTGGGCGTCGCGCAGTTGGTCGAGGCCGGTCGGGAAATTCATCTCAAGGCCGGCAGCAGGCTGGTTCTCGACGGCGGTCAGCAAATCACCCTCAAGGCCGGCGGACACTTCATCAGCATCAATGCCGCTGGCATCACCATGAGCACCCTGCCCCTGCCTGACCCGCTGGGGATGGCCGCCGACGGCAGCCCCGCCCAACCTCTGCTGCCAGGCCCTCTGGACGCTGCCGCGAGCAGTGAACCACCGCCGTTGCGGGTAGCAGCCCAGCAGTTGACGTTCAAGCGCAGCGCCCGTTGCGAGCCATGCGAGCAAGCCGCGCGCAAGGCCAAGCCATGAACCTGACGCACTACCTGCTGGTCGACGGCCTGCTCATGCCTGACGCGCTCAGGCAGCTACACGGCCGCCAGGAAAACCTCGACATCGAACCGCTGTACCTCGGCACCCGCTGGGCCGACTTCCAGGCCCAAGGCCCGATCCTGGTACAGGCCAGTGCATCACTCAGGGACGCATGGCCGAGCGATCCACACTGGCAGTCCTGTGCGAGCCTGCTGGCCAGTGGCGCAGCACTGCTGGAGATTGCCAACCACCTGCGCCACTTCATCTGCCCGCCGGACGCGTTGGGCAATGCCAGCTTGCTGCGCTTCTCTGATCCGGTGGTGATGCATCACTGGCTGAGCAGTTTCGCTGCCGGGCAACTGGACCTTACGCTGGGTCCGATTGATGAGCTGCGGGTCGCAGAGCCCCGGCAACCCTGGCAGGCCGCCAAAGGTATCGCCGCATTCCGTGTAACCGGCGAGCGCCAGCCCTGGGCAGTCGGTTTCGCCCTGCAAGGTGCGCAGCAGCTCGAAGCCTTCGAACAGGCAACCGTGTTTGTCTTTCAACAACGCCTGTACAACTGGCTGCTTGGCGAGTATCCCACCGCCTTTGCCGGGCAAAGCCCCAACCAGATCGATCACTGGCTGGAGCAGTCACTGAGCAGTGGCCGTGAATGGGGGCTGATCACCGAGTTTGGTTTTGCGACCTGGGCCAGATACCGCCTGGCGCTGGGTGAAGACTTCGTAACCGCGCCCGATGGCGTCTGGCAGCAGTGGCTCCGGCAACAGACCGCACCCCGTTGTACCTCACCTGAACAACAGCTGGACGACTTCGATCTGCATCACAACAGCCTGACAGCCAGCCTCAGCGGGCATTAGCCACCCGCCGCAACGCGGTCAAGGTCTGATCTACTGCGGCACCGTGCTCGCCGGCCTTGACTCCCAGCAAACCCAGCAACCGGGCCCGGATTGCCTGGAAGCCAGGCTGACCGCTGTCACGCTGGCGCGGCAGGTCGATATGGATCTGGTCGGCGATTTTGCCGTGAGCCAGCACAATGACCCGGTCGGCCAGCAAGATGGCTTCATCCACGTCATGCGTCACCAGCAGCACCGCCGGGGTGTGTTTGCGCCATAGATCAATGATCAATTGGTGCATGCGGATGCGGGTCAGTGCATCAAGGGCGGCGAAGGGTTCATCGAGCAATAGCAGTTGCGGTTCGCGCACCAGGGCACGGGCCAGAGCAACCCGCTGGGCTTCACCACCGGACAGCGTCGCCGGAAAGGCATTGATGCGATGCGCCAGGCCAACCTCGGTCAGCGCTGCCTCGGCGCGGGCCTTGGCATCAATGCTGCGCAGGCCAAGGGTGACGTTTTTCCAGGCGCGTTTCCAAGGCATCAGCCGCGGTTCCTGAAACACCGCAGCGCGGGCCTTGGGCACCCGCAACTCGCCACCTTCGATACTGTCGAGCCCGGCCAGGCTGCGCAGCAAGGTGGTCTTGCCCGAACCACTGGCACCCAGCAAGGCGACGAATTCGCCGGGGGCAATGTCCAGTTGCAGATTGTCGATCACCCGCTGTTCGCCGAACTGGCGCACTACCTTACGCAGTTGGACGGCGGCAGGCGGCTGGTGCTCGGCACTGGAGCGGGCAGCGACGGGTTCCTGCAGGTCGAGAGCGTTCATGTTCAGGTCCTCAAGAAGGTCGGACGCCAGGCCAGTGCATAGCGTTCCAGAGTGCGGATGATGCCGTCGATCAACAGGCCCAGAACGCTGTAGATCAACAGGCAGATGACAATCACATCAGTGCGCATGAAATCGCGGGCATCACTGGCCAGGTACCCGATGCCGGCGGTGGTGTTGATCTGCTCGACAAACACCAGGGCCAACCACGAGATGCCCAGCGAGTATCGCAGGCCGACAAAGAACGAAGGCAGCGCGCCCGGCAGAATCACATGCCAGATCAGTTCGCGGCGGCTCAGGCCCAGGGTATTGGCCGCCTCGATCAGTTTGGGGTCGATATTGCGGATACCGGAAAACAGATTCAGATACACCGGAAACGTGGTGCCGGTGACGATCAGCGCCACCTTGGTGAATTCGCCAATCCCGAACCAGAGAATGAACAACGGCACCAGCGCCAGGGATGGAATGGTGCGCAGCATCTGCATGGGTGAGTCGAGAATCACTTCACCCTGTTTCGACAACCCGGTGAACAGCGCCGCCGCCACGCCAATTGCCACACCGATGCCCAAGCCGAGCAAGGCACGTTGCAAAGATACCCATAAGTGCCCGGCCAGTTCGCCGGAACTGATCATCTCCCACAGCGTGCCACCTATCTGCGAAGGCGCAGCGATTACCCGGCCAGGCAACAGGCCCGTCTGGGAGGCCAGTTCCCAGAGCAGCAATAACGCCAGCGGGCTGAGCAGGCGCACCACGAATGCCGGAACCGTCCAACGGCGCGCATCCGGTTTGCCAGCCGTGTGGGCCGGGTCAGGCTTGCTGATGGTTAGATAGCCGGCGGCGGCAGGCTCAAAGGCTTTTTCAGGCATGGGCAGCTTCCTTGGTAGTCACTCGGACGACACACATCCGAGTGGAGCAAGGCCCATGCTAGGCGCATAAGAAACGTCGGTGAAATTCTATTTAGCGATAACCTAATGTTTAAATTTTCTGATTATCGCCATTTATATAATGCAGATTTTTTATACAAAGCCGGTTCAGGCTGCGGCTGACACCTGCTTGAGCGAATGGGCTACCAGATTGCCAAACGCGTCGACCGGCGCTTGCAGATTGCCCAGAAAGCGCGGGTAAACCAGCCACAGGTCCATCACCGGCTTGAAGTCCTTGAGGTTGACCACCGCCAGTTGCTCACGGTGGGCACTGCGCTCCAGCAACGGCCGTGGCACCAGACCCAGCCCCATGCCATCGGCAACCAGCCCCAGTTGCAACTCAGTGCCGAAGGTTTCCAGGTTGACCTTCAGGCCCAGCCCCTGGTCAGACAAGGTGCGTTGCAAGCCGGCACGAAAACCGCAGCCGTCAGGGTTGAGCACCCAGCCCTGCTGGTAACAGTCAGCCAGTTTGACGGTCTTTTTCGGCGCCGATTCGCGAGCGCAGACCACCACCAGCTCGACCTTGCCGATCGACTGGCCAAGGATGTTGTCCGGAAAAATCTTGCCGGCCGGAAACAGTGCAGCTGCGGCATCCAGCTCGCCGTTCTCGATCTTGCCGATCAGGTGGCTGCCCCAACCGGTCACCACTTGGGCACGCAGCTCGGGAAACTCGCCGCGCAATTGCTTGAGAGCGTCGAGCAACACCACATCGCCGATGGTCTGCGGCACGCCGAGACGCAACTGGCCGCTGGGCGGTGTATCGCTGGCCACCAGCTCGCGCAGGGCGTCCATCTCACGCAGGATCGCCAGGCACTTCTGATAGACCTGATGCCCCATGGGGGTGGGTTTGAGCGGTTTGGTATTGCGGTCGAACAGCTCGACCCCAAGCGCCTGCTCGAAATTCTGCACGCGCCGGGTAATGGCCGGCTGGGTCAGTTGCAAGGACTCAGCCGCGTGGCTGATCGACTGACAGCGGATCACTGCAACGAAAGCATCGATATCATCAATTTTCATTCGAACCGCACATAAAGGCATAAAAGGAACATAGGCAAAAAGCATAGTGCCATTCGCGCTTTCTGGAAAGTCCGATAACGTGCCGAACACGCGGCGTGGCGGGTCCCGGACGAACCGATGCATATGCAAGGTCGCAACGACAAAACAGCTTATAAAGAGCTTTTGGTTATATTCTAATCATAAAAAAATAGCATATTAAGTACAGCTATTATGTTTATATCCAGCCATGCCTCACCACCGCCTGGAATGGATATGTCACACACGCCTCATCCCGAAAGACTCCGTGCCTTTATCGGTGCGCTGGCCGAACTGATCGACGGCAATCCGCACGAGAGCGACCTGCTGCATCGCGGTGGCCAGTTGTTGTCGCAACTGGTCAGCTTCGATGACTGGCTGCCCGACGAATTTGCCATCCCGGACCCCACCCGCTACCAGCAGTTTCTGCTGCACGCCGATTCAAGGCAGCGCTTTTCCATCGTCAGTTTTGTCTGGGGACCGGGCCAGAGCACACCGATCCACGACCACCGGGTCTGGGGTCTGATCGGCATGTTGCGCGGCGCCGAGTACTCACAAGGCTTCGTGCGCAGCGCCGATGGCCGGCTGGAACGTGAAGGCCCGGCCATCCGCCTGGAGCCTGGTCAGGTCGAAGCCCTTTCGCCACGCAGCAACGATGTGCATCAGGTCAGCAATGCCTTTGCTGACCAGGTGTCGATCAGCATTCACGTTTACGGCGCCAACATCGGTGCGGTGCGGCGTGCGGTGTACCTCGACGACGGCACCGAGAAGCCGTTCATTTCCGGGTATTCAAACGCCTTTCTACCCAACATCTGGGATCTGTCAAAAGAAGCGAGCCAAGCACGATGACTACACAAGCAACCCGTTCCTATACCGATATTCGCCAGGCGCTGCTGGACCGGCAAGAACTGGCCCTGGTCGACGTGCGTGAAGAAGCTCCGTTCGCCGAGTCGCATCCGCTGTTCGCGGTCAACATCCCGCTGTCCAAGCTGGAGCTGGAAGTGCTGGCGCGGATTCCGCGCAAGGACACCCCGGTGACCGTCTACGACAACGGCGAAGGCCTGGCGCAGCGTGCCGTGCAGCGCTTTGTCGAGCTGGGCTACAGTGACGTGAAACTGCTCGAAGGCGGCCTGGCCGGCTGGGGCGCGGCGGGCGGTGAGTTGTTCATCGACGTCAACGTGCCAAGCAAGGCGTTTGGCGAACTGGTCGAGCACCATCGCGGCACACCGTCGCTGGCCGCCGAAGAGGTCAAGGCGCTGCTCGATGCCAAGGCCGACGTGGTGGTACTCGATGCCCGCCGCTTCGACGAATACCAGACCATGAGCATCCCGACCGGGATCAGTGTGCCCGGCGCCGAGCTGGTGCTGCGCGCCCGCGAACTGGCACCCGACCCGAGCACCCGGATCATCGTCAACTGCGCCGGTCGCACCCGCAGCATCATCGGCACCCAGTCGCTGGTCAACGCCGGCCTGCCCAACCCGATCAGCGCCCTGCGCAACGGCACCATCGGCTGGCTGCTGGCCGGCCAGACCCTGGACCATGGTCAGGCCCGGCGCTTTGCCCAGGTCAGTGAACAAACCCGCCAGAGCGCCAGCGCCGACGCCCGCCAGGTCGCCGACAAGGCCCGGGTCCAGCGGGCCAGCCTGGCTGACCTGCAGCGTTTCCAGGCAGAGGCCGCGCGCACCACTTACCTGTTCGACGTGCGCACCCCGGAAGAATTTGCCAAGGGCCACGTGCCCGGCGCACGCTCGACACCGGGCGGGCAACTGGTGCAGGAAACCGATCACTTCGCCAGCGTACGCGGCGCGCGCATTGTGCTGGCCGATGACGACGGCGTGCGCGCCAACATGTCAGCTTCATGGCTCGCGCAACTGGGCTGGGAAGTCTACGTGCTGGACGACTTGCAGCCGGCTGATTTCAGTGCCAGCGGCGAGTGGGACGCCCCCTCCCCGCCAACCCCGCAGGTCGAGCAGATCAGCCCCGAGACCCTGGCCCAGTGGCAGGCTCAGGGCAACGTCGCGGTCCTGGATTTCACCGCCAGCGCCAACTATGTCAAACAGCATATCCCCGGCGCCTGGTGGACATTGCGCGCCGATCTGGCCAACGCCCTGGCAAAGATCCCGAGTGCCGAACGCTATGTGCTGACCTGTGGCAGCAGCAAGCTGGCGCGCCTGGCCGTGGCCCAGGTCGAGGCGCTGACCGGCAAGCCGGTGTTCCTGCTTGAGGGCGGCACCGCCAGCTGGATCAAGGCCGGCCAGCCGCTGGAACACGGCGAAACCCGGCTGGCTTCAGCGCGCACCGACCGCTATCGCCGCCCGTATGAAGGCACCGACGCCCCCCGTGAGGCGATGCAGGCCTACCTGGACTGGGAATATGGCCTGGTGGAGCAACTGGGTCGTGACGGCACCCATGGGTTTTATGTGATCTGAACCGCAGACAGCCGCTCCTACGGCGCCCGGCCGGTCCATGCAGGTCCAGCCGGCCCTCTCATTTTCAGGAGAATTTTTCATGAGCAAGCAAGGTCATCTCAAGCAGCGTCATCTGAAACTGGGCGCCATGGTTCATGGTGTCGGTCATGGTTGGGGCGAGTGGCGCCATCCGGACGCGCTGGCTGATGCCAGCGTCAACTTCGGTTTTTACAAGCAGCAGACCCGCCTGGCTGAAGCCGCCAAATTCGACTTCGTGTTCATCGCCGACAGCCTGCACATTCACGAAAAATCCAGCCCGCATTACCTCAACCGTTTCGAGCCGTTGACCGTCTTGTCGGCACTGGCGGCCACCACCGAACATATCGGTCTGGTGGCGACGGTGACAGTGAGCTACACCGAGCCCTTCCAGGTCGCCCGGCAATTTGCTTCTCTGGATCACATCAGCGGCGGTCGCGCCGGCTGGAACATCGTGACCTCCTGGCTGAGCGGCACCGCCGATAACTTCGGCAAAAGCGAACACCCGCCGCATGCCGTGCGCTATCGCATCGCCAAGGAGCACGTTTCGGTGGTGCGTGGCCTGTGGGACTCCTGGGAAGACGACGCCTTTATCCGCAACAAACAGAGCGGCGAATTCTTTGCCCCCGACAAGCTGCATGCACTCAATCACCAGGGCGAGTTCTTCAAGGTCAAAGGTCCGCTGAACATTGCCCGTTCGCGTCAAGGCCAGCCGGTACTGTTCCAGGCCGGCACCAGCGAAGACGGGCGTAACTTCGCCGCCGAGTATTCCGACGCGATCTTCGTCCATGTCGAGTCGCTGCAGGACGGCATTGCCTATTCGGCAGACCTGAAAAAGCGCGCTGCCAGCTTTGGCCGTGACCCGCAGACACTGTCGATTTTGCCGGGCATCCGCCCGATCGTCGGCCGTGACGAGGCCGAAGTGGAGGCGCGTTTCCAGCAGGCCGTAGAACTGGTCAGCATCGAGGATGCCATCGTGGCTTTGGGCCGCCCGTTCAACGACCACGACTTTACTCAGTACCCCCTCGACGAGCCGTTCCCGGAACTCGGCGACCTGGGCGCCAACAGCCAGAAAGGCGGTTCCGACCGGATCAAGCGACTGGCCAGAGAACAGCAGTTGAGCCTGCGCGAAGTGGCGTTGTGGTTCTCCCGGCCGAACCGGGATTTCGTCGGCACCCCGGAGCACGTCGCCGACGCCCTGCAGACCTGGTTCGAACAGGGCGCGGCCGACGGTTTCATCATCAATTCGCTGCTGCCCGATGGCCTGCAGTATTTCACTGAACTGGTGGTGCCGATCCTGCAACAGCGTGGCCTGTTGCGCACCGAGTACAGCGGCGCCACCCTGCGCGAGCATTTCGGCCTGGCCAAACCGGCCAACCGTTACAGCGCAGCAACCCGCCCCGAGGACGCCGTCGCATGAGCCAGTCACTCAACCAACAACTGGCCGACCTGCACGCCGAGCGGGTCGCCAGCTGGGCGCCTGAAGCCCTGCAAATCAACATCAACCAGCGCCAGTTGCTGGTCGATACCGCCGACACCGAACGCTTCGTCAAAGCCGGTGATCACATCGGGCCGTTCGAACTGCTCAAGGTCGAAGGCGGTGTCCTGAGCCGCGACCAGTTGCTGGCCGAAGGCCCGGCGGTACTGGTGTTCTTCCGCTTTGCCGGCTGCCCGGCCTGCAATCTGGCCATCCCGCATTACGATCGCCAACTGGCGGCGGCGCTCAAGGCCAGGGGCGTACCGTTGGTGGCGGTCAGCCCACAGGTGCCTGAGCGTCTGATCGAGATCAAGCACCGACATAACCTGACCCTGCAAGTCGCCAGCGACAAGGACAACGTCCTGGCCAGGCGGCTGGGGATTCTCTACAGCTTCGACGAGGCTTCGCGCCAGGCGGCATTAAGCAAGGGCACCTCGATTGGCGAGGTCACCGGCACCGGCACCTGGGAGCTGCCACAGCCCACCGTGGTGGTGCTCGACCGCGAAGCGCGGGTGGTGTTTGCCCAGGTCAGCCCCGACTGGCTGGTGCGTGCCGAAGCCGAACCCATCCTGCAAGCCGTCGAGCTGGCCCTGACCGCAGCGACGGTCTGAGCGGCCTGATAGCCGGCGGCCGCCACTGAAAAGGAATCACACATGAGCCTCACAAGTCTTCGTCAGCCTGTTGACGAACCAGAGTCGGCGGCAGCGTTCAGCGCCAGGCTGGCCGATATCAGCGCCCTGCTGGCCAGCACCGCCGAGCACTATGACCAAAGCGGCGAGTTTCCGCACGAGAACTTCCGCGTGCTGCACGAGCACGACCTGCTGGGTCTGACCGTGCCTGTTGAATTGGGCGGCGGCGGTGCCGACCTGCCCAAGGCGCTGGAGGTGATCAAGGCGGTGGCCAAAGGCGAGCCGTCCACGGCGCTGATTCTGGTCATGCAGTACATCCAGCACGCACGCCTGCAAGACAGCCTGCAGTGGCCGGAACACCTGCGCAAAAAAGTCGCCCTGGACGCCGTGCACAACGGTGCGTTGATCAACGCCCTGCGCGTCGAGCCCGACCTTGGCACGCCGGCGCGTGGCGGCCTGCCGGCAACCATCGCCCGGCGTACGGCGCAAGGCTGGCGCATCAGCGGGCGCAAGATCTATTCCACCGGCAGCCACGGCCTGACCTGGTTCGGCGTCTGGGGCCGCAGTGACGATCAAGACCCGCTGGTCGGTACTTATCTGGTGCACAAGGACACCCCGGGCATTCGCATCGTCGAAGACTGGGACCACTTGGGCATGCGCGCCACCAGCAGCCATGAGGTGATCTTTGAAGATGTGCTGATTCCGCTGGAACAAGCGGTCAGCGTCAGCCCCTGGAGCAACATCCGCGCCGAACTGGACCCGGCCGGGATGCTGTGGATGTCGGTGCTGCTCTCGGCGGTCTACGACGGTGTCGCGCACGCTGCGCGTGACTGGCTGGTGGCGTGGCTGGAGCAGCGCAAGCCATCCAACCTCGGCGCCTCACTGGCCACCCTGCCGCGCTTTCAGGAGGCGGTCGGGCACATCGATACGCTGCTGTTCGCCAACCACAATCTGCTGCATTCGGCCGCCCACGGCCAGGTGCCCAGCCAGCATGCCGCACAGATCAAATACCTGGTCACCAACAATGCCCAGCGTGCTGTGGAAATCGCCCTGGAGGCCAGCGGCAATCCTGGGCTGTCACGCAGTAACCCATTGCAACGCCACTACCGTAACGTGCTGTGCGCCAGGGTCCACACGCCGCAAAACGACACCGTGCTGCAAGGCATCGGCAAGGCCGTGTTCAGTGCCCGCAGCGCCCCTTAAGGGCAGCTCTGAGCGCCTGCAAGCCCTTAATAGAACCTCTGATAGCAACGGGGCATCTGCCATGAAGCAGGTGCTCCGTTTTCGCATATGGCACCTTGAAATCATGCACCGAATCACCTGTCAACCGGGGCAGAAGTACTCCAATGCAACACTTTCTTTCCAAATAGCGCCACCTGACCAGAGTCCCGGACCACGACCCTTAAGCCAATTTCCTAGACACAGCCACTGCAAATGACTAAACGCGGATTCGACCGTCCCTGCCAAGTCGTTGCGGCAGAAGGCATTAGGCTGACTGCTCAGTCAAGTCTTCCGGTGACCGAGGCTAATAAGTCCCCCCATGACCCGCTGGTCGGATTAGGGGTTGCCCCGATATTGACGTCAAATTGCCATCGCTATGATCCCCGGACTTTCAGGTAATCGAATGGATGCGAGGATGTTGATTTATCTTGCTTTCTGGGTAGGCCTCGCACTCAGTGCCACTGGACTCGCATTGAGCCAGAACCTGGTCATCATCGCCGGCCTGCTGATCATTGCCTGCGCCACCGTGGTGGTGCAACTGCGCAAACCCGCCCCGGTTGCAGATCCGGTTGTCCCCACAGAACCCGGCACCCCCTCGCCAGCGCCTGACGTGCCGGCCCTGCTGCACACCGTGGTGCCCAGCTGGAGCGACAGCATCGCCCAGAGCCGCGACCTGCTGCAAAGCAACATCGGCGACCTGTTCGAGCGCTTCAGCAACATTGCCAGCCGCCTTGAAAGCAGCCTGGGTAATTCGGAAAACATCCTGGCCAACGGCGGCGTCGGCACCAGCCTGCGCGATGCCAACCAGCGCCTGATGGAAGTCACCCACGCCTTCGAAGCCAGCAGCAAGCGTCAACAGGCGCTGATCGACACCATCAGCCAGCTCGACAGCTATGCCAGCCAGTTGCAGCAGATGGCCAAGCGGGTGCAGGAAATCGCCAGCCAGACCAACCTGCTGGCCCTCAATGCCGCCATCGAGGCTGCTCGTGCCGGTGAACATGGCCGGGGCTTTTCGGTGGTTGCCGACGAAGTGCGCAAGCTTTCTTCACTGTCGGCCGAGACCGGCCAGGGCATGGACATCAAGGTCGAAGAGATCAACCACGCGATCCAGTCGACCATCAGCGCCGCCGCCGAGCTGGGTGAAAGCGAACGCAGCAACCTGGCGTTCCTGGATGCGTCGGTCAAGACCGTGATGAGCCACCTTGAAGACAACCTCAATGAGCTGTCCGGCGCCTCTCACACCCTGCAGCGTGATGCCCGCGATACCCAGCAGGACATTCAGGCGATCATGATCAGCCTGCAATTCCAGGACCGCGCCGACCAGATGCTCGACCACGTCCAGAGCGACCAGCAGCAGTTGCTCGACGCCTTGCAGCAACAGGACGCCAGCCTGCACGACCCGCGTGCCTGGCTCGACCGCCTGCGCCAGCGCTTCACCACCGAAGAGGAACGCCACGGGCGAACCCAGACCACTGCCAGTGAAGTCACGTTCTTCTAGAACCCTGGCGAGCGAATTCGTTGTAGCTGTTTTTTCTGTGTTTATTGCCTTTTCCTTTGCGAGGAACTCCAACATGGCCAAGACCGTAATGATCGTTGATGACTCTTCTTCGATGCGCCAACTGGTGAAGATGAGCCTGACCAGCGCCGGCCATCAAGTGATCGAAGCCAGCGATGGCCGTGACGCACTGAACAAACTGACCGGGCAGAAAATCAACCTGATCATCAGTGACGTGAACATGCCCAACCTCGACGGCATCGGCTTGGTCAAGGCGGTCAAGGCCCGTCCAGAGTACCGCTTCACACCGATCATGATGCTCACCACCGAAAGCGAACAGTCGAAGAAAGCCGAAGGCCAGGCCGCTGGCGCCAAAGCCTGGATCGTCAAGCCGTTCCAGCCCCAACAGTTGCTGGCGGCAGTCGAAAAGCTGATGGGCTGAGCCCATGTTCACCCTCAGCCACCCGACCCCGGACGCACCGGCGCTGCTACACGCCGCCGGTGACCTGACGATCTACGAAGTCCAGCAGGCCCTTGAGCAACTCAAGGCGCTGCTGCCCGCCGCCAGTGATGCAGCCTGGCAACTGGACCTTTCCGGTATCGCTGAACTCGACAGTGCCGGTGCGCAATTGCTGCTGGCGCTGCACCAGAGCCTGGCGGCTTATGGGCAGCAGCCCGAAATCATTGCGGCCTCGCCCAGCGTGATCGAACTGGCCGGGTTGCTGGCCCTGGATGTACTTCACCCCACCGCCCCGGCCGAGGATTGACCCATGTTCAGTGGCGATCAGTGGAACCAACTGCTGCAAGGCTTTCTGGATGAAGGCCGTGATCTGCTCAAGGACGCTGAAGACAGCCTGCTACGCCTGGAAATCAGTCCCGAGGATGACGAAGCAGTCAATCAACTGTTCCGCGCCGTGCACACCCTCAAAGGCTCGGCGGGTATTTTCTCGCTGACCGCGCTGGTCAACCTCACCCATCATCTGGAAAGCCTGTTGATGATGGTGCGTGACGGTCAGTTGACCCTGACCTCGCAAATGACCTCGCTGATGCTGACCTGCATGGACGAGCTGAGCACCCTGCTTGAAAGCGTCGACGACAACGGCCAGTTGAACGTCGATGAAAGCCGTCACGCGCCGCTGATTGCCGCGCTGTCGGCGGCCCAGGGACATGCCCCGCAAGCGCAGGACAGCCCGCCACAACCGGTGGCGGGCACCCCGGACGAGCTCGACGTACATGACTGGCAGATCAATATCGGTTTCGCCCGCGAGCTGTTCGAAAATGGCTTCGACCCGGCCGCCTTTGTCCGTTACCTGAAAAAGCTCGGGGCCATCACCGACATACAGACCTGCACTGCCAGCCTGCCGGCACTGCACGAACTGGACCCGCATCAGTGCTACCTGAGCCTGGCGATCACCCTGCGCAGTGCTGCCGGGCGGGAGCAGATCGTCGACGTGTTCAGCTTTATCGAAGACTTCTGCACACTTGAAATCGAGCGGCTGGATGGCGGGTTTGCCGATTACCGGCACCCGGACGATCAGGCGCCAGCCCAGGCCGGTAACGCCGCGTTGCCGATGCAGATTATTGGCGATTCGTCGCAAACGATTGCGCCAACGGCCGCGCAACCGCCCGCCAGACACACCGCTCAAGCAGGCGCCGCAGCCGCCGAGCGCACCGCGCCCCGAGAAAAGCGCAGCAGCGAAAACACCCTGGTCAAAGTTTCGGCCCATAAGCTCGATGAGTTGATCAACCTGGTCGGCGAACTGGTGATCAGTACCGCCGGCGCGCAGATGCAGGCCAAACTGTCTGGCGACACCCGCTGCATCGAAAGCACCCAGGCGGTGTTCCAGCATGTCGAGCAGATCCGCGAAAGCGCCCTGAAGCTGCGCATGGTCGAGGTCGGCGAAACCTTCAACCGCTTCCACCGTGTGGTGCGCGACGTGAGCCAGGAGCTGGACAAGAAGATCCAGTTGACCATCCGTGGCGGCGAGACCGAACTGGACAAATCGGTGATCGACAAGATCGCCGACCCGCTCACCCACCTGGTGCGCAACGCCATCGACCACGGCATCGAACCGGGCGCCGAGCGGCTGGCCGCCGGCAAGCCCGAAGAAGGCAACCTGAGCCTTAACGCCTATCACGACTCTGGCATGATCGTGCTGGAAATCAGTGACGACGGCCGCGGCCTGAACACCGCACGGATTCTGCAAAAGGCCATCGACAAGGGCATGGTCGAAGCCGACGCGCAACTCAGCGACCGGGACATTCATGCACTGATCTTCGAACCCGGCTTTTCCACTGCCGAGCAGGTCTCCAACCTGTCTGGCCGTGGCGTGGGCATGGATGTGGTGCGCAGCGCCATCGACCAGTTACGCGGCCTGATCGAGATCGATTCGGTGGCCGGCTTTGGCTGCACCTTCCGTATCCGCCTGCCGCTGACCCTGGCGATCATCGACGGTTTTCTGGTCAGTGTCGGCAACGACAGCTTCGTCATCCCGCTGGACATGGTCACCGAATGCATGGAGGCCAGCGAACCGACGCTGGACAAAGGCTACGGCTACCTCAACCTGCGCGGCAACCCGCTGCCGTGCATCACCCTGGACAGCCATTTCGGCCTCGACAGCGAGCCGGTGCGCCGGCGCAACATCGTGGTGGTCAGCCAGGGCCGCCAGCAGGCCGGGCTGATCGTCGATCAGTTACACGGCGAGCTGCAAACCGTGATCAAACCGCTGGGCAAGATGTTCCAGCACCTGCGCGGGATCAGTGGCTCGACCATTCTCGGTTCCGGGCAGGTCGCGCTGATTCTCGACATCCCCAGTCTGTTCCGTCATTTGCAGGCCCTGGTCGATACCCCCGCCCCGAGCCAGGCCAACGTCGCCAACGCCCACTAGTTCATTGCCGCTTTCAGGAGATTCAGCATGCAGTTCATTCGAAACATGAAGATAGGCTTGAGGTTGACCCTGGGCTTTCTGGTGGTGGTGGCACTGACCATCGTCATCGGCCTGATCGGTATCCGCAATCTGGACCAGGTCAACTCGCTGTCAGACCGTATGTATGAGGTCGATATCGAAGGCATGACCCAACTTCAGGAAGCCAATATTCAATTGGTTACCGTAGGCCGATCACTGCGTGGTGCCTTGTTGGCCACCAATCAGGCTGACCGCGAGAAAATGCTCAGCTCCACATTGACGGCGCTGGACCTGACCCGCCAGCAGATCGTCAAGGGTCGCGAGAATTTCCTGACCAAAGAAAGCCTGGAACGCTACGACCAGATGAATGCGCCGTTCACCGAATATGAAACGCTCGTCAAACAACTGGTCAACATCAGCCGCAGCTCCAGCCAGTTCCAGGAAGCTAATGAAATCACTGAATTGTTGCCCAAAGCCGTGGCCAGCGGTGACGTGATTGATCGTATGCTGGGTGAAATGGTCGCGCATAAAAAGAATCGTGCAGGCGAAGCCAACACTGAAATCACCAACATCTATCTGGACTCGCGCGTGCAGATGATTGGCCTGCTGGTCGCCGCAACCCTGTTGGGCATGCTGATCGGCGTGCTGGTCACCCGCAGCATCACCAAACCGCTCAACGATGCCGTGGTCGCTGCCAACCGCATGGCCGCCGGTGATCTGAGCCAGGACGTGCAGGTCAACAGCAAGGACGAAACCGGCCAGCTGCTGGCCTCAATGCAGAACATGGCGGTGCGCCTGCGCAGCATTCTCGGCGACGTGCGCAGCGCTGCCGATGCGCTGTCTTCAGCCTCCGAGCAAGTCAGCTCTACCTCGCAGTCGCTGAGCCAGGCCGCCAACGAACAGGCCGCCAGTGTCGAGCAGACCAGCGCCTCGGTCGAGCAGATGTCAGCCTCCATCGCCCAGAACACCGAGAGCGCCAAGATCACTGACGGGATTGCCGGCAAAGCGGCCAACGATGCCGTACAGGGTGGCGGCGCCGTGGGTGACACGGTGCTGGCCATGAAGCAGATTGCCGACAAGATCAGCATCATCGACGACATCGCCTACCAGACCAACCTGCTGGCGCTTAACGCGGCCATCGAAGCGGCCCGTGCCGGCGACCACGGCAAAGGCTTTGCGGTCGTGGCTGCCGAAGTGCGCAAGCTGGCCGAACGCAGCCAGGTGGCCGCTCAGGAAATCGGTCAGGTCGCCTCCAGCAGCGTGCAACTGGCCGAACAGGCCGGCCGCCTGCTCAACGAAATCGTGCCCAATATCCAGAAAACCTCCGACCTGGTTCAGGAAATCACTGCAGCCTCGCAGGAACAGAGCGGCGCGGCCGGGCAAATCAATATCGCCATGGGCCAGATGAACCAGATCACCCAGCAGAACGCCTCGGCCTCGGAAGAGCTGGCCGCCACCGCCGAAGAGATGAACGCCCAGGCCGGCCAGTTGCAGGAGTTGATCGGCTTCTTCCGCTTCGACGAGAACGCAGCCAACCGACCACTGCCACGGGTTAACGACACCTTCAGCGGCGGCACCCCGCCGTCCTGGTCGCGTGGCAAGAGTCAGGTCGACGAAGGCCAGTTCGTCAGCTTCGGCTGACCGGACCTGTTCAGGAAGAGCACAGCCATGAACCTTGCCCAGAGTTCCGATTCATCGTTCGACGCGGCTCACGCGCTGAGCGTGCAGCACCTGTCATTTCGGGTCCGTGACGCCGCCTACGCGCTGCCGATCGACCTGGTGCGGGAAATCATCGAGTACCACGACGTCACCTCGGTACCGATGATGCCCGCCTTCATTCACGGGGTGATCAACCTGCGCGGCAACGTGGTGCCGGTGCTGGACCTGGCAGCGCGGTTCGGCTTCGAGCTGACCCGCCCTGACAAGCGCACCTGCATCGTGATCATTGACTTGGCGATGGAAGAGCATCACCAGCGCATCGGCCTGGTGGTCGATGCGGTGGATGCGGTGCTGGACATCGACCCGCAACTGGTGGTGCCGCCACCGCCATTCGGTGCCGGGATCCGTACCGACTTCATCGCCGGCATGGCCCGTAACGAGCAGAGCTTCACGATCATCCTCAATGTTGCGCAGGTGCTATCGCTCGACGATATCCGCCAGCTCAGTCTTGCCGTGAGCAAGGGCAGCTGACATGGCCGATGCACTGAAGCTGCCGGGGCTCGGCGACAGCGAGTTCCGCCACCTGCAAAAGCTCATGGCCGAGGCCTCGGGGATCCAGATGGCCGACAACAAACGGCCACTGGTGGCGGGGCGGTTGATGAAACGCCTGCGTCATTACCGGCTCGACAGTTTCACCGCGTACCTGCGCATGATCGAGCAGCCGCTGTACCGTCAGGAGCGCCGGCTGGTGGTGGACTTGCTGACCACCAACGAGACCTACTTTTTTCGTGAACACCCGCACTTCGATTGCCTGGGCGAGTGGCTGACCCGTCAGCGCGGGCCGTTGCGGCTATGGAGCGCGGCCTGCTCGTCGGGCGAAGAGCCTTACAGTATGGCCATGGTGCTCAGCGAACACGCCACCACCAAAGACTGGTCGATCACCGCCAGCGACCTGAGCCTGAGCATGCTGCGCAAGGCCCAGGAAGGTATCTACGACATCAGCCAGGCCAAGTATTTTCCTGAAGGCTGGCTGCAGCGCTATTGCCTGAGCGGGGTTGGCGACATGAGCGGGCGCTTTCGGGTCCAGGCGGCGCTGCGTGAGCGCCTGAACCTGCGCGAAGTCAACCTGGTCCAGCCGCTGGTCGAGGACCTGGGCCTGTTCGATGCGATTTTTCTGCGCAATGTGCTGATCTACTTCGATGGCGAGGAAAAACGCCGCATCGTGCAGCGCATCGTTGGTCAGTTGCGTCCCGGCGGACTTCTGTTCATCGGCCACGCCGAAAGCATCCATGGCCTGCAATTACCGCTCAGGCTGATTCAACCCTCGGTATACGAATGTCTGTAAGTTCTTCGCTGTTCTTGCGCCCCGGCGATTATTTCTTTGGTCGCCACAACGGTCCGGTCACGACGCTGCTGGGCAGTTGCGTGTCGATCATTCTCTGGCACCCGCGCTGGCGTCTGCTCTCGGTGTCCCATTACGTGCTTCCCCGCGAACCGGGTCAGCCGGGCTTGCGCAACGATCCGCTCGACACCCGTTACGGCGACGCGGTGTTCCGCCGCCTGCATGCCGACATGCTGCGTCATGGCACCCGCCCGTGTGAATACCGCAAGAGCATTTTTGGTGGCGGCACCCTGAGCAGCCCGCTCGGGCGCATCGCCTGCCGGGTCGGACATAGCAACAGCGAGTTCGCCCATCGGCAGTTCAGCCTGCGCAACTGGCCGGTGGATCACTGCGATACAAATGGCGACCATTACCGCCGCCTGCTCGTCGACGGCAGCAGTGGCCGCATCGACTGCGAGCGCAAACTGATGCGCCTGCCGGTCAGACCCAGGTGGGTATCATGATCAAGGTCTTTATCGTCGATGACTCGGCGCTGGTGCGTCAGGTGCTGACCAGTTGCCTGGACAATCACCCCGGCATTAAGGTCATCGGCCATGCCGGTGATCCGCTGTATGCCATCGACAAGATGCGCCGTGACTGGCCGGACGTGATCATTCTCGATATCGAGATGCCGCGCATGGACGGCCTGACCTTCCTGCGCCAGATCATGAGCGAACGCCCGACCCCGACGCTGATCTGCTCGACGCTGACCGAAAGCGGTGCGGGTGTCTCCGTGGAAGCCCTTTCTGCAGGCGCTGTGGGGGTCTTCACCAAGGCCCGGCTGGGCCTGCGCCAGAGCCTGGAGCAGATGTCCAGCGAGTTGATCCGCACCATTGAAGAGGCGGCGCGTACCCGCCCCGGCGCCTTCAGGCCTGTGGCAAGCGCCTTGCAACAACAGAAAAACAAAGCAACCCCAACGGCGCCGCCAAGCGCACCGACAGGCTTGTTGCACACCACCGATCGGGTGGTGGCACTGGGTTGCTCGACCGGCGGCACCCAGGCACTGGAATACGTGCTTCGTCAGTTGCCACGTGACTGCCCGGGCATTGTGATCGTTCAACACATGCCGGAAAAATTCACCGCCGATTTCGCCCGTCGGTTAAACAACCTGTGTCAGATTGAAGTGCGCGAGGCCAGGCATCTGGATCGCGTCCACAGCGGTCTGGCACTGGTCGCCCCCGGCGGATTCCATATGCAGCTCAAACGCAGTGGCGCGCATTACCAGGTCGAAGTCCTCGATGGTCCCCCCGTCAATCGTCACAAACCTTCGGTAGATGTGCTGTTTCGCTCGGTCGCCCGGCATGCCGGGGCCAATACCCTGGGCGTGATCATGACCGGCATGGGCGACGACGGGGCACGCGGGCTGCTGGCGATGCGCGAGAGCGGCGCCCAGACCGTGGCTCAGGACGAGACCAGTTGCGTGGTCTTTGGCATGCCCAAGGAAGCGATCCGGATGGGCGCTGCACAAACGATTGAACCGTTATCCAGAGTCCCGCTGCTGATCCAGCAATTCGGTGACCATGCTCGACACGGCTGAGGGAGGTTGCCGGAACAACGATATGGACGTCTCCCCCTGTGGGCGTCTGTAAAACACATTGTGGCCAGCAGGCATATTCAGACCGGTCTGGCCCCGTGCCACGCCCCACACGGGATACAACAACGCCGCCTGAACACAAGGACGGCATTTATTCCCACGCGACACAGGCCTGATCTATGCCTTGCCGAATTTTGCTCGCTGATGACTACCCACTGTTTCGGGCCGGTATCCGGGCGCTGCTGGAAAAACAACATGACTACGAGATCGTCGGTGAGACCGGCGATACGTTGAGCACTGTAGAACTGGCCGTGGTGCTGGCCCCGGAAATCGTCATGCTGGACATGTCCATAGAACGCACGGCCAGCGTGCACACACTCGAAGAACTGGCGCTGCATGCGCCGGCCTGCAAGGTTTTGATGCTGTCGATGCACACGGACTCGGAGTTCGTAATGAAGTGCCTGCAACTGGGCGCCCATGGTTATCTGCTCAAGAGTGCCAGTGTGCTGGAACTGGAGCTGGCGCTGCAGTCGTTGCGCAGCGGCGGGCAGTATCTGTCGTCGGCAGTGGTGCCGATGGTGGTGAGCCAGGCGGTGAAAAAGACCCTGGTGCAGCCGACCCGCAGCAGTAATGTGGCGCTGACCGAACGCCAGCTGGAGATCCTGCGCCTGATCGCCCGTGGCGAGTCGACACGCTCGATTGCCGGCGGCCTGGGGTTGTCGGTCAAGACCGTCGAGGCCCATCGCTCGCAGGTCATGCATCGCCTGGGCATTCACGATATCGCCAGCCTGGTGTTGTTCGCGGTACGTGAAGGGATTATCGAAGTCAATGACTGAGCGTTTTCAGGCTCAGCTAAAAACCGGACACGACACATCTGCTCAAGCCATGCCTGGTCAGCCGGGTCAAAGTTAGCGCTTTGATTCAGAGGCATCAGGCATGCGCGGTTTGGTTCTGTTCAACGGGCTACTACTTACCGCCCTGGCTCATGGCGCGCAGGCTCAGGACAACAGCTTTTGGCAGGACGCCCAGGCTGGCGTACTGGCACGTAATTACTTCCTGCACAACGACTACCGTAACGACCGGGTTCGCGAGCAGAACTACAGCCAGGAGTGGGCGCAGGGGTTTATCGGCCACTTCAATTCCGGCTTTACCTCAGGCAACGTGGGCCTGGGAATCGATGCGCATGGTTTTTTCGGTCTGCGCCTGGACAGTGGTCGCGGCACGGCGGGTACCGGCCTGCTGCCGCTGGACAGCGATGGCCGCGCCGAACCGGATTACTCCTCGGCAGGCGCGGCACTGAAGCTGCGCCTGGGCGCCACGCAGTTGCGGGTGGGCGAGATGGAGGTCGAGACGCCAGTGTTCGACACCGCCGACAAGCGCCTGCAACCGGAGTACGCCACTGGCTGGTTGCTCGACAGCCTTGACGTGCCGGGCGTGCGCCTGGTGGCCGGGCGCTTTACCGCGTTCAAGAACCAGAACCAGTCCACCGGCCGTGGTGATCTGGAGGGCTACGGCGCCAGCACCGCCGGACAGAGCATCAGCCTGGCCGGGATTGAAAGCCGCAGTGACCAGGCGCTGGGCGGTGCGTTGTATATCGGAGAGTTGAGCGACACCTGGCGGCAGTATTACGGCAACCTGCATGGCGGTCATCTGCTGGGTCCCCAGACGCGGTTTGACTGGGATGCCAACCTGTATCGCACACTGGACAGTGGTCAGGCGAGTGCCGGTGCGATTGCCAATACGGCGGCCAGCCTGCTGCTGAAACTGACCCATGCCCGGCAGGCTTTCAGTTTCGGTTACCAGAAGATCCATGGTGATACGCCGTTCGACTTTGTCGGCGGTGATTCGATCTATCTGGCCAACTCGATCAAGTACAACGACTTCAATGGCCCTGGCGAGCAGTCCTTTCAGGCGCGTTATGACCTGGATCTGGGTGATGTGTTTTCGGGTTTGAGTTTTATGGGCCGCTATGTGCGCGGCAGTGGTATCGATGGCACCGATGCGCCACGCGGTGGTGCGTACAACCGGTTTGCTGGCGCTGAGGATCGCTATGTGCCGTTGCAAGGCAAAGGTGGCAGGCATTGGGAACCCGACCTGACTCTGGCCTACAAGGCCCCGGCAGGCGCCTTGCAGGGGCTGTCGGTGGAGTTGTCGTATGTGACACATCGGGGCAATGCGGCGCAGGGTAATAACGATCTGGATCGGCTGTATGTGGTTGTGCAGTATCCGTTGGATATCTTGCGTTGAGCAGGCGCGGCCGGGCGGCGATCCGCTTTAGCCGCAATACTGTTGATCGATTGTGGTTGCAGGAGATGGGCTGATCATACATTCACTTAGGCACTGTGTGCCCCCGGTGGGAGCGACCTTGGTCTGGGTGGCACTCCGACGAAGAGGCCAGTAAAAGCACTACATCTGCTGCGAATGTGCCGCCGTCTTCGCTAGCAACCGGAGCGCCGGCCGGCAGCTCCCACCGGTCTAATTGAGCAGGAGCAGCCGGGCCGGTAAAACCGGTCCATCTGCTCGTTATGCACGACTGCATTCGCCAGCAGAGCTGGCTCCCACAAAGACCGCATCGACCTTAAATGATCAGCTACGGTCGATCCCCGGTTTCGATACTGCCTTGCAAGCGCTCCTTGAGAAACTCGATAAACGCCTGCACCGGCCGGGAAGTCTGGCGGTGTTGCGGGTAGACCGCCGAGAGGGTCAGCGGTGGCGGGCACAAGTCGTCGAGGACCCGCACCAGGCTGCCGCTGCGCAGTGCCGCGCCAACGATGAAGGTCGGCAGGTAGGTGATGCCCAGCCCGGCAATCGCCGCGTCGCGCAGCAGGTCACCGTTGTTGACCCGCATGCGGCCGGTGACGTTGATCAGCGTCGGTTTGCCCGGCCCGTCGAAGCGCCATTGCACCTGGCGGCTGTGGCCATAGGGCAGGCAGTCATGCTCGTGCAGTTGTTCCGGTGCGGTCGGGTGGCCGCGTTCGGCCAGGTACACGGGGCTGGCGCAATACACCCGTTCGATACTCGCGATACGTCGGGCCACCAGCGACGAATCTTCCAGGGTGCCGATACGCAGCACCAGGTCGTAGCCTTCGCTGATCAGGTCCACCGGCCGGTCGCTGAGGTCCACTTCGATGCTCACGTCCTTGTAGCGTTGCAGGAACAACGGCACCAGGCAGCCAAGGTGGGCGATGGCGAATGACAGCGGTGCACTGACCCGGATAGTGCCGCGCGGTTCGTTGTTCTGGCCGGCGATGCCCTGTTCGACCTGCTCCACTTCACTGAGCAGGCGCAGCGATGATTCGTAGTAACTCTGCCCCAGTGGCGTGACGTCCAGGCGCCGGGTCGAACGGTTCAGCAAGCGGACCCCGAGGCGTTCTTCAAGCTGCATCAGGCGCCTGCTGACGAACTGCTTGGACAGGCCGAGTTTGTCGGACGCCGCCGTGAAACTGCCCGATTCCATGACCTGGCAAAAGATACGCATGTCTTCAAACGGGTTCATTGTCTCTTCCAGATTGACAGTTAAACGCCTTATACCCGCTTTTTCCGGTTTCGACAGCAAATTAATCTGTGTCCACGGTGCAGCTGAGGCCAGACGCCATCAGCCACACCGATTTTTCTACCTGATAACCCAACTCTGAATACCCAAGGACACTTTCATGAAATCGATCAAGATCAGCCTCGTTGCCAGCCTGCTCGCCCTGTCGGTCAACAGCGCTTTCGCCGCTGGCAGCCCAGGCGTTGAACACGATACTCAGGCGTTTCTCGAAGCCCTCGCCGCCGGCGGTGGCAAGCCGCTTGAGCAACTGAGCCCCAAGGATGCCCGTGCGGTGCTGACCGGCGCCCAGGCCTCGGTGAAGGTTGATCTGTCGGGCGTTGAAGTGACGCCGCGGACCATCACGGTTGACGGTCAGGCGATCAACCTGCAGATCGTCCGCCCGGCCAAGGTCAAGGGTGACTTGCCAGTGTTCATGTTCTTCCACGGCGGCGGCTGGGTGCTGGGCGACTTCCCGACCCACCAGCGGCTGATCCGCGACCTGGTGGTCGGCTCCGGCGCGGTGGCGGTGTATGTCGACTACACCCCGTCGCCTGAGGCTCAGTACCCGGCTGCGATCAACCAGGCTTACGCCGCGACCCGCTGGGTGGCCGAGCATGGCAAGCAAATCGGCGTCGATGGCAAGCGCCTGGCAGTGGCTGGCAACAGTGTCGGCGGCAACATGGCCGCAGTGGTGGCGCTGATGGCCAAAGAACAGAAAGCCCCCGCACTGCGCTTCCAGTTGCTGCTGTGGCCGGTGACCGATGCCAACTTCGATAACGGCTCGTACAACCAGTTTGCCGAGGGCCACTTCCTGACCAAGGGCATGATGAAGTGGTTCTGGGACAACTACACCACCAACGCTGCCGAGCGCGCCCAGGTGCATGCCTCGCCGTTGCAGGCCAGCCCCGAGCAACTGCGCGGCCTGCCGCCAGCGCTGGTGCAGACCGCCGAGTTCGACGTGCTGCGTGACGAAGGCGAGGCTTACGCTCGCAAGCTTGATGCCGCCGGGGTGCCGGTCACCGCAGTGCGCTACAACGGCATGATCCATGACTACGGCCTGCTCAACCCGTTGACCCACATCCCTGAAGTGCGCTCGGCCATGCGTCAGGCCGCCGGCGAACTGAAAGCTCACCTGAACTGACCACTACCAGACCAGGCGCTGCCCTCACAGCGCCTGGTCTCTTTTTTCGGAGTCGCCACCATGTCCTTCGTACTCAGCCATCCCCTGCTGTGGGGCGCCGTTATCCTGCTGGCCGATGTCTCGCTCTGGTATCTGGTGCCGCTGCATCTGCGGGCCGCCCGGGTGGCCATGCGTCTGGCGCTGTTCGTGCTTTACACCAGCCTGTTGATCAACAGCGGCATCAGCCCGCTACTGGCGCCCAGCTGGCCTGACGACAGCGTGATGCAACTGGGCGCGACGGCACTGGCGATTCTGTGGTGGCTGTTTGCGGCGCGGACCATGACCGTGCTGATCGGTCTGGCGCTGATGCGCCGGATCGGCCAGAGCGGCCGCTTGCTGCAGGACGTGTTCGGTGCGCTGATCTTCCTGGCCTGTGTGGTGGCCGCTGCCGGTTATGTGCTGGAGCTGCCGGTCAAGGGGCTGCTGGCGACTTCCGGGGCGATGGCGATCATCGTCGGTCTGGCCTTGCAGAGCACCCTGAGCGACGTATTCAGCGGCATCGTGCTCAACACCACCAAGCCCTATCAGGTGGATGACTGGGTGACCATCGACGGTGTGGAAGGCAAGGTGGTGGACGTCGACTGGCGCGCCACCCACTTGCAGACCAGCGCCGGTGCTACCGCCGTGGTCCCCAACTCGGTGGCGGCCAAGGCCAAAATCGTCAACCTCAGCCGGCCCAGCAACATGCACGGGGTGTCGATCAGCATTCAGGTGCCCAAGCATGTCCGCCCACGCCGGGTGCTCGACGCTCTGCAACGTGCCCTGCAAGGCAGCGACAGCCTGCTGCTGACTCCGGCGCCCAAAGCGGTGCTCAAGGAATCGGGCGAAACCATGGCCGAGTATGTGGCCAGCGGTTTCATCGCCGAACTGTCGCGCAAGGGTGAAGTACGCAACCAGTTGTTTGACCTGGCCCACCGGCACCTGGAAGCGGCCGGCATCATCCGCCAGAGCGAGGGCAATGCGGTGCCGATTTCCCGGGCCAGGGCGCTGCTTGATGAGGTCAAGGTGTTCCGTTCACTGAGCGAGGAAGAACGCGATGCACTGGCCGAGGCCATGACCGCCGAGCAGTACGTCGCAGGCCAGGTGGTGCTGGATGTGAACGAGGTGTCCGAGTCGCTGTTTGTGATTGCCACAGGAGTGGTCAGTGCGGCGGTGCCCGATGGCGACAAACAGGTCGAAGCCGGGCGCATGGGGCCCAGCGAGATCATGGGTGAGCAGAGCGTGCTGGGCGATACCCCGTCCGAGGCCAGCTTCACCGCCATGACCTCAAGCATCATCTACCGCATCGACAAGGCCACCGCACGGGCCTGCCTGGAGAAATGCAAACAGGTCAACCGGGCCTTCAACAAGCTTCAGGCGGTGCGCCAGAACAACGCACACAGTGTGTTACTGGCCCGCCCCGCACAAACCCGCAAAAACGGCTTCCTGAGTTGGTTGCAACGCCGCAACTGATCCCGCCAATGCTCTAGCCCGCAGCCTTGCGGGCCGATTTAAAAAGCAAAACGCCATCATCAGCATTTGCAGAATTAACAACGATTAACTCGTCAGCCACGTGTGTGCGACCAAGAATGGCGGCCTCTGTGCAGACTTTTGCCCATGCAAAGTGCGGGTCCTGTTCAAGGCTCAAATGCCTCCCCGAGACTTACGGACAATTGCCATGACTCAAGATTCCCGACCAACGCGCGTTCTTCCCTGTCAGATCTGTTTACGCCTGCACAGCCGCAAGCGCCCCGCGTCGGCAGACAGTGGTGGTTTGACACCCTGGCGCGAGAAGCTCGCCATGCAACTGATTCTGGACAACCTCAGTGAGAACATCGAAGTGACCGGGCTGGCCAAAGCCTGTGCGTTGTCACGCAGTTACTTCTCGCGGGCGTTCAAGGCCAGCACCGGCTTGTCACCTCAGGAATGGATCCGCGAACAGCGAATTCTGCGCGCCAAGTGCCTGATCGCCCATACCAGCATGAGCCTGACCCAGATCAGCCAGGAATGCGGGTTTTGCGATCAGTCACACTTTTCGCATATCTTCTCGCGCAGCGAAGGCATTACTCCGCTGACCTGGCGTGGCCATGCCTTGAAGAACCGTCATGATCACAGCTTGCGGATCGCCACCTGAGACCATTCGCCCATGCCAAGGAGTGCGCTGATGCCATCGACCCAGGAGCAGCCCCTGCAGTTAGGGCCCTTGCGCATCTACCCCGAACAACGCCTGGTGCTCGATGCCGACCAGCCGCTGCGCTTGTCTGGCCGGGCGCTGGACATTCTGCTGGTGCTGCTCGAACACCCCGGCGAAGTGGTCAGCCGTCAGACCCTGATGAGCCGGGTCTGGCCCACCAGCGTGGTCGAAGACAGCAACCTGCGCGTGCATATGGCAGCACTGCGCAAGGCACTTGGGGATGGCCAGGCCGGCCAGCGGTATATCGTCACCGTGGCCCAGCGCGGCTACAGCCTGGTCGCGCCGGTGGTGCGCCTGCAACAGCCCGCACCCGGCCCGGACAGCGACACGCCGATTCATCTGAACCACAACCTGCCGGCGCGCCAGGCACGGATGATCGGCCGCCAGCCACTGGTCCAGGCCCTGGCGGTGAAGTTACAAAGCCAACGCCTGATCACCCTCACCGGCCCCGGCGGCATCGGCAAGACCTCCGTGGCGTTGCACGTTGCACACTCGCTGGTCGGTGATTACCGCGACGGCATCCGCTGGCTGGACCTTGCCGCGCTCAGCGACCCATTGCTGGTCGCCGCACAACTGGCTGCGCTGCTCGATCAGGCCCCGGCCGACGGCGACGCACTGGGCCAGTTGTGCAACTGGTTACGCGACCGCCAACTGCTGCTGGTGATCGATAACTGCGAGCATCTGATCGATGCGATTGCCGTACTCTGCGAGCGACTCCTGCGCAGCGCACCGCAGGTTCATATTCTCACCACAAGCCGCGAGAGCCTGCGCGCCGAGGGCGAAGTCATTCAGCGCCTCGATGCCTTGGCCTGCCCGCCTACCGAATTGACCAGCCAGGTCGAAGCCATGGGCTTTGCCGCCTTGCAGTTGTTCGTCGAGCGCGCCATGCACAGCCAGGCGCATTTCGACCTGAGCCCGGCCAGCCTGGCGCTGGCCAGTGACATCTGTCGCCGCCTGGAGGGCATTCCGCTGGCCATCGAACTGGCCGCCGCGCAACTGGCCAGCCTGAGCCTGGAAGACCTGCAGACCCAACTGCAGGACAGTGTGGGATTGAGCATCACCGCTCACCCGGACAGCACTGGCCGTCATCAGACCCTGCTGGCGACCCTGGACTGGAGCTTTAACCTGCTCGAACCGGCCGAGCAGCTCTGCCTGTGCCGGCTGGCCGTATTCAAGAGCCGCTTCAGCCTGGAGTCGGCGCTGGCAGTGGCCGGCGACCCGGCGCTGTCGGCGGCGCTGCTGTGCAATACCATCAGCCAGTTGGCCAACAAATCGCTGTTGAGCGTCGAGGCCGGTGATGAAACGGTGTTCTACCGCCTGCTCGACACCACCCGGCATTACGCGCTGGCCAAGCTGCGCCAGCGCAACGAACTGCCCGAGACCCTCAAACGCCATGCCGAACACTGCCTGGCGCTGATGCAGCAGGCACGCCACGACTGGCACAACCTGCCTACCCGGCAATGGATGCAACGCTACACCCGCAGCCTGGAAGACATTCGCGAGGTGCTCGACTGGGGTTTGAATGGCGAGGGTCCGCAGGCCCTGGCGATTTCGCTGGTCGCGCACTCGGCGCCGCTGTGGCAGGAACTGTCGCTGCTCAAAGAACACGGTGTGTACGTGCGCAAGGCCTTGCAAGCGCTGCAACACAGTGACCAGCCCTGCCCGCCACTGGAATTGCAACTGCGCCTGGCGCTGGGCAACTACAGCTACCACAGCCGCGGCGCCAGTCTTGAGACCGTCGACGCCTTCAATGAAGCAAGACGCCTGGCCGATCAGGCCGGTGACGCCGACGGCCGGTTACGTGCGGTGTCCGGGCTCACGGCGGTCAATCTGTGCGGCGGTGATTATCAGGCGGCGGTGTTGCAGAGCCAGCAGTTCGAGCAATTGGGTGACGCGCCGATCACCGACCTCAGCGCCCTGCGTCTGCAAGTATTGGCCCTGCACTACAGCGGTCAGCAGACCCAGGCACGCCAGTGCGCCGAGCAAGCCCTGCAGCGCCTGAGTCACAGCGGACACTTGAACCGCTTCAGCCATGGCTTTGGCATTCAGTACGATCAAAGTGTGGCGGCGCTGACGATTCTGGCGCGAATTCTCTGGCTGCAAGGCAGGCCCGCCGAAGCCCGGCGTACCGCAAACCAGGCACTGGAGATTGCTCTGCAGATCGACCACGGCCTGTCGATCTGCTACACTCTGGCGCTGGCCGGCTGCCCCATCGCCTTGTCCGAAGGACAAACTCAACTGGCCCACCAACGGGTCCGGCAACTGCATGCTCATGCCCACAAGCATTCGGTGTTGTTGTTCTACACCTGGGCTCAGCATTACGCCCGTCTGCTCGACTTGCCCGTCCAGCCGGCCAGCCCGGCCAGCGGCCTGTTGCGCGACATTCTGCTGAGCCTGCGCGGCGGCACGGTAGACGCCCGGCAACTGGAACGTGCGCGCAATGGCGAAGCGGGTTGGTGCGCCGCTGAAATACTGCGTTGTCATGCCCAGCAGCAACCGGATGAAATCGCTCAGGATCAACTGCAACAGGCGCTGGACCTCGCCCGCCAGCAAGGCGCTGTGCTTTGGGAGTTGCGCTGTGCGCTGAGCCTGGCACGGTTATGGTTGCGCCAGCAGCGCCCTGCCCAGGCCGTAGAGGTGCTGCAACAGGTGCTCAATAGCGGCGAGGCCGATTGCGATCTGGCCGAACAGCGGCTGGTCACAAGCCTGCTGCACAGTTTGCAGGAGCCGCTTTAGCGGCAATCCTGTTCAATTAGGCACTCCATACCTCGGTGGGAGCGACCTTGGTCTGGGCGGCGATCCTACGCGCTCGCCAGGCTGTATTGCGGGTATCCCATGTAACGCTCGTAGCAAACCTGCAACGCCGGATATTCGCCACAGGCCTGCAAGCGACGCAAGGCATGTACCCGTACGGTATTGAGCAAGCGATAACGCACGGTCTGGTGATCGACCCTCACCGTCAATAACGACTTTGCTTCAAGCAGCACCAGCACATTGCGCAATTGATCCGGCCCGAAATCCTCGCAACACACCACTGCGCTTGCTGCTTGCCAGGTGAAGTCCAGGGCGAAGATCGCCAGGCGGCGCAGCAGGGTTTGCTCTTGCTCGCTCAGGTGCGCATGACTCCAGTCCAGCGCGGCGCCCAGTGACTGATGGCGGGCTACGGCGGTGCGACGACCGAGGCTCAGCAGCCACTGGCCATTGCTCATTTGCGCACGCAGGCCCGACAGCGCGAATACATCAAGCTGCGAGGCAAGCAGTTCGATTGCCAATGGCAGGCCGTCGAGCTGTCGGCAGATCTCGGTCACTGCGCTCAGATCCTGTTCACGCAGCCGGTAATCCGGCTGACACGCCTGCACCCGGCTCACCCATAACTGCACGGCCGAGCAGGCCAGCACCTGCTGCCGGTCGTGCATGGCGGCACGTGACGGCACCTCCAGTGCGGGCACCGGCAAACAGTATTCGCCACGCGCATACAACGGCTGCCTGCTGGTGGCCAGGATCGTCAGTTGCGGTGCCTGCGCCAGTAAGCCTTCACCCCACTGGCGGCAGACGTGGGGCAGGCATTCGGCGCTGTCGAAGATCAACAGGCATTGGCGCACGGCCAAGGCTTCGCCCAGCACATCCAGCGCGGGTCGACCCGCCGCGTCGAGTTGCAGCAAAGCCACCAGTTGCTCAAGCAATTGCTCAGGCGCCGCGCTGGAACAGTCGATCAGCCACACCCCATCCCGGTAATGCCCGACCAGTAGCTCAGCGGCCCGACACGCCAGCCGGCTCTTGCCGACGCCCGCCGGGCCGGTGAGGGTTATCAGGCGCCGGGCAGACAACTGCCGGGCCAGGCTGGCCACCTGTTCATTGCGGCCGATCAGCGGGGTCAGCATGGCCGGCAGGTTATGCTGCGCCACGACCTCACCGGTCGACCAGCCGGCATCTTCGCCTTGCGAAACCTGCGCGACAAAGCTGTAGCCGCGCTGCGCGATGGTTGCGATGTAGCGCTGGCCATCGCGCCCGCCGCCAAGGGCGCGGCGCAATGCAGCGATGTGCACCCGCAGGTTGACCTCCTCGACCACCGAGTCAGGCCAGACCTGTTCGATGATCTGCTGTTTGCTGAGCACTTGACCGGCCTGCTCGACCAGCACCTGAAGAATATCCAGGGCGCGCCCGCCCAGGGTCAACGCCACACCACCGCGCATGACTTGCCGCTGACGCACGTGCAAAGCATAGGGACCGAACAGCAGCACCGCGTCGCCGGAGGTATTGTTCAGATTGTTCATGCGCACTCCCGCGCGCTGCACGGGGAACCGCCCGGTCAGCACCTGACTTTGAAGAATTAACCAGTGTTAATCTTCGCAGCCACAGCGCATGAGACAACCGCGCCGGGGGGCCCGATACGGTCAATCCGGTGCGCTATCCGGACACCGGGCTGGCTGAACGGCTGCTGAACGCATTGAGTTTGTATGGCGATAGTGTTCAACCGCTAGCTGAACTGCTCGCGATACTGATTAGGCGTCAGCCCCAACCGGGCGCTGAACAATGAACGCATGTGCCGCACGCTGCCAAAGCCGCTTTTATAAGCAATGGTCTTGAGCGGCAGGTCGGTGGTTTCCAGCAGGCTGCGGGCGCAATCGATGCGCGCACTCTGGAGGAACTCCATGGGTGTCATCTGTAGTTCGCGAACAAACAAACGGGAGAAGTGCCGGGCGCTCATGTTGGCCAGGGCCGCCATGCGCTCGACGGTAAACGGCTCGCCCAGTTGCTCCAGCACCTGGTTCTGCACCTTGGTGACCACACTTTCCTGAGGGGCCACGGCAGTCATCAGCGGGCTGAACTGCGCCTGGCCGCCTTGGCGCTTCATTAGCACCAGCAGCACCTTGGCCACGTCCTGGGCAACTTTTTTGCCATGATCCCGGGCGACCACTGCCAGGGCCAGGTCGATGCCTGCCGTCACGCCGCCAGAGGTCAGCAGGTTGCGGTCCTGAATGTAGATCTGATCGGTTTCCACCCGCGCCTTGGGCACCCGCTTGATCAGCCGCTCGGTATAGTGCCAGTGAGTGGTGACCCGATAGCCATCGAGCAGCCCGGCATCCCCCAGAATGAACGCCCCGGTGCAGATTGAGCCAAACCACTGCGCGCGTTGCACTGCCTCCGGCAGCCAGGCAAGCACTTGCGGCATCTGCCGGTCATAAGCCCCCGGCCCGCCCGGAATCAACAGCAGATCGCAGGCATCGTTGGCCTGTTCGATCGCCAGGTCAGCCTGCACCACGACCCCGTTGGAGGCCCGCAACGCACCGGGTTCGGAGCCGATGGTCACGATCCGGTAATGGTTTTCCGGCGCCAGGTAACGGTTGGCGATGGAAAACACCTCCAGCGGCCCGGACATATCGAGCAGCAGGAAATCGGGGAACAGCAGCATGGCCACGGTTTTCATGAGGGCTGGATCATGGCGGTAGCGGTGCTCATCAATGAATGTCTGGATCGCGTCAACTTGACCAAAAACGGACACAATTCTTAACGAGCGTTTTACCAGATAATTCAACGCGGGGAAAGAACTGTCAACTGCAAAGCGACAGTCATTCATGATTGAGCCACTTATTGCGACAGTCTGATCGCAGTAATCTTGTTCTCAACAGATCGGCACCTGAATCACCAGGGCCGACACCGATTGGAGAACCATCATGCTCACTCTTCGCAAAGCTTCTGACCGCGGCGCCGCCAATCACGGCTGGCTCAACTCGCAGCACACCTTCTCGTTCGCCAACTACTACAACCCGGACGAAATGGGCTTTTCCGATCTGCTGGTGATTAACGACGACCGCGTCGAAGCCGGCAAAGGCTTCGGTCAGCACCCGCACCGCGACATGGAAATTTTCTCCTACGTGCTCGAAGGTGCGCTGGAACACAAGGACACGCTGGGCACCGGCTCGGTGATCCGCCCAGGCGATGTGCAACTGATGAGCGCCGGCAGCGGTGTGGCGCACAGTGAGTTCAACCACTCGCATGAAGAGCGGGTGCACTTTCTGCAAATCTGGATCGTGCCCAACATCGCCGGCGCCACGCCGAACTACCAGCAGCAGCACTTCAGCGCCGAAGACAAGCGCGGCCGCCTGAAGCTGATCATCTCGCCGGACGGCCGGGAAGGTTCGTTGCAGGTTCGCCAGGATGCCAACGTGTATGCCGGCCTGTTCGACGGTGCCGAGTCTGCCGAGCTGAGCCTGGACGCCGACCGCTACGCCTACGTGCATGTTGCCCGTGGCAGCGTGGTCCTCAACGGCCAGGCCCTGGGCGAAGGTGATGGGGTCAAAGTGCGCAACGAACAGCGTCTGCAACTCAGCCAGGGCGTAGATGCAGAAGTGCTGGTCTTCGACCTGCGCGCCCAGGACCGTCCACAGCGTCCATAAGGTGGCCGATCCCTTGCAAATTGCATGGTGCAACAGGCACAACGCCGCGGCTGACGCGGCGTTGTCGTTTAATTTTTGTTACCCGCCTTGCGCAGATCTGCTGGAAGTCTGCAAGATGGCTCATCGCCTGTCCGACCGGTCAGATCGATGACCAGTGCCATGAACCGGACTTGCCTCTCCTATGCCCGTCGACTTGCAAACGCTCTATCCCAGGCTGATCCACCTGATGCTGGATACGGTCTTCGTAGTCGACAGCAGCGACCGGATCGTGTTCGTTAGCGATGCCTGCGAAGCATTGCTGGGCTACCGGGCCGACGAGTTGATCGGCACCTTGATCACCGGCTACCTGCACCCTGACGACGTGCCCGCCACGCGCGGCTCGATTGAACGGGTCATGAACGGCCTGCCGCACGTCGACTTTCGCAACCGCTACATCCGCAAGGATGGCGCCGTGGTGTCGATTCTGTGGGCCGCGTTCTGGTCCGAAGAGTTCGATGCACGCATCGGCGTGGCCCGCAACGTCACCGCACTGGCCGAGGCTGAGCAACAGCTGCGTTTTCTCGCCCACCATGATCCGTTGACCGGGCTGACCAACCGGGCATTGTTCACTGACCGGCTGCAGACAGCCTTGAACGCAGCACAGCGTAATGAAAATACCGTGGCCTTGCTGTTTCTCGACGTCAACGGCTTCAAGGCCATCAACGATGTGCATGGGCATGCCGTCGGTGACCAGGTGCTCTGCGAGATTGCCAGGCGCCTGCAAGGCTGCGCGCGCAAGAGCGACACGGTGGCGCGCATGGGCGGCGATGAATTCACCGTACTGCTGACCAACGTCCATTGCGGGGAGGGTATCGAAGCGAAAGTCGCGCAGCTCATCAGCGCCTTGGCCCAACCGCTGGGGCGAGAGTTCGGTGATCTGCAAATGCCGTCGTGCAGTATTGGCGTGGCGCGTTTTCCCGAGCATGGCACCGACGCCGATGCGCTGCTCAGTCATGCCGATGCAGAGATGTATCGGGTCAAGCGCCAGCGCGGCAGATGAATATCCAAGGCACGACTTGCTAACGCGTCCTGACCAACCGGGCCAATCCCACCGTGACCAGCACCGCCAACACCACCGCCACGCTCAGCGACGCCCCCACGCCCCATTGCACAATCGAGTGCTGCAGCGCCAGGTAAAAGCCCACCACGCCCACCGCGCCGATGGCGTTGCCACGCACGATGGCGCCCAGTTCATAGCGCCCGCCCTGCACATGGGCAAATACTGCCAATGGCCAGGCAATCACCGGGATCGGTGCCAGCAAGCCACTGATCACAGGACCCAGCCACTCGGCGCTGGCAGTAATTGCCAGCAACAACAGCGTTGCGGTGAGCATGCGCATCGGAATGACCCACCGCGGCAGCGCCACATAGTTGGCCTTGCGGGTCTGCGCCTCTTTACCCGTGAACACGATGTTCGCCGCGACCAACAATAAGGTGGCGATGATCGACACCAGCGGCGCGCCCACGTCACTGATTGCCAAGGCGGTCGCCGCATAAGCCATCAGTGCCGTGATGCAGCCGATAAAGGCCCCGACTTTACGGGTCATCAGAAAGTAAAACAGGTAAGTCGCCTGAATTGCCGCCAACCCGGCCAGCGCCCCCGGCACCGCCTGCAAGGCAAACCCGGCGCCTTGTTCAAGACTGAGAAACAGCATCACCAGCGCAGAAGTAATCGGCAGCCCGGACAGTAAACCGCCGATATGCGTACCCCAGCGTTTGGCCGCCAGAGAGATGACCAGCATCAGCGTGGGAGTGATGAGCAATTTGAGGTAGAAGGCGGTCATCAACAAGACATCGAACCAGACAGGGAAAGACCGCCATCTTAACCGCAACGAAATGGCCAGGTGCCGACAGTTAAAAAAGAGACCCGAGCTTATCGGGCGGAACGGGCACGCATCACTCGCCACGGGTACCCGCTTGCTGAGCCCTTGAACCGACCCGCTGCTGTCTGGAAATCAACATGAATCGGCATCAATTGCGGGGAATGCCTCTGCGATTTCTTTAAATGCTGTGTGGCATCCTAGCGAGACGTTTCAGACAGCGCTCTTGACGACAGCTCTGTATGGCCGTTGCAACTCACCATCGCATAGTACTTGTTGTCAGGCACATCAACAGAAACTGACCAGAGCCGATGGGCCGGGTTGTAAGTGGCATCTGAAAGAATCCTGACGCCCTCCCCTCCACCCTTGGGAGGAAATCTGTCGAAGTAGGCGCGAATCGATTTCTCAAGAAAATCCTGCCCGGCCTCAGGACAAGGCGCGCTTTGTTGTTGCCCACATCCCACCACCATAACCAGCAGCGCGGCTGTTGATAAAGGCTTTAAAAATCGCATGATGATCCTTGTCCGCCAGTCTGGCCTTGAGTACGGATGTTATCGCGCAACGGATAAAAATGCCCATCGCCGGAAGATAGCTGCCCCCCTGCCAGTCAATATTCCCCGCAGCTCCTGCCTCTCATCTACCAGCCCTGCCTGCAACGTTTTACAAACATTTACATTTGTGAAAATCCTGTCAAAATAAATGCTAATCATTCTCATAAGCATGATTTTCACTTTTACAGGACGCTCCCCATGTCGCGCTCTACCCCACATGCGTTTTTCCGCCCGACCCGTAATTTGCTGACCATGGCCATTTGCATGGCCTCCATAACGCCTGCATGGGCGGTCGAAACCGGTGAGAAGCAAGAAACCACCGCCCCCGCGGTGGTTGAACTGGGCGCGACCAAAATCGGTGATACCCAACTGGGCAGTACCACCGAGGGCAGCCAGTCGTACACCACCGGCTCCATGTCGACGGCCACCAAGCTGCCGCTGAGCCTGCGTGAAACGCCGCAAGCCGTGACGGTGATTACCCGTCAGCGCATGGACGACCAAGGCATGACCAGTATCAATGATGTAGTCAACGCCACCCCCGGGCTGTTTCTCAGCTACGCCAACGGCCCAGGCCGTCAGGCCTATACCTCACGCGGGTTCGACATCGACAACCTGATGTATGACGGTATTCCCAGTGGCTACAACGGCGTATCGGTCGGTGCCCAGCCAAACCTGGCGATGTTCGACCGCGTCGAGGTGGTGCGTGGCGCCACAGGCCTGGTGACCGGTTCCGGTAACCCGTCGGCGGCCATCAACCTGGTGCGCAAGCGCCCGCTGGCCGAGCAGAAAGTCACCCTGACCGGCGCGGCCGGCAGTTGGGACGACTACCGTGGCGAGATTGATGCCTCCAGCCCGCTAAACAGCAGCGGCACGTTGCGTGGCCGGGTGGTGGCCTCATACCGGGATGCCAACAGCTTCATTGATGACCGCGAAGAAGATCACGGCCTGTTCTATGCCGTCACCGAAGCCGACCTGAGCGAAGACAGCACCCTGACCCTGGGTTTCTCGCACCAGAAGGACAAGACCAACTACTTCTGGGGCTCGTCGATGGTTGGCCTGGACGGTCATCACCTGAACCTGCCGCGCTCGTATAACCCCGGCACCGACTGGGAAGACAAGGACCAGCAGATCAACACGCTATTCGCCGAGTTCCGTCAGCGCCTGGCCAACGACTGGAAGCTGCAAGTCAACGCCAACTACTCCGAGCAGGACGCGCTGTTTTCAGGCTCTTACCAATCGCGCTGGGCCGCCAACCGCGAGCTGCAGCGCACGGTTTACCAGGCTTCATACGATGAAAATCAAATGGGCCTGGATGGCTTTGTCAGCGGCCCGTTCGACGCCTTCGGCCGTACTCATGAGCTGGTGGTCGGCGCCAGCAAGCGTGTCTATGACCGGACCACTCACAACTACAGCCCGTACAACCTCTACTGGCCGCTCGATGGCGCCAAGCCGGATTTCGTGCGCACCAACGACAGCCATAACATCACCACCCAGGATGGCGTGTACCTGACCACTCGCCTGAACCTGGCCGACCCGCTGAAGCTGATTCTGGGCAGCCGCCTGGACTGGTACGACTACGACAACCGCAGCGGCGCCGGCGACTACAAGGTGACCCGCAACGTCACCCGCTACGCCGGTCTGATCTACGACCTGGACGCGCACCACTCGGTATACGCCAGCTTCAGCGATATCTTCACCCCGCAAAGCTCGCTGGATACCTCTGGCACCCCGGTACGGCCCATCGTCGGCAAGAACTACGAGATCGGCATCAAGGGCGAGTACTTCGACGGTGCGTTGAATGCCAGCCTGGCTCTGTTCCGTGTCGACCAGCAAAACCGCGCGGTGCAGGTGTTCGTGCCGAACTGCCCGCAATCGGCCTGCTATGAAGCCTCCGGCGAAGTACGCAGCCAGGGTATCGACCTGGAACTGCAAGGCGCACTGACCGAAAACTGGCAGGTCGGCGGCGGCTATACCTATGCCCGCGTGCACACCATCAAGGATGACGCCGCACCGCAGAACGTGAACCAGCGCTTTGATACCGACACGCCTGAGCACCTGTTCAAGCTGACCACCCGTTATCAGTTCCAGGGCCAACTGGAAAAACTGCGCGTGGGCGGCAACCTGTCCTGGCAGAGCCGCATGTACAACGACTTCGCCGTGCTCAACGGCAACTACCGTCTGGAACAAGGCAGCTACGTGCTGACCGACCTGATGGCCGGCTACAAGGTCAACCAGAACCTCGACCTGCAATTGAACGCCAACAACATTTTCGACCGTAAATACTATGCGTCGATTTCCAACTCAGTGACCTATGGCGGCGACACTTATGGCGCACCGCGTAACCTGATGCTGACCGCCAAATACAGCTTCTGAGCCTCTTGCCCGGCGCAAGGAAGCGCCACTGGGCAGTGAACAAACCCGCCATGCCCGCAGTCCGAACAGCACCCCGCTGATCCAGGACACTCCGCCATGCCTTTGCGCCCTGCCGCTCTGACCACTTTTCTTGCACTGTCCGGTATGGCTGTGGCCCAAGAACCCTTGCGCCTGGAGCAACTGGCGCGCTGCGGCGATCTGCTCGACAGCCAGCGCCAGACCTGGTGCCTCACGGTACGCGGTCTGTCGCCAGCAACGCCCACCTTGAAGCTTGGCGGCCAGAGCCTGCCGGCAAACGCGGTGCAACGCGACGGCCAGAACCTGCGCCTGACCCTCGACAGCCATGGCCGGCAGAGCGGCCCGCTGTGGCTGGAAGACGGCACGCGGGCCAGCAATGCGGCCTGGCTGACCCTGCGCAACAGTCATGTAGTGGCGGCCAAAGCGGATGAAGTGGCGAACAACATGGATGGCCTGACCACCTACGTGAATCTGGTCAGCGTGTTGATCGAAGAAAATCAGGATGGCCGCCTGGCCGCGCAGCAGTTGGCCGACAAATATGGCGCTACGGTGGTCGGCAGCATTGCGCCGCTCAACCTGTATCAACTGCGCCTGCCCGCCACCGATCTGGTGCAGCGCGATGCCTTGGTGCTGCGTCTGGGCAGTGAGATCAGTGTCGATGCGGTGGTGATTGAAGAGTCGGCTGCCGAGGAGGCTGAACAGCCGCCGGTACGCCGGCAAGAACCGCGTAAACCCGCGCCGGACTCGGACGAGTGGGCTGCCAATCGCTTTGTCGATGCCGTCAATTACTACCAGCGGCGCATCCCCGGCCGCCAGTCGCCCATCCAGCCGCAACCGGTGCGTATCGGCCTGATCGAGCGCAGTGTGGATTTCGACACCGCCGATTTTAGCGACTATATCGGCGCCTGCGCGCTGCCGCGCACCTGCGTCTATGCCCGTGACGCCAGCAAGCCGGACAGCCACGGCACCACCGTGGCGGGGATTCTCGCTGCCGGATGGGACAACGGCGGCAACACCGGCCTGTTGCGCGGGCTGGACAAGCATTCCGGCGGTTTCGAGGTGATCGTGGAGCGTAATTCTGATGCCGGGATCACCGCCAATATCGCCGCCTCGGTGAACCTGGTCGAAGACGGCGTGCGGGTGCTCAACTGGAGCTGGGGCATTCATCGGGTCGGGGCCAAGACCGTGGACGGCACCGAGGTGGATTCACTGTTGCGCTCGGGGCTGGCCATGAGTGGTTATGAAGAGCTGCTCGAAGAGTTCTTCTTCTGGCTGCGCCGCGAACACCCGGACGTGCTGGTGGTGAACTCGGCGGGTAACGGCTCGTCGTTTTCCAGCACCGATGAATACCGCCTGCCCTCCTCGTTCGTCACCGAACAACTGCTGGTGGTCGGCGGCCATCAGCGCAACGAGCAGCCTGGCCTGGCCGTGCAAGACCCTGGCTATGCGGTCAAACGCAGTTCATCGAATATCGACAAGCGCGTCGACATCACCGCTGCCGCCTGCGCCCATGCCTCTACCCGCGACGCCGGGCAGACCGGTAGCGTGCATTGCGGCACCTCCTATGCCACGCCGATGGTCGCCGGCATTGTGGCGACCATGCTGTCGATCAATCCGCAGTTGCAACCGGCGCAACTGCGCATGCTGCTGCGCCGCAGCTCGATGACCATCGGTGACAACTACGACTTCGAGCCCACCGATGCCGAAGACCTCACCGCACCGATCCTGCCGTCCGAACGCAGCTATCAGTTAGACAACCAGGACGTTGGCCGCTCGGCACGCCTGGACATGCAGCAGGCTCTGGATCTTACGGTGCAGAGCCGTGAGCGGGTGCGCTGACCATCGGCGCGCGACAAGCCCCGCCGTTCAGGGCGGGGAAGGATAGCGCGGACGGCGTAGCCGTCCCTGGTTGCAGTGGGGTGCCTACTGCAACTGTTCGATGTACGCACCGCCACAGGATGAAGCGCAGTAACACGGCGACACAGATGCCCTTCTACGGCGGTATTTCGTTACAAAGACCCCATGGGCATGCATCTTGAAAACACCGTGCCGTCGGCGCCTAATGTCGTCTTCCTGGCTCATGGCTCAAGAGCAGCATGTAACGACTTCCAGCGCATTCACTCCCGCATCGGCAATGCCCGCCGCGACTACCTGCACAAGTGCTCCACCACGATCAGCCAAAACCACGCGATGGTGTGTATCGAGGACTTGCAGGTACGCAATATGTCCAGGTCGGCGGCAGGCACGGCCGAGGCACCGGGAAGAAACGTTCGGGCCAAATCTGGCCTGAACAGGGCCATCCTCGATCAGGGCTGGTTCGAGCTCCGCCGGCAACTGGACTACAAGCTGGCGTGGCGCGGCGGCTGGCTGATTGCCGTGCCGCCGCAGAATACCAGCCGCACGTGCCCTTGTTGCGGCCATGTGTCGGCGGCCAACCGCCAGACGCAAGCGCTGTTCAGGTGCGTGGGATGTGGTTTCGAAGGCAACGCCGATGTGGTTGGCGCGATCAATGTACTAAGGGCGGGACACGCCCGGTTAGCCTGTGAAGTGAGCGCAGAGGTCATGGCGCCAGCAGCAGGAACCCACCGAAGCGACTCGGGGGCGGCTCGATGCCGCGCCTGAGCGCCGTAGGAGTCTCCGGCCTTCAGGCCGGGGAGGATGTCAAAGACCGTTGAAAAACAAGCTGCCTGGTACCGATGAGTTAAAGCGACTTGGCATGCTCCCACGCTTGCTGATTTGAAATACTGTGGGAACGAGCCAGCTCGTGAATAGGCCAATCCCGACACACCCCCTGTAGCGCTTGGAAAACAGCCTTCACGACCCAGGTCGTTCCCACCTCGACCCTGATCTGAAATACGGCCGCTCCCACCCGGATCCTGCCTTGAAATACTGTGGGAGCAAGCTTGCTCGCGAAAAAGCCGGGTCAGGCGCTGGTGCTCTCACTGTTTTCAGGCTGCGTCTGGGTGCTGGTCTTCTTCTCCTGGACCACGATGTAGAACTCTTCGCCGTGCTTGACCGCGCCGTACAGCACGGCTTTTTCGATCAGCTCGGTGCCGCGCAGGTGGCGCAGCATCATCGGGTCTTTGCGCAAGTCGCGGTATAGCGCCACACACAGCAGGACCATGACAATCACGAACGGCAAGGCCACCACGATGGTCAGGTTCTGCAACCCGGTCAGTGCCTCGCCCGGATTACGCGGGTCACCGATGGCCAGCATGATCGCCGCCACCGTACCGGTCAGTGCGCCCCAGAAAATCACGGTTCTGCGCGACGGTTCGGTGGTGCCGTGCTCTGACAGCGTGCCCATCACCAGCGATGCAGCATCGGCGCCGGAGACAAAGAAAATCGCCACCAGAATCATCACCAGCACCGAGGTGGCCGAGGCCCACGGATAACTGTCGAGCAACTGATACAGCGCGGTGTTGCTATTGACCGCGCCCTCAATCAGGGTGAAGGAGCCGTCGCGCAGTGCATCGATACCGGCACCGCCGAAGATGGTGAACCACACCAGGCTGACCAGGCTCGGCACCAGCAACACCCCGCTGACGAACTGGCGAATGGTCCGGCCACGGCTGATGCGGGCAATGAACATGCCCACGAAGGGTGTCCAGGATATCCACCAGGCCCAGTAGAACACGGTCCAGCCGGCCAGCCAGCTGTCCATCTGCTGACCGCCGCTGGCACTGGTACGGGCCATCATTTCCGGCAGCAGCTTGATGTAGATGCCCAGCGAGGTCGGCAGCAGGTTGAGCATCAGCAGGGTCGGGCCGACGATAAACACAAACAGCGCCATGACCAGCGCCAGCACCATGTTGGTGTTGGACAGCCACTGGATCCCCTTGCCGATACCGGACACCGCCGAGGCGATGAAGGCGATGGTCAACAGGGTGATGATTGATACGTAGAACAGCTTGCCGGGATGCTCGATCCAGCCGTTGTACTCAAGGCCACCGGCGATCTGCAAGGCGCCCAGCCCCAGCGACGCGGCCGAGCCGAACAGCGTGGCGAAGATCGCCATCATGTCGATCAGCCGCCCCAGCGGGCCATTGGCATGGCGACCGATCAATGGCCGGAAGGCAGTGGAAATCAACTGCGAGCGGCCACGGCGAAAGGTGCCGTAGGCAATCACCAGGCCGATGATCGCGTACATTGCCCACGGGTGCAGGGTCCAGTGGAACAGCGTGGTCGCCATGGCCACCTGCATCGCCTCGCTGGACTGCGCCACCGCCGAACCCGGCGGCGGGTTGACGTAGTGCGACAGCGGCTCGGCAACCCCGAAGAACATCAGGCCGATGCCCATGCCGGCGCTGAACATCATCGCCACCCACGACACGGTGCGAAACTCCGGCGCTTCACCATCGCGGCCCAGCGGCACCTTGCCGTAACGGCTGGCCGCCAGCCACAACACGAAAATCACGAACAGCGTCGAGGTCAGCACGAAGAACCAGCCGAAGTGCACGATGACCCACGATTGCGCCGTGGAGGCACTGGCCGCCAGACTCGCCTGGTTGATAAAGCCCCAGGCGATGAACGCGATGGCCAGCACACTGGTGACACCAAACACGATCCAGTCGATGGTGCCTTCCAGATGCCGGTCACGGAAGGCCTCTTCGGTTTGCGAGGGATCGGTTACGCCGAGGGCCAGCGTATCCGGGTTGTATTCTTGTGCCATAAATGATGACGCCCCTGTGTGGGTTCCTGGACGCTGCAGGTTTTTTTGTTATTGGGGTCAGCAGCCTTGTGCCAAATCCTTGCGGGCGTAAAAGCCACTTGCATTCAGCGCGCATCGCGACGTCCGGGACCGACGTGTACGGGTTGCCGGAGGCGATTATGCGGCGCTGACGGACGCCGCCTGTTCCGATACCGGCGTGGGGCGTCCATTGAACGACCTGCTATTGATTAGTTATCAGGACGGCTTATCGAAGGGTATGGCGACAGGAGCCCCCAAGCGCCAGCATGAACACTGGTTGCAGCCAACAACGCATCCGAGGCCGATGCGTCTTAAGGGGGGCGGCCCCCCCAGGGGGCAGAAGGGACGTCAGTTTTTGAACTGCTCCAGCGCTGTCAGTAGCTCCCGGTTTTCCCCCCCCAGTAACTGAGTGGCCTGGGCAGCTCTGAGCAGCAGTTGCTGACGCGCAGCCTCCACTTTTTCCTTGCTGAAACGCTCGGCAGGCCCCGAGAGCGTCAAAGCGCCTTTGAACTCGTAATTCATGCCGAATACCGGCACCGAGACCGAGGCGGTATCAGGATCTCTCTCGCCATAGGAGGCCGCCCAAAATTGCTGTCGTACATCTGGAAGGCCGCGGTCAGCCGGCACACCGAAGGCCCTTAGAATCTTGCCGGAGGCACCTGCATGGAGCGGGAAACGATCACCTTCATGGATCGAGAATCTCACCGCACGTTTAGGCTCTACACGAAACAGAACAACACGGCTGTCGTGCTCAATGACATAAAAAGAAGAGGTCTCGCCGCTTTCTTCCGTCAAGGCTTCAAGCATCGGATGGATCGCATCGCGCAGACGGAAAGATGCCTGGTAAATCTGTGCCAGCCGCAACGGCTCAGGCCCGATCGTAAACTGGCCATCGGCCAGGCGACGGACATAACCTGCATGTTCCAGCGAACTCATAAGGCGCAGAATAGTGCTTTTGTACAAGCCGGTGCGCCGCGCGATTTCAGCCAGCGGCAAGCTGCTCTGACCAGGCTCGAATGCAGCCAGTATGCTGAAAGCGCGGTCAACCGCAGCCACGCCGCCTTCGGCATGGCCTTGGGATGACTCTTCGGTGGATGCTGAACTCTTGGGCATAGTCTTAGGGAGGTCGAGACTCGAGGATAGTTTGGCGTGAATCGGCCCGGCCTCTGCATTTAGCGCAAAGACCGGACAATACGACACTACCTTAACCGCTTATGACCATTGTCGACCAGCCTCAAGCCTGGCGCAGCCTCACCGTTACGGGTTCAGGCATCACGCATGAACAGACGCAAGGACAGCGCCATCAGCGCAGCGAAGAACAGAATGCAGCCCATCACCATCAGTCCGGTAGCGAAGGAATTCGTGTAGTCCTTCAGGAACCCCATCAGGTAAGGCCCCACGAAACCGCCAAACGCGCCGATGGAGTTGATCAGGGCAATGCCCCCGGCAGCCGCCTGGCCTGACAGAAAGCGTGCGGGCAAGGTGTAGAAAATGGTTTTTGCCGAGATGGTGCCCACCAACGCCAGGGTGATGCCGATCAACGCCGGAACCAGCGCATTCATATTGAGCGCAAACATCAGCGCCAGACCTGCCAAGATCAGGGCAATTATCAGGTTGAGAATGCCTTTGCCGGTACGGTCCACATGTTTGGCCCAAAACAGCAGGCCAATGGTCGAGAAGAAGTAGGGAATTGCTGCCACCCAGCCAATCATGCTGATTTCGACGCCTTGAGCCTTGAGCATCTGCGGCAGCCAGATGCCGATACCATAGGTACCGATGGTAAAACTGAAGGTGATCGAACTGAGAATCCAGACTCGCGGATCTTTCAGTGCCTTACGAAATGCATGCCCGGTTTGGGATGTGCGTTTTTCCTTTTCCAGCATGTCATTAAGCGCATTGCGTTCTTCCTGAGTCAGCCATTCGGCTTCATCCGGGCGATTGGCAAGTACTTTCAGGGTGATCAAACCTAATACACAGGCCGGCAGGCCTTCGATGATAAACATCCATTGCCAGCCCGCCAGCCCAAGGAAGCCGTGCATCTGGAGTAGCCAGATCGACAGCGGGCCACCCACCAGAAATGAAATGGGTGTGGCAACCGTGAACCAGGCCAGCACACGGGTACGGTACTGGGCCGGGAACCATAGCGTGAGGAAAAAGATCACTCCTGGAAAAAAACCTGCTTCGGCGACGCCAAGAATGAAGCGAATGACATAGAAGCTATAGGGCCCGACCACAAAAGCGGTGGCCGCAGCTGCCAGTCCCCAGGTGATCATGATGCGCGCCATCCACCGGCGCGCCCCGAAGCGATACATCGCCAGATTACTGGGCACCTCGCACAGGCAGTAACCGACGAACATGATTCCGGCACCGAGGCCGAACTGGGCAGCCGTAAGCCCTAGTTGATCGGTCATTTGCAATGCTGCATAGCCGACACTGGTGCGGTCCAGATAGTTGAAGAAATAGGCCAGCGCCAGCAACGGAATCAATCGCCACGCAGCCTTGTTCATCGCGCGTCGTTGCAGGTCGGTAACCGCATCAAATTTTGGCTTGGGCAGATCGCCGGCCGGGGTCGTGACGTCAGTCATGACAGTATCCTCGGTGTTGTTGTTATGAAGCCGCGGCGGGACCGGTCAGCGGCTTTTGCAGACAAGCGGCGTATCCGGGCAGCAACTCACCTGCTGCGCTCGTCCAGAAATCCGCGGGGCGTGATGGTTTGTCGCCGTCAGGTGCACTTGATGGTTCCAGCGGCCTCAAACCGGTCGATGGTGTCAGCGTCGTACCCCAATTCACTCAACAGCTCACGGGAATGACTTCCCAGGTCAGGCACCTCCAGCCGGGTGCCGAAACGCTGCCCATCCATTTCAAATGGCAGCATCGGTACGTTTACCGTTTCGCCATCGGCCAGGGTGAGCTGCGCCAGGCCTCCGGATTCATTGAGATGCCGGTCTTCGAACAAGTCTTCGGGACGCTGAATAGGCGAGAACGGCAAGCCTGCCTGCTCACACAGCGTCATGACGGCGGCTTTATCCATCGACGCTATACGGGCCCGCACGAGCGGCATGATCTGGTCACGCGCCTGGACCCGCTGGTTATTGCGGGCCAGCCCGGCATCATTGCTCCAATCAGGGAAGTCGAACGCTTGGCAAAAGGATACCCACTGGGTGTCGCTGACCACGCCGATGAAAACCTGCCCGTCCCGGGTTGCCGTTTCAAAGACATCGTAAATTGCCCAGGCCGAAATCCGGCTTGGCATCGGGGCCGCGGCAGCACCGGTGACGGCCTTCTGCATCATGTGCTGTCCCATCAGGAACGCCGAGTTTTCGAACAGCCCGGTCTGGACAAACTGGCCAAGCCCGGTCTGCTTGCGCTGCAGCAACGCAGCCAGGACCGACACGGCACTGAACATACCTCCCATGACGTCGTTGACCGATGCTCCTGCACGCAGCGGTCTGCCGACCGGACCTGTCATGTACGCCAGCCCTGTCATCATCTGCACCACTTCATCAAGTGCAGTGCGCTTCTCGTAAGGACCAGGCAGAAAGCCCTTCATCGAGCTGTAGATAATGTCAGGTTTGATCGCCTTGACCCCTTCGTATCCCAGCCCCAGCTTGTCCATGGCGCCGGGACGAAAGTTCTCGGTGACCACATCGGCAGTAGCCAGCAGCTTCTTCAGTGCAGCCATGCCTTGCTCGGACTTGATATCCACCGCAAAGCTTTTCTTGTTGCGGTTATAGGTCAACCAATAGCCTGCCCCCGAGCCCATCAGGCGCCGGGTGTTATCCCCTTCGGGAACCGGCTCGACCTTGATGACCTCGGCGCCCAGATCGGCCAGCAGCAGGCCGCAGGTTGGCCCCATCACCATATGCACGAATTCGACAACGCGGATACCGGCAAGCGGCAGATTCTTTTCTGCTGGCTGACTCATTGCGCGGCCCCCGCGTAGGTGAAATTCTTGCCCACACCCGCATCCGGAATGAATCCGTAGAGGGCTTCGCCAGGCAAGCCCTGCTCAAGCCATTGACGGGCAGCCACCAGCCGGTCGATATCAACGCCGGTACGCAGTCCCATGGACTCCAGCAGATACACCAGATCTTCGGTCACGATATTGCCGGAAGCACCGGGGGCATAAGGACAGCCGCCCAGGCCGCCTTGTGATGCATCAAAGGTCGTTACGCCAGCTTCGAGCGCAGCGACGACATTAGCCAGGCCCTGACCACGGGTGTTATGAAAATGAGCACTGCCCGCCAAGGCGCCAAGTTCGCGTTTCAAACGGGTAAAGACACGCCGTACCTGGGTCGGATTGGCATAGCCGACAGTGTCGGCCAACCCCACCTCATTGACTCCCAGTTCGGCCATTTTCACGGCCATTCGAATACTGTCGTCGTCGGTTACCACGCCTTGCAGGGTGCAACCGAATACGGTGGACAGCCCTGCTTCGATCTCAATGCCAGGAAACCGCTCATTGCGCAGCGTTACTACCGCTCGCACCTCTTCATAAACCTGCTCATGAGTCTTGCGGATGTTAGAAATCGAGTGCGGCTCACTGACCGAAATCGGCATGGTGATCTTGTGCACTCCCGAGTTGAAAGCGGCCTCGGCCCCTTTGAGGTTCGGTACCAGTGCCGTCACGAATAGCCCGGGCAGGGTCAGGGCATGGGCTACCACCCGGGCACAGTCAGCCATCTGCGGCAGCAGTCGGGGCGAGACAAACGAACCCACTTCAATCTCGCGCAGACCTGACTGCGCCAAGGCGGTCACCCACTGGAGTTTGAGTTCAGTAGGCATGGTTGCAGCCACGCTCTGCAGGCCGTCGCGCGGGCCTACTTCACTGATCAAAATGTCGATATCCGTCGCGTTTGTCACGGTGGTTCTCCTTGGCAGTTGGAGAGCCTGTCTGAACATTCATGCAATACGGCAGCCGATGCTGAAAGATTGTTATGTTTGTTCTATCAGGCAGAATTGAGTTCTGTTTTTAAATATTTCATCTAAATTCAACCCCTGTCAACCTGAAAACCGACAACCGGAATTTTTCAAAAAATTATGGAAAAAATCTATTTTCTCTAGGTAAAAGCGATTTATTTTGTTCGTTTGCAATGGTCAGGGCGGACTTGACAGAAAGAAAAAACAGATCGAAAGTGTTTCACCAAGAAAAATACAGTTCTATCAGACAGAACAAAAATTCTGGACAATAATAATCCCAGAGCGCCTTGAACTGACGTTTGCACAGAGCCTTGCCGTGCATGACAACGCAGCGCCCTGACCATCCCCGGAGAACCGCCATGAGCCTGTATTCCCCTCCCCAAGACCGGGCAACGGAAATCTTCAGCCAACTGCCAAAAGAGTTCTGGAAAGACGGTGACTCCGACTGGGTACGGGCCAACAAGCCAGGCCAGCCTGTAGCCAGTTTTCTGGAAGGGCCATCGTTCGATACCCATGGCAATCTCTATGTCACCGACATTCCTTACGGCAGGATTTTTCGCATATCCCCCGGCGGCGAATGGGAACTGGTAGTCGAGTACGACGGCTGGCCCAACGGGCTGAAAATCCATCGTGACGGGCGAATTTTTATTGCCGATTACAAGCGCGGCATCATGCTGCTGGACCCGGTCAGCAAACATATCGAGCCTTTTCTTACCCATCGCCGCAGCGAAGGCTTCAAGGGCGTCAATGATCTGTTCTTCGACCAGCAAGGGCTGCTGTATTTCACCGATCAGGGCCAGACCGGCATGCACGATCCAAGCGGCCGGGTGTTTCGCTATGACCTGGAAAACCATCGCCTGGACTGCCTGCTCGACAACGGTCCTAGCCCGAACGGGCTGGTCATGGACCTGCATGAGCAAGCCCTACTGGTAGCGATGACCCGCGGCAACGCGGTCTGGCGTTTGCCGCTCCAGCCCGACGGGGGCACCACCAAAGTGGGCGTTTTCACGGCCATGGCAGGTGGTGTCAGCGGCGCCGATGGCATGGCGCTGGACGAAGACGGCAACCTGTATGTCTGCGATGCAGGCAATGCCTGTGTCTGGGTCTTTGATCGTCATGCGATACCGCTTTACCGGATTCGCTCATGCACGCAAGGCCGGACCCTGACCAACTTGGCTTTCGGTGGTGAAGGCAACCGCAGCCTGTTCATCACCGACTCCTCGACCGGCCATATTCTCAAGGCACAGATGGAGCATTCGGGCAGACCGATGTTCTCGCATACCACTCGTTAGTTTGGACAATCGCTAGTGCGCCCGCGCACATGGCCCCCTTTCGCCCCTGAAAAACCGGTTGCTTTCCACATCACCCGAACAAGACAGATAAAAAAGAGGGACGCATGCTTACGTTTCTGAGCTACTCAATGATTGCTTGCTTCATGTACCTGATCATGAGCAAGCGGCTATCGCCACTGGTTGCGCTGATCCTGGTCCCCATCGCTTTCGCCTGCCTGGGCGGCTTTGCCACGCAGTTGGGGCCAATGATGTTCGATGGGGTAAAGATGCTTGCCCCTACCGGAATCATGCTGACCTTCGCCATCCTGTACTTCTGCATGATGACTGACGCCGGCCTGTTCAATCCGCTTATCAAGCTGATCCTGAGACTGGTCAAGGGCGACCCGCAGAAGATCGTCATGGGGACTGCGGTCCTGGGTATCTGCGTCGGTCTGGACGGCGACGGCGCGACGACCTATATCATCACCACAGCGGCCCTGCTGCCCCTTTACCGCCGCACCGGAATCAGCCTTCAGGTCATGGCAACCGTCCTGTTGCTCACCATCGGGGTCATGAACATCCTGCCATGGGCTGGACCATTCTCTCGTGCGGCCAGCGCCATGCACGTAGACATCACCGAGCTGTTCATCAAGATGCTGCCAGTCATGCTGGCCGGTCTGGCCTGGGTAATGCTGGCGGCTTTTTATCTGGGTCGCCGGGAACGTCGCCGCCTGGGCGTTATCGACATACGTCATGACGAGATCCTGGAGCAACTGACTGAGTTTCATCCAGGCAACTGGAAATTTCTGTTCAATGCAGCTCTGACCATCGGTCTGATTGCCCTGATGATGCTCAATGTCATGCCTCTGGCCCTGTTGTTCATGATCGCGCTGGGGCTTGGGCTGCTGGTAAATTATCCGAGTATCAAGGAGCAGAAAGTCGTACTCGGCAAACATGCCGACAATGTACTGGCCGTCACCCTGCTGATTTTTGCAGCAGGTATCTTCGTCGGCATCATGTCTGGCACCGGCATGGTAAAAGCCATTTCCGAGAGCCTGATTCATGTAATTCCACAGTCTGCCGGACACTTCATGTCCGTGTTTACTGCCTTAATCAGTATGCCGTTTACCTATGTATTGACCAATGACGCCTTTTACTTCGGCGTGCTGCCCATTCTTGCCGAGACGGCCAGCCACTACGGTATCGACGCCCAGGAAATGGCCATCGCAAGCCTTATAGGCCAGCCGGTACATCTGCTCAGCCCATTGGTGGCATCCACCTACCTGCTGTGTGGTCTGCTTGACCTGGACTATGGGGACAACCAGCGGGCATCGATTTTGTGGAGCATCGGCACCTGCATTGTCATGTTCATTGCTGCCGTGGTACTGGGTAGCATCACTGTTTTGAACTGAGCCGATACGACCGGCTCGCACCGAGCAATACACGGACAGCGCTTCAATGGTCCGTGATTGAAGCAGCCGGCTCTTGTGTGCAGCTGGAGCCGGCCGCGCCAAAAAATGTTACCTCCCTCTCGCCTCAACCTCTGCCCCTACGAACTAAAGCCATTGGCCACAGTCAGCGTATCAAGATGTTTCACTGCTCCGCTGACCTGCCGAGATCATCCACTTGAACGACCAGACCAAGAACCGTCGCAATGAGCTGTCGCTGGATGGGCTGAACTTCTTTCTCGCCGACGTGCGCGACGGATTGGGGCCGTATCTGGCGATTTACCTGCTGGCCGTGCACAACTGGGAGCCAGCCAGTATCGGTCTGGTGATGACCGTTGCCGCAGTGGCAGCGCTGCTGACCCAGGCACCGGCGGGCGCGTTGATCGACCGCACCACGGCCAAGCGTGCCGTGGTGGTGCTTGCCGCGCTGCTGGTGACCGGCAGTTGCCTGCTGCTGCCGTGGCTGACATCGTTCGGCCTGGTGGCGCTGACCCAGGCTGTCAGCGCCATCGCCGGCTCGGTGTTCGCCCCGGCCATCGCGGCGATCACCTTGGGCATCACCGGCCCGCGGGCCTTTACCCGCCGTACCGGGCGCAACGAGACCTTCAACCATGCCGGTAATGCCTGTGCCGCGCTGCTGGCCGGCGGCTTTGCCTGGCTGTTCGGCCCGGTGGCGGTGTTTTACCTGATGGCGGTGATGACGCTGGGCAGCATTGTCGCGGTCAGCCTGGTATCGGCCAAGGCCATTGACCATGATCTCGCGCGGGGCTTCACCCCGGAGTCGGCGGGCAGTCACGGCCAGCCGTCCGGGCTGCGGATCTTGCTCAGCAACCGGCCGCTGCTGTGGTTCGCGGTGTGTTGCGCACTGTTTCACCTGGCCAATGCGGCGATGCTGCCACTGGTCAGCCAGAAGCTGGCGCAGGTCAATCTGCAACTGGCCACCCCACTGACCTCAGCGTGCATCGTCGCCGCACAACTGGTCATGGTGCCCATGGCGCTGCTGGCCGGTGCCCGTGCCGACCAGTGGGGGCGCAAGCCACTGCTGATGGCCGGTTTTTTGATTCTGCCGCTGCGCGGTGCGCTGTACGTGGTCTCTGATGAACCATTCTGGCTGCTGGCGGTGCAGTTGCTCGATGGCATCGGTGCCGGGCTGTTTGGCGCGTTGTTTCCGGTGGTGGTCAAAGACCTGACCCAAGGCACCGGGCGTTTCAACGTCAGCCTGGGCGCCTTGTCAGCGGCATTCGGCCTGGGCGCGGCACTCAGCCCTGGCCTGGCCGGCCTGGTGGTCCAGGCGGCAGGCTACAATGCCGCGTTCCTGACCCTGGCGGCGATTGCCGGGGTAGCCTTTGTGCTGCTGTGGCTGACCGTGCCGGAAACCTCCACGCGCACTTCCAACAGCGCCGCGGCCCAGCCTGCCGCCACCCTCTGAGTACCTGCCATGCCTGCATTAGACCCGACGACGGGGATCTGGACCGTTGCCGCCCTCGCAACCGCCGCAGTGATCCTGCGCCCCTGGCGGGTGCCGGAATTTGTCTGGGCGCTCGGCGGCGCGGTGCTGTTGATTCTGCTCGGCTGGCTGCCGCTGCCTGCCGCGCTCAAAGCCGTGGCCGAAGGCGGCGATGTGTATCTGTTTCTGATCGGCATGATGGTCCTGGCGGAACTGGCCCGCCAGCAGGGGCTGTTCGACTGGCTGGCGATGTATGCGGTACAGCACGCCAAAGGCTCTGGCCAGCGGCTGTTCAACCTGGTGTTTCTGGTTGGCACGCTGGTTACGGTGTTTCTGTCCAACGATGCCACCGCCGTGGTCCTGACCCCGGCGGTGTACGCCGCCTGCCGCGCCGCCAAGGCCGAGCCGCTGCCTTATCTGTTCATTTGCGCGTTTATCGCCAACGCGGCCAGCTTCGTACTGCCGATTTCCAACCCGGCCAACCTGGTAGTGTTTGGCAGCCAGATGCCGCCACTGCTCGACTGGCTTCGGCAATTCAGCTTGCCGTCACTGGCCGCCATTGGCCTGACTTACCTGATGCTGCGCCTGGCCCAACGCAAACAGATTCGCCAGCCGCTGGCCACCTGCATCGACCTGCAGCCGCTGCCTGGCGGCGCGCGCCTGTGTGCGTTCGGCCTGGTCCTGACCGGCATCGTGCTGCTCAGTGCCTCGGCGCTGGACCGGCCACTGGGCCTGCCGACCTTTTGCGCGGGTCTGGCCACCGCCGGGCTGATCCACCTGCGTCAGCGGCGCAGCCCGCTGCCGGTGCTCAAGGGCGTGGCCTGGGGCGTGCTGCCACTGGTGGCCGGGCTGTTCATGCTGGTCGAAGCGGTGGCGCACACCGGCCTGACCCGGCACCTGGCCGACAGCCTTGCGGCGCTGGCGCAACACGGCGAAGCGCATGCTGGTTGGGTGGCTGGCATCGCTGCGGCACTGGCCGGCAATCTGATGAACAACCTGCCGGCCGGCTTGATCGCAGGCTCCATGGGCCAGATGGCCGAACTGCCCGGCAGCACGACCGCGGCGCTGTTGATCGGCATCGACCTGGGGCCGAACCTGTCGATCACCGGGTCACTGGCGACCTTGTTGTGGCTGGCAGCGATTCGCCGCGAGGGCGAGCATGTCGGGGCGTGGGGGTTTCTGAAGCTGGGCGTGCTGGTGATGCCGCCGGCGTTGGTCGGGGCGTTGACGGCGTTGTTGGTTTAAAAGGGGCGTTGACTTTATAGACCTCTTCACGAACGAGACAGATCGCCGCCCGCTCGTTCCCCCAGAGCCTGGCGGCGTCTAACCAAACAGTATCGAGACTAACGCTGCTTGCAGGCGTCCAACTGTGCTTGGTCCTCCAGCCAGGTTTCGATGCCAAGCCGGTAGAAGCAATAATCCCTGACCACATTGCGTTCGAGGGCGCTCAGCTTATCCAGCGGCTTATCATCCGCATCACTGGCGTACAGGTTGATGAACTCGGTTTGCCAGGTAGGTCGGTGCTTGATGAAAAATACCCGATGGTTATCTTCGGCCCAGAGGGTGTTGTAGTAGCCGATAAACAGGTGGGCGCCGATGAGTATTGTGGCGATGGCGATTAGTTTTTTCATACGTTGGGCGAGGCAAAGAGTGGCGTCTTTTGATTGATCATTTCAATTCTCGAGCAAAGAACGCCGTAGCCTTCTTCAGGGTGTCGTTATCCATTTTCAGCTCGCGTACTTGCTGTTCAAGCTCGCGGATGCGTTTGCGTTCGGCGGTGAGCGACTTAGCCGTCCCGGCACTGCCTGAATGCTCAGTTCCGTATTGCTGGACCCAGCGCCGCACGGCGGTTGCACCCACCTTCCGTTCACGACAAACCTGACTGACACTCATGCCTTGATCTTTGACCATCCTGGCTACTTCCAGCTTGAAGCCGGCATCGAAAGCTCTGCTCTTTTTGCTCATGGGGACTCCTCTTGAATAGTGATTTCAGCTACTGAGGTGTCCAGAGCCACTAGACCAATGCACCTGATCATCAGCCTCGATCACGATTCCAGTGCACATTTCCTGCTCGCCCAGACGAATGAAAAATTCCTTGAACATGTGTATCTCTCCTTGAAATGGCTGAACGAGTACAAGCATGAGAAGAAAGACTGACATCCTGACCAGCGTACTGCTGAACGTTGATTGAGAAACGGGCTACATACTCGTAGGCAGCGTCGGTGGCCATCACCTGTTGCACTGTTTCCAGCCCGGCTAATCTGCGCAGCGCTCACTGCAAAATCAGTGAGTCGGGTTTGGCGACCTGAATTTCTAACCCCCAGCGACTTCCCCATAACGTTGCAGGTATCATCCTGCCCGTTAGTCCGTTATGGCTGTTGTACGTGGGAGACCTTCTGGTCTGCCGGGGTTGGGGTGTGACCTGGTTCGCCAACCCGCGTACAACTGCCACCCTTATCGTTTGGCGACGGTCCGTGGCAGTTTCACTCCCCGAGGAAACGCTTATGACTGCTATTAACCCAAACAATCCCTGTACCGAACACTTCGAAGCCATTCCCTTCATCCGTCACCACCGCCAGTTGCGCACCACCCTGAGCGACGGTCAGGCGTGGTTCTGCCTGAGCGATCTTGCCCGCCTGATGGGCTGGCGCCTCGACGAACGCTCCACGCTGAAACTCGACCCCGACCAGCGCCGCACGGCCTGGCTGGAAACCTTCGGCGACTTCGAACGCTGCACGCTGGTCAGCGAGTCCGGCGTCTTCGCCCTGCTGGTCCACCACTACGTGCCGGAAAACCGCACCCTGCGCCGTTGGCTGACCCACGAAGTGCTACCGGAACTGCACCGGCGTCATGACCGGTTCATCGAGTTGCCGAGCGTGAACAGCCTGGACTGGCTGGGCAATTCGTTGCAGTTGCTGCACTGGCGTAATGAAAGCTGGGTGCGCTGGAAGGACATGCCGGGGGTGCTGGTGGAGATGCCTGAGCGCAGATCCCGGAGCTTGTGGCGGCGTGTGCTGCGCTGGGTCCAAGGCTAGGGCTCGCCAGCCCTTCAATCAGACCTTGAAACTAAGGTTACACAGATCGATAAACACGCGCAGCTTAGGCTGGTTTCTGGCCGTTTTCGAGAAGTACAGGAACAGCCCGTCGCTGCCGGGTGAGCAAAGCACCGCTGTTTGAAAACCGGGTGGTGGTCGATGGGCGACTGATTACCGGCCAGAATCCGGCTTCGGCGACGGCGCTGGGTGAGGCCGTGGTCAAGGCGTTGCAAGCCAGAGCCAAGTGAGGACAAACCATCGCCGGGGCTGGCGCTTCTAGGCTCTACCCGGCTTACGCCCCCGCGGGCTGACCTTGGCCGGCACACTATTGCCGTAGGTCTGCCACCAGATGGTCAAAGCCTCCATGGTCGGCCCCAATGCCCGCGCTTTGTCGGTCATCGCGTACTCCACCCGTGGCGGGACTTCGGCATACACCGTGCGGGTGATCAATCCGTCGTTTTCCAGCTCGCGAAGTTGCGCAGTCAGCATGTGCTGGGTGATGCCGCCAATGGCCTTGCGCAATTCGCCAAAACGATAAATACGCTCGTTCAACAGCCACATGATTTCCAGTTTCCACTTGCCGGAAAGCAGCGCAAAGGCGCGGCGCATTTCTTCGTGCATGTTGATGGCCGGGGCCTCAATAGTCTGGTTTTCCATACTAGGCATCACTATTTCATCCTACTTGTGGATATTCATCTTAGCCGACATTGTTGATTAAAGACTCTGTTGAATACCGCGAGGAACACCATGTTTGAACTGTCTCTGTATTGGCTCAGTACGTTGTTGCTGGCACTGCTGTATCTGCTTTCGGCCACTCTGTATGTCGTGCGCCGCGACTGGGCGCGCCAGGGGCTGGTGGAGCTTGGCTACCCGGACCATCTGATGAACGTTCTCACCGCCGTGAAGTTGCTGGCGGTGATTGCGATTCTGTCGCGCGTCAGTGTGGCGCTGAGTGATCTGGCGTATGCCGGGGTGCTCTACCACCTGCTGTTATCGGCGCAGGCTTACTTCGGCGTGCGCAATCCTCGGGGTGCGCTGCCGGCGTTGATCGGCCTGGTACTGCTGGCGGTTTCCTTTACCACCCAGAACAGCGCACGCGAAATCCCCTCGCCTTACCTGCCGGCCACAGCGGCCTATTCCCAGCCTTCACACTGAACGGAGAACTTGCCATGTCACGTCTTGACGGAAAAGTAGCGATTGTTACCGGTGCCGGTCGCGGTATTGGTCGGGCCACAGCCCTGTTGTTTGCCGCCGAAGGTGCCCGCGTCGCGGTGCTATCACGCACAGCGGAAAATGTGCAGCAGGTGGTCGCGCAGATTCAGGCCGCAGGCGGCAAGGCGCACGGCGTGGTGTGCGACCTGGCAGAGCCAGAACAGATCACTGCAGCGATCGCGCAAGTGGTCAGTATCTACGGGCAGATTGATATTCTGGTCAACAACGCTTTCGACCCGGCGCAGGTGTCTGCTTCGGTGCTTGAGCTGTCAGCGGAGCAACTGCAACGCAATTTCGAGCTGGGACCGGTGGCTTACCTGCGCACCATGCAGGCTTGCTATCCCTGGCTCAAAGCCAGTGGCGCAGGTCGGGTCATCAACTTTGCCTCACTGGCCGGGGTGGTCGGCCTGCCGGGCTATGCGCCGTACAACATGGCCAAGGAAGCGGTGCGCGCCCTGACCCGCTCGGCGGCGCGTGAGTGGGGGGCCGACGCGATTACCGTCAACAACGTGCTGCCAGTGGCTGAAACCTGGGGCGATGCCGTGGTACCACCACCCAGCAATGTACTGGGCCGCTATGGCTCACCGGAACACGACATCGCACCGGTGGTGCTGTTTCTGGCCAGCAAGGATGCCCAGTACCTCACCGGCTACAGCCTGACGCCCGATGGCGGGCAGATCATCGACAGCGCGCGCTAGCCTACGCGCCCTGCCGCGCCACGGTTGGTAATGCAGCACCGCCAGCACGTTGAGGTCGCCGTTTATCTGTCTGAGCACTACCATGAGCCAACCGGTCCGCAGGACGCAAAAGCGCTATAAGGAAAGCCATGCCCTACCGCACCCAGCTTCACCACAACGGCTACGCCCTGCTGCGCCAGGCCATCCCCGGCCAATGGCTGGCGCAGTTGCGTCACACCTTCGACAGTGGCTTGCGCCCTTCAGACCTGTGGCCTGTGCCACGCGGCGCTGACTGGCGGCATTCGATGCTCGATGACGATGCGCAAGTCCAGGCGCTGTGCCGGTTGCCACAGTTGCTGGCGGTGGTGGGCGAGTTGCTTGGCGAACGGTTCTTTCTGACTCAGGTCGAGGGTCGCGAGCCGGTTGCCGGGGGCGGTCATCAGCGCTTGCACCGCGACCTTTCAGCGCAGCGGCCGGGGGATACAGTGAGCGTGCTGGCCTATCTGGATGACTATGGCCCGGACAACGGCGCCACCCGCATTGTGCCTGCCAGCCATCGACCCGTACCGCAGGCGCCGCCGTTCGATTTCACCGATGAGTCAGGCGCCATACAGTTGAGCGGCTCGGCGGGGGACATGCTGGTGTTCGATGTCGACCTGGTCCACGCGGGCAGCCTGAACCACAACGGTGCCCGGCGGCGGACGCTGTTGATTGGCTATGCGGTAGAACAGTTGCGCGACGCGTACGCGCAGACCGCGAGCCTGCGCAATGTGCGCATGGACACCGGCGAGAGTTTTGCACCTGCGGATTTTGCCCTGCCGCGCACCTGATATCATGCCGGCCTGCCCACGCCGAGTAGCAACCATGAATCGCCAGAAAAAGATCAAGCAGCTGTTGAAGGCCCATGCCAAAAAGGCCAGTGCCAAGCTGGCACCGAAAAAGAAATGCACTTACGTCAGCAAGGCTGATCGCTTGAAACTGGCGGCTGAGGCTCAAGCCGATGTGCTGACGCCGGTGTCTGCGCCAGACTGAAGGCCCTGCCCTGATCAAGCATCCAACTGATGCTGCTCCAGCAAAAAGTCGACAAATACCCGAACCCGCGCCGGCATCGCCTGACCGCCGACGAACACGGCATGAATCGGCTCGACGTCGCCGGGGTTGTAGGCATCGAGCAATGGCACCAGTTCACCGCGCTTGAGGTCTTCAGCCACGCTGAAGGTGCCGATCCGGGCAATGCCGGCACCGACTCTGGCCAGTTGCGCCAGCGCCTCACCACTGCTGCATTCAATGTTGCCGGTGATCTTCAGGGCAAACGGCTGCCCGTCACGCACAAATGGCCAATCGGGTTCGGCCCGGCGAAAGTTGAAGCGCAGGCAGTTGTGTTGCAGTAAATTTTCCGGTGCTGTCGGGGTGCCGTGGCGTTGCAGGTAATCGGGGGATGCGACCACCACCTGACCGGTTTCGCCAATTCTTCGAGCGGTCAGCGGGCTGTCGGGCAAGTTGCCGAAACGTATCGCCACATCCGCCTCACCGGCGAGGATATCGACCACTTCATCGCCCAGAGTCAGGTCGACGACGATCTGTGGATAGCGCGCACTGAACGCTGCCACCAGCGGCACGATGGCCAACCGGCCGTGCCCCAGGGCGGCGCTGACCCGCAAGCGGCCCTTCGGTACGCCCTGGGCGGCGATCGCTTCTTCGACCTCGGACATATCGGCCAGAATCCGCCGGGCACCGCGCAGGTAGGCTTCGCCTTCGCAGGTCAGGGTCATCGCCCGGGTGGTGCGCAACAGCAAGCGGGTGCCGATGCGCTGCTCGGTACGGGCAATAATGCGGCTCACCGCTGAGGGCGTCAGCCCCAGGGTGCGTGCGGCTGCCGACAGGCTGCCTTCTTGTGCCACGGTGGCGAACACCTGCATTTCACCGGACCGGCCATTGACGTCCATTTGTGCCCCTCACGCAAAGGTGTTTGAACTCAAAGCGCTCTAGCGCACTTTGAAGGTGGATCGTAGCATTTAGCGCACAGATCCAGGAGCCTTCTCATGCGTATCAATCCCCCTCTTATCGCCCTCGCCATGGGTGCCTTTGGCATCGGCGTCACCGAGTTCGCCCCCATGGGCATGTTGCCTGGCATCGCGACCGACCTGGGTGTGTCGATTCCGGCCGCCGGCCTGCTGGTCAGTGCCTACGCGCTCGGCGTGCTGATCGGCGCGCCGCTGATGACCCTGACCACCGGCAGGATCCCGCGTCGCTACCTGTTGATCGGCCTGATGGCGATCTTCACCTTGGGCAACCTGATGTCGGCGCTGGCCAGCGACTACCAGAGCCTGCTCATCGCCCGGGTGGTGACCTCCCTGAACCACGGCGCGTTCTTCGGCGTTGGCTCGATTGTCGCGGCCAGTGTGGTGCCGCCAGACAAACGTGCCGGGGCGGTTGCTGCGATGTTCATGGGCCTGACCCTGGCGACCATTGGCGGCGTGCCGCTGGCCAGTTGGTTTGGTGAATTGCTCGGCTGGCGCACCGCGTTCTGGGGCATTGCCGGCCTCGGTGTGCTGGCGATGGCGGCGCTGTGGTTCGCCCTGCCGGATCTGCCGCTGGCCAAAAGTGACGGCGTGCTGGCCGAGATCCGCGTGCTGGGCCGCGCGCCGGTGCTGGCCGCACTGGCCCTGACCGTCATCGGTTCGGGGGCGATGTTCACCGTGTTCACCTACATCGCGCCGATCCTGCACAGCGAAACCCAGGCCTCGACCACCTTTATCACGGCCATGCTGGTGCTGTTCGGGGTGGGTCTGACGCTGGGCAATATCTGGGGCGGCAAGGCTGCTGACCGCTCAGTAGACCGCACGCTGATCGTGTCACTGAGTGTGCTGATCGCCATCTTGCTGGCCTTCACCGTGTTGATGCGCTGGCCGCTGCCGGCGGCGGTCGCCATTCTGATCTGGGGCGCCGCCAGCTTTGCGCTGGTGCCACCGTTGCAGATGCGCGTGATGGAAGCTGCCAAAGACGCGCCGAACCTTGCCTCGGCCGTAAACATCGGCGCGTTCAACCTCGGCAATGCCATCGGCGCCGCGTTGGGGGGTGCAGTGATCAATGCCGGGCTGGGTTATCCGGCGATTTCCCTGGCCGGTGCGGTGATGGCCGCGCTGGGGCTGCTGATGGTGCTGGTTCTGGCCTGGCGCTCCAGATCCGCTGCGGCGGCGCAGCATGAGGCGAACGCGGCTTGAGCGCCTTAGTCATGCTCCAAAGCATAACGCCGACAATGCGCCAGATAGCCCATTTCATGCGCGCCGACCAGTTGCACCACGCTGCTCCATAACCATGACGGCGCATCCAGGCTGCGGGTACGGTTGCTTTGCAGCACGTCCATCCACTCCAGCCGGGTGGCGAGGTCCATCTGCCGGGCATGCGCCTGGCCGACCACCCGCGCCAGGTAACCGGCCGCCTCCATGGCCTGGCGCGAATCAAGTTGATCCAGTTCCAGTTTGAGGTCTTGGGGCAGCAGTTCACGGATGAAAAACGAATGCTCCAGCAACCGCACCGCCAGCATCCGGTTACCCAGCCCCGGTGATAACTGCCGGGCACCCTCGACCACCCGTTTGCCGTTATCACGCGGCATCCCGACCCGGGCGGCACGCGGCGCAGCGGCCGCTACGGCTTGCTTGATGTCCAGCAGGCAATAGTCCACGCCATCACCGTCGTCCACACTCAGCAGCACCGCATAACGGCGCAGCCCCAACGAGCTGCAACCCTTGACCCAATAGGCGCAGTCGAGCAGTTCAACTTCACTGGCATGGCTGCGGCCTTTAAGTGAGGTGACCAAGGCGTGGATTTCAGGGGTCACGCACAGCAGCTCAATGGCTTGACGCTCGGCTTTGCTGAGTTTCCAGAAATGCTTGCCCAATGGCAGGGTCAAGCGCGCGCCCTCGATGCGCTCTTTGGCCAGATGCTTCCAGGTACGCTGCACGGCGCTGCGCATACCGGCCTTGACCTGCGCCGGGCGTGGCGGCTCGCGCTCCAGGCTGGTTTCAAAGGCCAGTTCGTAGCCACGGACCATTTCTTCGAGCATCCGCGCGGTGGTCACCCCCGGCAGGTCGGAGCCACGTGCGGCGGTGGCAAGCGACAGTGCCAGACGCACCAGGTCATGCACAGGGTTGCCGACCACGGCCTGGTCCAGGTCGCGGATATGCACATCGATGCCACCCTTCAGATCACCAGTCGGCCCCAGATTACCGGCATGGCAATCCCCGCAGATCCATACCGCCGGGCCGCTGGGCAGACGCCGCCCCGGCTGGCTATGCAGCCACTCGTAAAAATGCACGGTGCTGCCCCGCACGAAGGCATGGGCAGAGCGGGCCATTTTCAGGTTACGCAGTTGATTGAGGTGCGGCAGACGATCAGCGGGTCTGGGTGTTTTCATGCAGGGCTGGCTAGTAATGGCTATGCGCTATTGACCACAGTAGCGTCACAGTTGTTTCAAAGTATTTCACAAAACAAATCTTTCACTCCCCGCGTCACGTGACGATCACGGCTCGACACAGCGCCTGTTCAAGCCGAACAACAACAGCGCGATCAGGCAAGCAGTGGCCTGGATCGCCCCCAAAGTAACCACCGGGGCAAATTCCAGCACCGACCCCAGCCAGGTCGTAAAGGCCGCCGCCGTCATGGTCAGAAAGCCCAGCAGTGCAGAAGCCAGGCCAGCCTGTTTGCCAAACGGGCTCAGGGTAAGCGCGGTGCCCAGTGGATTGGCCAGGCCCATGCCCCACAGGAAGATCACCATCGACAGTGAATACCAGCCCAGCCCCGGATCCCTCGGGCCAAGCCACAGCAGGCATCCGGCCAATAACGCTGTGGCCAGCCCCGAGGCGGTAATGGTGCGGCTGCCAAAGCGCCCGGCCAGCCGTGGCGCAGCCAGGCCGGCGGCGAAGACGACAAATACCGTGGCCGCGAAATACAACCCGGTCTGTAGCGAGGACAAGCCCATGCCGTCCATCAAAATTGCCGGGGAGGCGCCGAAGCTGGCGAACAGGCCGCTCATCAACAGGCTCATCGCGGCCGCCGGCAAGATAAACGCAGGGTTACCAAGCAACCCGCCGTAGGCGCCCAGCACCTGGGCCGCTGGCAACGCCACACGGCGCTGCACCGGCAGTGTTTCGCCAAGACCGCGTGCATAGCTGAGCGCGATGATCAGCGCGGCGATGCCGACCATGATAAAGATCGTCCGCCAGCCCAGCGTGTTGCTCAGCAGGCTGCCGAGCAACGGCGAAAAACCGGGAGCGGTCGCGGTGGCGATCATGGTCAGCGACAACGCCCGAGCCAGGGTCTCGCCCTCGAACAGGTCGCGGGCGATGGCTCGCGCCAGCACTGCAGCGGCACACGCTCCGAGGGCCTGAATCACCCGCCCGGCAATCAGCACGTCAAACGAGCCGGCCAGGCCGGCAACCAGCGTGCCGACCACAAACAACGCCAGACCACCGAGCACCAGAGGCAGGCGGCCAAACCGATCGGCCAGTGGCCCGACCAGCAACTGCGCCAGCGCAAAGGTGATGAAGAAGCTCGACAAGGTCAGGCCCAGCTCTCGTGCAGAGACGCCCAGCTCCTGGCCAATCTGCGCAAAGGCCGGGAGGATGATATTGGTCGACAGCACGCTGATGGCCGACAAGCCGGCCAGCAAGGCCACGACTTTACCGTTTAGCGCAGGCCCGTGCTGCACCGCCGCAACCTCGCTTTGCGTTTTCATGACTGAGCCTGCCAATGGCGAAACAGCACACTGGCATTGACCCCGCCAAAGCCAAAGCCATTTGACAATGCATGGGTCAACGCCATCGGCCGGGCGTGACAGGCGACCACATCAAGGCCGGTGGCGGCGTCATCAGGGTGGTCGAGGTTAAGGGTCGGCGGGACGATCTGGTCACGCAACGCCAGCACCGTGAAGATCGCCTCGATACCGCCGGCAGCGCCCAGCAAGTGGCCGGTGGCGGACTTGGTGGAACTGATCGCCACCTTGGAATCGGTGCCGAACAGCGCCCGAATCGCCGCCAGTTCGCCCTTGTCGCCGACCGGTGTCGAGGTCGCATGGGCATTGATGTGCTGCACCTCGTCGACGCTCACCCCGGCCTGTTGCAGCGCTTGCTGCATGGCGCGCCGCGCCCCGCTGCCATCTTCAGGGCCGGCGGTCAGATGCCAGGCGTCAGCGCTGGTGCCGTAACCCACCAGCTCGGCCAAGGGCGTAGCACCACGGGCCAGGGCATGTTCCAGCGACTCGATGACCAGCAACCCCGCGCCCTCGGCCATGACGAAACCGTCACGCGCCTGGTCGAACGGCCGTGATGCGCGCCGGGCATCTTCGGCAGGCGCGGTAGACAACGCCCGCGCCGCAGCAAAGCAGCCGAGGGTGACCCGATCAATCGCCGCCTCGGTGCCGCCACATATCGCGATATCAGCTTCGCCGCTGCGGATCAGCCGTGCCGCGTCACCGATGGCCTGCACCCCCGCCGCACAGGCGGTGACCGGCGCGCCCAGCGGTCCTTTGAAACCATGGCGGATAGACACATGCCCGGCGGCCATATTGGCGAGAAACGACGGCGCGGTGAACGGTGACAACCGTTTTGGCCCGCGGCCATCGGTGGTGCGCACCGCCTCGGCCATGGCCCCGAAGCCGCCTACGCCCGAGGCGATGATGGTGGCGGTGCGTTGCTGCTGCGCTTCGCTGACCGGGTGCCAGTCGGCCTGCTCCAGTGCCTCATGGGCCGCGATCAGGGCGAACTCGATAAAGCGGTCCATCTTCTTGCGTTCTTTGGCCGGGATCACCTGCTCGGGCTGATAGCCGCCCAGGGGGTCTTGCGCAAGGCTCGGCACCTGACCGCCAACCGCGACCCCGGTGCCGGCAGTAATCTCATCCGCCAGCTTGTCGATACCCGACTGGCCGTCGAGCAGCCGTTGCCAGACCCGCTCTACCCCGCAGCCAAGCGGGCCGACGATGCCGGTGCCGGTGACCACGATACGTTTGCCACTCTGAGAATGGGTCATGGGTGTCGCTGCTGAATGTGTCATCTAGGTTGCCCCCGGTTCAGGTAGTGAGTTGAGTCTTGCTGCGAGGAGAGTGAATCTTGAAAGCGATCGCATACATCGCCGGGAGAAACACCAGGGTCATCAGCGTACCGACCAGCGTGCCGCCGATCAGGGTGTAGGCCAGCGTGCCCCAGAACACCGACTGGGTCAGTGGCACAAAAGCCAGGATCGCGGCCAGCGCCGTCAGCAACACCGGTCGGGCGCGCTGCACGGTGGCCTCGACCACCGAATTGAACGGGTCGAGACCTTCCTGTTGGTTGTGATGGATCTGGCCGATCAGGATCAAGGTGTTGCGCATCAGGATGCCTGAGAGGGCGATCAGCCCAACCAGTGCGTTGATCCCGAATGGCTGCTGAAACAGCAGCAGGGTCGGCACCACACCGATCAGGCCAAGCGGCGCGGTAAGAAACACCATGACCATCGCCGCCATCGAGCGCACCTGAACAATGATGATCAGCAAGGTCAGGGCGAGCATGATCGGCAGCAGCGGCGCGATGGCCTTGCTGGCCTTGAGCGACTCTTCGATGGAACCGGCCATTTCGATCCGGTAGCCCGGCGGCAGAGTCGCGATGACCGGCTGCAGGTCGTTCCAGATCAGCGCCGAGACATCCGGCGGTTGCAGACCCTCGGCAATGTCGCCGCGCACGGTAATGGTCGGGGTGCGGTCGCGGCGGCGCAGCACGGGCTCTTCCATGCGCACCTCGACCTCGCCGACCTGCGACAGCGCAATGCGCTGGCCGGCCGCACCGACCAGGGCGAAACCGGCGATCTTCGCAGGATCGAGGCGGATATCACCGGCGGCCCGCGCCAACAGTTGCACAGAGCGAATGTCTTCGCGCACCGCGCTGACCGCCACCCCGGACAACAGAAACTGCAGTTGTTGGGCAACGCTACTGGAGGTCAGGCCGAATGCTTGCAGGCGATCCTGATCCAGCGCGAAATGCAGGGTCGGCACCCGCGCGCCCCAGTCGCTGTTGACGGTTCTCATCATCGGGCTGGCCTGCAGCACGCCCTGCACCTGAGTGGCGATCAGGCGCAGTTGCTGCGGGTCAGGCCCCATCACCCGATAAGCGACCGGGAACGGCGAGTACGGACCGAACACCAGTTGCGTGACCCGCACCCGCGCCTGTGGCGCCAGACCGTCGGCCACTGCGGCACGCAGGCGCTGCTTGAGCGCATCACGCGCAGCCTGGCTGTCGGTCAGCACCACAAGCTTGGCAAAGGACGGGTCAGGCAGTTCCGGGGCCATCGCCAAATAGAAACGCGGCGGTCCCTGGCCGACATAGGTGGTGACGATCTGCGCCTCTTGCTGCTCGCGCAGCCACGACTCGACCTTGATCGCGGTGGCATGGGTCTGTTCGATGGAAGTGCCGTACGGCATCTGTACCTCAACCAGCACCTCGGGGCGGTCGGAGGTCGGGAAGAACTGCTTTTTCACCAGCCCCATACCCAGCAGCGCAACGATGAACGCAACGATCACCGCCCCCGCGACCGACCATTTACCTGCGATGACCCTGCTCAGCAGCCGACGAAAACGGTTGTAGTGGCGGGTGTCATAGATGGCCGCATGACCGCCGGCAACCTGTTTGATCTCCGGCAGCAGCTTGACACCCAGATACGGCGTGAAGGCCACCGCGACCAGCCAGGACGCGATCAGACCGATGCCCACGATCCAGAACATGTTGCTGGTGTATTCACCGGCCGTGGAGTGAGCAAAACCGTTGGGCATGAAGCCGATGGCGGTGACCAGCGTGCCGGACAGCATCGGCGCTGCGGTATGGCTCCAGGCGTAGGCCGAGGCCTTGAGACGGTCATAGCCCTCCTCCATTTTCACGACCATCATCTCGATGGCGATGATCGCGTCGTCGACCAGCAAACCCAGCGCCAGAATCAGCGAGCCCAGGGTAATGCGGTCAAAGTTCTTGCCCGTGGCAGCCATGACCACGAACACCACCGCCAGGGTCAAAGGCACAGCTGCCGCGACCACCACGCCAACGCGCCAGCCCATGCTGATAAAGCAGACCAGCATGACCACCAGCAAGGCGACCACGAACTTGACCATGAACTCGTTGACCGACGAGCTGATGTTCACCGACTGATCAGTGACCTTGGCCAGGGTCATGCCCAGTGGCATAGCGGCGTTGATCTGCGCCGTTTCCGCGTCCAGCGCCTTGCCAAGGTCCAGCCCGTTCCAGCCATCACGCATCACGATACCGAGCAACAACGCCGGCTCGCCGCCGTTACGGACCAGCAATGTCGCGGGGTCTTCGTAACCCCGTTCAACCGTCGCCACATCGGACAACTTCAAGGTCCGCCCGTTGACCACCACTGGCGTGCTGCGAATGGTCTCCAGCTTGTCGAACGCCCCCTCCAGACGCACGATCACCTGCGGCCCGCCGGTTTCGATCGAGCCGGCGGGGGTCAGCGCATTCTGGTTATTGAGCGCCGCAAAGATCGCCTGCGGCGCAATACCCAGCGTGGCCAGCCGCTCATGGGAAAACGACACGAAAATGCGCTCGGCCTGCTCACCGATGATGTTGACCTTCTTCACGCCAGGGACGTGCAACAGCCGCTGGCGCAGCGCCTCGGCATCACGCACAAGCTGGCGCGGCGGCTCACCTTTGGCTTTCAGGGCGAACAACGCGAACGTCACGTCAGCAAACTCGTCGTTGATCATCGGACCGATGACACCTGCCGGCAGATTTCGCGCCTCGTCGCCCAGCTTCTTGCGCGCCTGATAAAACTCTTCCTGGACTTGCCCGGGAGGGGTGCTGTCGAGTAGCGAGACCATGGTGAACGCCAGCCCTGCACGGGTGTAGGTTTCACTGCGGTCGTACCACTTGAGCTCCTGCATGCGCTTTTCCAGCGGCTCGGCCACCAGATCCTGCATCTGCTGCGCCGTCGCGCCGGGCCAGGCACTGATGATGGTCAGTTGCTTTACGGTAAAGGGCGGATCCTCGGCACGCCCCAACTGCAAGAACGCGAGAATTCCGGCCCCGGCAATCAGCACGATGACGAACAGGGTGACCGCGCGCTCGCGCACCGCCAAAGCAGACAGATTGAAACGCCCTGAGCTCATGGCTGGCTCCCGGCAACCCGGTTGGCGTCGAGCGACTCACGCCGGACCGACTCACCGTCATGCAGCAGGTGCGCACCCAACGCCACGACCTGCTCTCCCACCGCGAGCTGGCCGACGACACGCGCCGTGTCGTCGCCAACAGCCAGCACCTGCACGTTACGCCAGGCCACCTTGGTCGGCTCACCGGCAATCAGCCAAACGCCGGGACCACTGCCGGGATCGTAAAGGGCCGCAATCGGCACCTGCACTGCGCCGCTGCCGGGCGAGTCCTGGGCGATATCGAGTGTGACGGTCGCCCCGAGCGGCGCCTGGGCCAGCGCGCCCTGCAGCACATAGCGGGCTTCGAAGGTACGGGTGGTGGCATCGGCCGCCGCAGACAGCAGCCGCAGGGTTGCAGGCAGCGCCGGGTCACGGCTGCCGTACAGCGACGCCTGCGCCGTCGAGCCGGTGGCCGGGCGCAGCGTCTCGGGCAAATAGACAATCGCCTCACGTTGCCCGGCCCGTGCCAGCCGGACCACCGTTTGCCCGGCGCTGACCACCTGCCCCGGTTCGGCCAGAGTCTCGACCACCACGCCGTCAGCGTCAGCCAGCAGTACCGCGTAGCTGGTTGCATTACGCGCCACATCGGCCTGGGCTTGCGCGGCACTGAGCTGTGCCCGAGCCGCGTCGGCAGCCGCCTTGCTCTGGTCGTAAGTGGATGCCGAAACGGCGCCTGCGGCAACCAGCCGGCGATAGCGCACCTCGTCCTGGGCCGTCTGCCTGGCAAGTGCGCTGGCCGAGGCGACCGCTTCGAGCTGCGCTCGCGCCTGGAGCTGGAGATCCACAGGATCAAGGCGCAGCAGCGGCTGACCACGCTTGACCGTTTGCCCGGTATCGACCAGCCGCTCCAGCACCTTGCCTGACACACGAAAACCCAGGTCACTCTGGGTACGTGCGACCACCACACCGCTGAACGAGCGATTTGTCTCAACGGCGCGCGTCACCGTTGCAGCCCGGACCAGCGGCGGCTGGGTACGCGGATCGTCGCTGACCGCTGGATCGCCACACGCCGTCAACAGGACGGGCAGCACGCAACCGACAAGCAGGAGAGATTTGAGGCGCATGGGATCCCTTACTCAAGAGCAATACGAGACCCACATTCTTTTACTAGTGACCAATATTGTCAATGGTCACTTATTATTTACGGCGCCAGGCTACGCAAGATCATGGCCGGCAATTGCACGGTCGCTTCACCGGTAGCGTCGAGGTTGTATTGCAGTTGTGCAGGGTTGATGTAGGGACGCATGACCAGACAGATCGCGCTGACCACATCATCCAGCGGGGTCTTGCGCTCAAATTCGCCGGCTTCGCGGCCATCAACCACGATCTGCTGGATAATTGCGCGAATTCGCGCTTCATGTTCAAGCACCGACGGCCACTGCTCACGTGATGCAACAGCAGCAATGTCGTAAAGCTTGCGGTCATGGAAAAACAGGTCGCTGCCCGCTTCGCAAAGCGTCCGGAACAGGCACCTCAAGCGCTCCGAGGCAGACGAGGCACCGGCAGTCGCAGCCTCAATGGCCTGCATGATCAGCGCCAGACGGTTGGCGCAGATCACCTGGCCGATGGCCTGCTTTGAGTCGAAAAACTTATAGATGTAGGCCTTGGAAAAACCGATGGCCTTGGCCAGGTCCGACACCGTGGTTTTCTCATAGCCGTAATGCGCGAAATGGCGGCCTGCCGCCTCGATGACCTGATCGCGGACACTGTGATCAAGGGGGCCACGGGTAGGCGCTGGGGGGGTATTTTCATTCATGTGCGCAGCTTGACTCCATGATGACTCGAAAGACCGTTAAGTGACCGATCAATAATATGGTCACAATCTATCTGTGTCCAAAAAGGGCGCGAAGTTCTGTTGACCGGCAAATACTGCCCTCAGTGTGACGCCCTGCAATGGCCGCCATGGTAATGGCTATTCAGGCAGGCCGGGCGCTGCGCCGGGCGATCAGAGGTTTTTCGCGCGAACGCAGGCATAATGCCCACACTTGGCTGCGGGCCAGAATCATCGACTGTTCTGGCCCGCAACTGCCATGAGCCGGTGCATCGGAATGGCTGCACTGACACGTTAATCCGTAGTTACGACTGACAAGGCAGTGATCGTCGCGACTATCTGCACAAGTGCTCCACCACGATCAGCCAAAACCACGCGATGGTGTGTATCGAGGACTTGCAGGTACGCAATATGTCCAGGTCGGCGGCAGGCACGGCAGAGGCACCGGGAAGAAACGTTCGGGCCAAATCTGGCCTGAACAGGGCCATCCTCGATCAGGGCTGGTTCGAGTTCCGCCGCCAACTGGACTACAAGCTGGCGTGGCGCGGCGGCTGGCTGATTGCCGTGCCGCCGCAGAATACCAGCCGCACGTGCCCTTGTTGCGGCCATGTGTCGGCGGCCAACCGCCAGACGCAAGCGCTGTTCAGGTGCGTGGGATGTGGTTTCGAAGGCAACGCCGATGTGGTCGGGGCGATCAATGTACTAAGGGCGGGACACGCCCGGTTAGCCTGTGAAGTGAGCGCAGAGGTCATGGCGCCAGCAGCAGGAACCCACCGAAGCGACTTGGGGGCGGCTCGATGCCGCGCCTGAGCGCCGTAGGAATCTCTGGTCTTCAGGCCGGGGAGGATGTCAAATGGCCTACAAGGACACCTTGACCGGGCTGCCCAACCGCCGGGCGTTCATGGACCGCCTCGGCACGACCCTGACAGACGCAACGAGCGCCGCACCGCTGTTTTTCCTGATGCTCGATATCGACGACTTCAAAAAGGTCAATGACGGCTTCGGCCATGACGTGGGCGATCAGGTGCTGATCGCGGTGGCCGCAATCCTGCGCGAGCATAGTCATGGCCATAACTACGCACGCATGGGCGGCGAAGAGTTTGCCGTGGCCGCGCAGGTCGCGGATGCCGCCCAGGCGCAGGCGCTGGCCCGCACCATTGTCGCGGCGGTCAACTCGGCTCAGGTGTGTGGCCTGTCCCTCTCGATCAGCATCGGCCTGGCCGATCACCAACCGCAAGAATCGCTGCTGAGCCTGATGCATCGCGCCGACCAGGCGCTGTATGACGCCAAGAGCGACGGCAAGAACCGCTATGCGATGGCCCGGCAGGTGGTGATGGTGGTCTGAGTCATCTGATGCGGCGTGCATGAACCAACCTCGCCCTGGCAGGTCGAAGGCCGACGACGATGCCACGCAGGGCTCAGGTTCTGCACAGCGCCGCCCCACCCTGGCACGGCAATCGTGCAAATCTTTCCGGGTGATAACAGGTTCTAAAAGATGAAAAAAATCGTTCTGCCAGTTCTGGCGCTGCTGTTTTTGCATGGCTGCGCGCAGATGCCCGACTACTCCAATGTCGAGGGTGACAAACCGGTCGACGAGTCGCGTTACACCGTGCTCGAAACCGAGACCTGGGCCACCCGCGAGCAGCGCAGCCTTCTGGATGATCGGCCGAATCTGAACATCATCAGAATCAACGACAAGAAGGTCGGCAACATCCCCTTCTCCACCTACTACTACAAGAACGACTCTCCGCAGCGCGCCGTGCTGCAACCTGGGACTTACACCATCCAGCTGGAATACCGGCTGCCGCTGCACTTCATGTTCACCGACCTGAAATTCAACGCCAAAGCGGGCCAGAAGGTCATTGCCCGCTCCAAGTACGTGGGCGTCAGCCGGCTGGAAATCTGGCTGGAAGATGCCGCCACCGGTGAAGTGGTAAGTACCCGGGTGCATTGACCCGCCGCGCACGGCTAGCCGCGCAGGCTCAAGCCGAAACGAAACACCGCGCCCTGCCCCGGCACGTCCAGCAGTTCGATCCCGGCGCCATGCAGTTGCAGAATCTGATAGACGATCCGCAACCCCAGGCCGCCATCACGCCGCGCACCGCCGATGGTAAACGGGCGCAGAAACAGCCCCTCGCGTAGCTCTGGGGCAATTCCCGGTCCGCTGTCGGCAACGATGAAGTTCAGTTGTTCTGCGGTCGGCTCCAGTTGCAGGGTTACGCTGCCGCCCTGCGGTGTATGGCGCAGGGCGTTGTCGAGCAGGTTGGTCAGCACCCGCTCGATCAGGCCCAGGTCGGCATACACGTCCGGCACACTGCGGGGCATCTTGGCCTCCAGGGTGATGCCCTTGGTCGCAGCAGTGAGTTCGAATTTCTGCAATACGTCCTGCAGCAAGTCCGCTGCCGAGAAGCGTTCGATCACCGGTTTGACGAAGCCGTGTTCCAGACGCACCAGTTCCAGCAACGCCTGGGCCAGGCCGCCGACCTTGTGGCTCTGGTCCAGGGCGATGCCCAGGTAGCGGCGGCGTTCTTGCGGGCTCAGGCGTTCACCTTTAACCGACAACACTTCCAGGTAGCCATGCAGTGAAGCCAGCGGGGTGCGCAGGTCGTGGGAGATATTGGCCACCAGTTCGCGGCGTTCCTGTTCCTGGCGATTGAGGGCACGCAGCTGTTCGGCCAGGCGCTGTTGCATCTGCGCAAAGGTGCGCTCCAGAGCGCCGATTTCATCGTTGCGCGGGCGCGCTTCGGGCACGGCTGGCGGCTCGGCGCTGGCGTCGATATCGAAGCGTTCCAGCGCAGTGGTCAGGCGGCGCAACGGCCGGGTGATCCAGGCGAATGCGGCAAGACCGGCCAGCAGGCACAGCGCGGCGATCAGGCCGATGGCCCACACCGCCGTGCTCAAGGCCTCGCTGGTGGCACCTCGGGCGGCAAACCGGTCATGCGCTTCACCGAGCAGCACCACGTAGAGAAAGCCGGCCCGCTGACCGGCGACCATCAGCGGCGCAACGCTGAACACCTTGCGGGCATCGAGGCTGCGCGGGTCATCACCAACGATCGGCAGCGGCTCACCGGCGATGAAGCGCTTGATCGGTGCCAGATCGACCTGGTCGCGCAGCAAACGGTCGCGGGGCGCGGCGTCGCCGATGATGCGCCCGTCGATGTCCAGCAGGTACACCTCAACGCTGGGGTTGACCAGCATCAATTGGCTGAACAGCTCGCGCACCGCGCCGGGCATCAGGCCGTTGGCGTCCATCAGTTGCGTATCGCTGGCGATATGGCGGGCCAGGTCGCGGGACAGCCCTTGCACCACTTCCAGCTCATGCATGCGGCTGGAGCGCACTTGCAGCCAGATCGAGGTGCCGCTGCACACCAGCAGCAGCACGGCGAACACCAGTGCCAGGCGGCGGGTCAGGCTAAGCGAAAACATCAGGCGTCACCGGCGGCTGCGAATTTATAACCGCGCCCCCAAACGGTGAGAATCCGCGCAGGGCTGGCGGGGTCGGCTTCGATCTTGGCGCGCAGGCGGTTGATGTGGGTATTGACCGTGTGCTCATAGCCGTCATGGCTGTAGCCCCATACGGCATCGAGCAGCTCCATGCGCGAGAACACCTTGCCCGGCTGACGGGCGAAAAAGTACAGCAAATCGAACTCCCGTGGCGTGAGGTCCAGGCTTCGAGCATCCAGGGTCGCTTCACGGGTAATCGGATCAATCCGTAAACCGGCGATCTCCAGGCCGCCGCTGTCCAGGCGCAGGTTGTTCGCCAGCGCCTCGACCCGGCGCAGCAACGCCTTGACCCGCGCGACCAGTTCCATCATCGAGAACGGCTTGGCCAGATAGTCGTCGGCGCCCAGTTCCAGGCCGAGAATGCGGTGCATTTCACTGGAGCGCGCGCTGGTGATGATGATCGGCGTGTAGCGGGTCATGGCCCGGGCGCGGCGGCAGATTTCCAGGCCATCGACCCCAGGCAGCATCAGGTCGAGGATCAAGGCGTCCCAGCCGCCTTGCTCCAGCAGGCGCAGGCCCTGTTCGCCATCGGCGCTGTGCACCACCTCGAACCGCTCATCGCGCAGGTGCAGGCAGATCAGCTCGGCGATGTGTTCGTCGTCTTCCACCACCAGCACGCGTTTGACCTGCTCCATTGCGCTAGCCCCTCCGGTATCGATTCGCTGGTCATTCTCACACAGCGCCGCCCGTGCAGTTATCACGAATTGTTTAACTCTGCGTGAGGATTTGGCGAAGCGCCGGGGCGTAGCCTGAGTCCATCAAAAAATTGGCCGTAGCGCACAGGAGACCACCATGCTCTCAAGACGAAAACTACTGCTCAGCGCCGGCTCATTCGGGGTCGCCGCCACCGCCTTTGCCGTGCTGCCACGGCTGGCCGACAGTCAGGTTCTGAATGTCGCAGATGACGACATCGGCAGCTTCGAGGTCAGCCATAGCGACGCTGAGTGGCGCCAACGGCTGACCGCCGAGCAATACCGCATCCTGCGTCAGCAAGGCACCGAACGCTCTTACAGCAGCCCGCTCAATAACGAGCACCGCGCAGGCACTTTTGCCTGTGCCGGTTGCCAGTTACCGCTGTTTTCGTCCGCCACCAAGTTTGACAGTCACACCGGCTGGCCGAGTTTCTGGCAACCGCTGGACAACGCCGTGGGGCAACACACCGACCGCAGCTACGGCATGTTGCGCATTTCAGTGCATTGCCGGCGCTGCGGCGGCCACCTGGGTCATGTGTTCGATGACGGCCCGCGCCCCACCGGTCTGCGTTATTGCATCAATGGCGCCGCCATGACTTTCACGCCGGCTTGAGGACAACCCCATGCTATTGCTGACACTCGCCTACCTGGGCGGCCTGCTGACCATCCTCAGCCCGTGCATCCTGCCAGTGCTGCCCTTTGTGTTTGCCCGTGGCGGGCGGCCGTTGCTGCGCAATGGCCTGCCATTGCTGGCCGGCATGGCCCTGACCTTCGCTCTGGTCGCTACCCTGGCGGCGGTCGGCGGGGCCTGGGTGGTGCGTCTGAACCAATATGGTCGCTGGCTGGCGCTGGCGTTCATCACCCTGTTCGCCCTGACCCTGCTGCTGCCGCAACTGGCAGAACGCCTGACCCGGCCACTGGTGGCAGCAGGCAATCGTCTTAACGCAGCTGCAGGTCACGACCAGCAGCCACGCGCTGGCACCTCATTGCTGATCGGCATCGCCACCGGCCTGCTGTGGGCGCCCTGCGCTGGTCCCATTCTGGGCCTGGTACTCACCGGCGCCGCGCTGCAAGGCGCCAACATCGGCAGCAGCTTGCTGTTGCTGGCCTACGCCGCCGGTGCCGCCACCTCGCTGGGCCTGGCCCTGCTGGTGGGCGGCAAGCTGTTCGAGGCCATCAAGCGCGGCCTGGGTGCCGGTGAATGGCTGCGCCGTGGGCTTGGCGCAGTCATGCTGGTCGGGGTGGCGGCCATTGCTTCGGGGCTCGACACCGGCCTGCTGACCCGTTTGTCGACCGCGACCACGGCTGGGCTGGAACAACATCTGGTAGATCGCTTGACCGGCCAGCAAGACGACGGCGCAATGATGATGCGCGCCACCGACAGCCACAGCGGCGAACTGCCGGTGGAAGGTAACCTGCCCGCCCTTGACGGCGCGGTGCAGTGGCTCAACTCACCGCCGCTGAGCGCCGAAGCACTGAAAGGCAAAGTGGTGCTGGTCGATTTCTGGACCTACTCGTGCATCAACTGCCTGCGCAGCCTGCCCTACGTCAAAGCCTGGGCCGAGAAATACCGCGACCAGGGTCTGGTGGTGATTGGCGTGCATGCGCCGGAGTTCGCCTTCGAGCGTGACATCGACAACGTCAAAAAAGCCAGCCGTGACCTTGGCATCACCTACCCGGTGGCCATCGACAACGACTTCGCCATCTGGAAAGGCTTCAACAATCAATACTGGCCGGCGCATTACTTCATCGATGGCCAGGGCAAGATCCGTTACCACCACTTTGGCGAGGGCCGTTACGACGAGTCCGAGCGGGTCATCCAGCAGTTGCTGCGCGAAGCCGGGCAGCACGACGTTGCCAGCGGCATGGTCAAGGTCGCTGCCAGCGGTGCTCAACAAGCCGCCACCCAGGGCATTCGCTCGCCGGAAACCTACCTGGGCTACGACCGCGCCCAACACTTTGTCTCGCCCGGTGGCGCCCGCCAAGACCGTGTGGCCAGCTACAACCTGCCAGGCAGCCTCAAGCTCAACGACTGGGGCCTGAGCGGCGCATGGCAAATCAACGAACAAGAAGCCGTGTTGGCCCAGGCCGGCGGGCATATCGCCTACCGCTTCAAGGCCCGCGACCTGCATCTGGTGCTCGGCCCGTCTGCCGACGGCAAGCCGGTGCGCTTCAAGGTCAGCATCGACGGCAAAACTCCGGGCGAGGCCCACGGAGTGGACATCGATGCCGATGGTAACGGCACGGTGAACGAACAGCGCCTCTACCAGTTATTGCGCGTGCCCGGCGACGCCGCCGAACACAGCTTCGATATCGAGTTCCTCGACCCCGGCGTGCATGCCTACGCCTTCACCTTCGGCTGAGACCACCACCATGCGAATGATCAAACGCTTTACCTTACAAGCCCTCGCCGGCCTGGCCTTTATCCAGATCAGCGCCTGCTCAATGGCCGCGGAAGATGCCGTAGTGATTCCCGCACCGGCCCATGACCTGAGCAGTACGGCTTCGACAGCCACTGCGGTGTTTGCCGGCGGCTGTTTCTGGGGTGTGCAGGGGGTGTTCCAGCACCTGCACGGCGTGACCCAGGCGGTGTCCGGCTATGCCGGCGGCAGCGCCAATACCGCGCACTATGAGCAAGTCGGCAGCGGCGACACCGGGCATGCCGAAGCGGTGCAGATCAGCTACGACCCGCAGCAAATCAGCTACGGCAAGCTGCTTCAGGTGTTCTTCTCCGTGGCCCACAACCCGACCCAGCTCGACCGCCAGGGCCCAGACCGGGGCACCCAGTACCGCTCGGCAATCTTTGTGCAGAACGACGAACAAAAGGCCGTGGCCCAGGACTACATCAAGCAGCTCGACGCCGCCCATGTCTACCCAAAACCCATCGTCACCCGCCTGGAACCGCCGGCTGCTTTTTACCCGGCAGAGGACTACCACCAGAACTACCTGACCAACCACCCGAACAACGGCTACATCGTGGTCAACGACCTGCCCAAGGTGATGAACCTCAAGCAGTTGTTTGGTGAGTTGTATATGCAGCAGCCGGTGTTGGTGAAGGTGCCCTGAGGTATCCGGCGTGAGCAGTTCCCTCCCACAGGGGCACACTTCATACCTCTGCGGGAGGCTCATCTGGCGACAAAGGGCTTCGCGGATAAATCCGCTCCTGCGCGCCGGGTGAGACAAGCTTCACCTTGCAATATCGCTACAACATCGCCACCATTGCGAATAGTTGTCATTCGCTATGGTCATCTCCGCCGTGATTGCTCCTCCCGCCGATACCCGTCAGCAAGTCCTCCATCGCCTGTTCGGCGACCATCACAGCTGGTTGCTCGACCGGTTGCGCGTGCGTCTGCGCTGCCGCGAAGACGCTGCCGATCTGGCCGCCGAGACCTTCGCTCAGGTGGTGGAGATGCCCGACCCGCAGAGCATCCGCGAGCCACGGGCGCTGTTGAGCACCATCGGCAAGCGGCTGATCTTCGCCCGCTGGCGGCGCAACGATATCGAGCAGGCGTATCTGCAGGCCCTGGCCGAACAGCCAGAACCACTCGCGCCATCGCCGCAGGAACACTGGCTGGTGATGGAGGCGCTGCTGGAGGTCGACCGGTTGCTCGACGGGTTGTCGTCCAAAGCGCGGGCAGCCTTTCTCTATAGCCAGCTCGACGGCCTGACCTATGCGCAGATCGCCGCTGAATTGGGTGTGTCGGTCACCCGCGTGCATCAGTACATGGTTCAGGGGCTGACCGCCTGTTATCGGGCGGCGCCGTGAGCGGGTTGCCGCCGGCGGTCAGCCAGGCAATTGAATGGTACGCAAGGCGGGCATCGGGCAGTTTCGATGAGGCCGCGCAACGTCAGTGGCAAAGCTGGCTGGACGCCGATGCCAGTCATCAGCAGGCCTGGCAGAGCTTGCAGCAGCAACTCAATCGCACCCTGACACCGCTGGCGCAACAGCCTGGCACGGCGCGGGCCTTGCGTGCTAGCGGTCACTCGCGGCGACGCTTGCTGCGCGGCGCGCTGGGGCTTGGCGGTCTGGCAGTGGCTGCGCATCTGCTGAGCTGGCGCGGCGGGCCGCTGCACGAGCGCTGGGGCAGTGACCTGCGCACCGGCACTGCCGAACGTCGCACGTTCCATCTCGACGACGGCTCGACCCTGCTGCTCAATGCCGAAAGCGCGGTGGACCTGAACTTCAATGCCAGCCAGCGGCGTGTGCAGTTGCTGCGCGGCGCGGTGCTGGCTGAGGTCAGCAAGGAGGCGGCGCCAGCCCGACCGTTCGTACTCGCCTGCCCTTGGGGTGAAGCGTGGCTGGACGGCGGCAGTTGCCTGCTGTCGCGGCAGGGCAATCAGGCCCAGGTATGGGCCATGAGCGGCGAGCTGGAATGGCGCACGCCGCAGCAACGTCAGCACCTGAGTACAGGCCAGGGCCTGGCCTTCGACGGTCAGCGCTGGCAGCCGATTACGCCGCAGCACACCCATCAGCGCAGCTGGATCAGCGGTTTGCTGGAGGTGCATAACCAGTCGCTGGGCGAGGTGATCGAACACCTCAAGCCTTATCACCATGGGCTGTTGCAGGTGTCTGATGGCGCTGCCGGACTAAGAATTTCCGGGGTATTTACCCTGGATGACAGCCATAGTGCGCTGGCGGCGCTCAAGGATGTGCTGCCACTGCGCATCGACAGTTATCTGGGGTTGTGGACGCGGATCGACCGGGCGTAGCGGTTGAGGCTGTCGCCAGCAGAGCTTGCCTCCCACAGGGTGCAGCCCTGCAAGCGAAAAGTTTTTTCACATCACCCCTGAAAATTTTCCAGGCTCGCGTCACATACCAGGCAGTCACGCGTTTTGCGCGTCCCGCACCGTCCTTTGCCGAGTCTCTTTCATGCATTTGAATACCCTCTTCCCGCTGGTACTCAGCGGTTGCCTGGCCAGTGCCAGCAGCTTCGCCAGTGACGCGCTGTACGACTTCAATATCGAGGCCGGGCCGTTGGCCAGAACGCTGATCAGCATCGGCCAGGTCAGTGGTCGTCAGGTGCTGTTCGTGCCTGCCGATGTCGAAGGTCGTCAGGCGCGGGCACTGCGTGGCCAGTTCAGCAGCCAGGAGGCGGTCCGCCAGAGCTTGCAGGGCAGCGGGCTGGCCTTGCTGGTAACTGCCAGCGGAGCACTGAGTGTGCAGCCGCTCAACCGTGACGGCCTGACCCTGGATGCGACGGTGATCGATGCCAACCGCCAGGGCGCCACAGCCGATGAAGTGATCGCCCGCCGCACCCCGGCGGCCAGCACCACGCGGCTGGGCCTGAGCAACCGCGAAACACCGCAGGCGATCAGTACCGTGACCCGCCAGCAGATCGATGACTTCAAGCTGACCAGCGTCAAGGATGCGCTGCGCAGTGCGCCGACCGTCACCGTGGAGCAATTTGAGACCGATCGTACGGCATTCACCTCGCGCGGCTTTATCATCGACAACTTCGAGTACGACGGCATGGGCATGCCCTTCTCGTCCGGTGTATTACTCGGTGACCAGGACCTGGCCGAGTTCGAGCAGATCGACGTGTTGCACGGCGCCAACGGCCTGATGAGCGGCGCGGGTAACCCGTCTGCCACGGTCAATGCGGTGCGCAAACGGCCGAGCGAAACCTTCCAGGCGCAGATCAACAGCAGTGTCGGTTCGTGGGACAACCGCCGCCTGGACTTCGATGTCAGCGGCCCGCTCAGTGAAAACGGCAAGGTGCGCGGGCGCTTTATCTATGCCCACGACAAGGGCAACTCTTATCTGGACCGCTACAGCCATGAGATCAACCTGGCCGCCGGACTGCTGGCCTTCGACCTGTCGGCGGCCGATACCCTGACCGTGGGTTACTCGGACCAGAAGAGCAATTCCAATGGCAGCACCTGGGGCGCACTGCCGATTGCCGACTACGCCGGCAACCGCATTCACTACAGCAGCCGCAGCTCAAGCATCGGCCAGCCCTGGAGCTACTGGAACATCCACACCCAGCGCGCCTTCGCCGAGTGGGTCCATGAGTTCGACGGGGGCTGGAAAAGTACCCTCACTGTCACCGGGGTGAACCAGCATCAGGACACCCAGATGCTCTATGCCATCCCCGCCACCGCCACTGACGTGTTCGCCTACATCAACCGCACCACCAGTACCGAGCATCAGCTGACCGGCGAACTGCAACTGGCCGGGCCGTTCAATCTGTTCGGCCGCGAGCACGAACTGACCCTGGGCGCCAACTACGGCCGCAGCCGTCACGACGAAACCGGACACTACCAGGACGCCTCGGGCTACATCATGGCCAGTTTGACCGACGCTCTGGCCGGCCGCGTGGTGAAGCCGCCGTTCACCTATACCGATAGCCTCAACACCCAGCTGTTCACCGACCGACAAAAGAGTGTGTATGCCGGGGCACGCTTCAGCCTGAGCGATGACCTGCACTGGATTGCCGGTGCACGAATGCTCAGCGCCGACGGTGACGGCATGGGCTACGGCTCGCCGCACGACACCCGGGTGCATGGCAAGGTCACACCTTACACCGGGGTGGTCTACGACCTGACTGCGCAGTGGAGCCTGTACGCCAGCTGGACCGAAATCTTCAAGCCGCAGTACCTGCGCAGCACCGCAGGCGGCGTGATCGAGCCGCTTGAAGGCAAAAGCACTGAGCTGGGCATCAAAGGCAGCCTGTTCGACGACCGCCTGAGCCTGACTGGCGCAGTGTTCAAGACCGACCAGCAGAACGTCGCCGAGACCACCGGCGAAATCATCGGCGGCCAGTACGCCTATCGGGGCGTGGACTTCAAGAGCCATGGCGTGGAACTCGAAGCCCACGGCGAAGCACTGCCCGGCCTGGAGCTGGCTGGCGGCTACACCTGGGTGCGCATCGAAGACAACAATGGCGACAAGGCGCGCCGCTACGTACCCAACCACACCCTGCGCGCCAGCCTGACCTGGCGTCTGCCGAACCTGCCACAAGCCAAAGTCGGCAGCCGCGTGCAATGGCAGAGCGCAACCGAGGCCGATTCCAACAGCCGCGTAAGCCAGGACGCCTACACCTTGGTCGACCTGATGGCCAGCTACGACTTCGGCGAACACTGGAGCACGTCGCTGAACCTCAACAACCTGTTCGATCAGAAGTACTTGTTGTCGCTGTACCAGACCGCCGGGTCCACCAACTATGGCGCGCCGCGCAATGTCATGGCTTCGGTGAGCTGGAAGTACTGAGCGTCACGGTTGGCGGCGCTGACGGTGAAACCCCCTTCACGTTCAGCGCCAGTTCATGGAACGGCCTGCCAGAGCGGCGTATAAAGCGCAGGCCTTACCGAAACATCCTGTAACTACTTTGACGAGAGCCATGGACAGTTATCCCGGTAGTCGCGCCCCGGCCCTTTTGCGAAAGGCCGGGCGCGCGATCAACACAGACACACGACAGTGCCCGCAACGGGCCGGTCGGTTGAGCCGCATGCCGGGCTGAGCCTCGTACGCGACTTGCCTGCCGGCGCGGCCGGGCCGAGGTAAGTCGAATGCCATTTTCCATTCGCCAACAGGCCTTGCGCCTGGGTCACGTTGCACCCAATCGTTGGGACTGGCTTATGCTGCCATTGGTCCTGGCGCTGATTGTTCTGCTCGCCTGGGGCGCCATGCAGATGAGTCGACCGTTTGTAGTCGGTGAAGCCACACCGGTATCACTGGACCCGACCGAGCTGCCCTATTACCTGCTGCGCACGATGCTGCGTATGTTCATCGCGCTGGGGATTTCGCTGCTGTTCGCCTTTGCCTTCGCCGCGCTTGCCGCCCGCTATCGTGCAGCAGAAAAGATCATGATCCCGTTGCTGGATGTACTGCAGTCAGTGCCGATCTTGGGGTTTCAGGCCATCGCTATCGCACCTTTCATAGCCCTGTTTCCCGGCAACCTGCTGGGTGTGGAGTGCGCGGCGATCTTTGCCATCTTCACCTCCCAGGCCTGGAACATGGCGCTGAGTCTTTATCAGTCGCTGCGCAACATCCCCGGTGAGCTGGAAGAAGCCGCACGCGTTTTCCGGCTCTCACCCTGGCAGCGCTTCTGGCGGCTTGAACTGCCATTCGCCATGCCTGGGCTGCTGTGGAACATGATGATGTCGATGTCCGGTGGCTGGTTCTTTCTGGTGGCGGCCGAAGCCATCTCCGTCGCCGGGCAGGACATCAAGCTGCCGGGCATTGGCTCATACATTGCCGTAGCCATCGAACAAAGCAATCAGCAGGCGATCGGTTGGGCCATCGCCGCGATGCTGCTGGGCATCGTCATTTACGATCAGTTGTTCTTCCGTCCGCTACTGGCTTGGGCTGATCGATTTCGTTTCGAAGAAACCGCTGGCGAAACCGCCCAGCGCTCCTGGCTGCTGGAGTGGGGCCGGCGCAGCCACTGGCTGCGAGCCGCCCGCCTGCCCCCGGCCGCGGCCCTGCACCCCGGGACCCGCGGGGTTGCATTTCGCCACGGCGGTTCGGTGCCACCGCGTCGGCGCCTGTCAGTGCCACGCCTGTGGTCACAGGTGGGCAAGGCTGTGCTGGCCCTGATCAGCCTGGGCGCACTGGGGGGCCTCACCCTGTTTATCCATCAGGCCGTTGGCTGGGCCGAGGTATTGCACGTGCTCTGGCTGGGGCTGCTGACCCTCACCCGGGTCATCGTGCTGATCATTCTCGCCTCGCTGGTCTGGGTACCGCTGTCGATCTGGATCGGCTTGCGCCCGCGCTACTCGCAAAAGGTCCAGGCACTGGCGCAGTTCCTGGCCGCATTCCCGGTCAACCTTCTATTTGCGCTGGTGGTCGTTCTGCTGGTCAGGCTGGACCTGAACCCGAATATCTGGCTCAGCCCGCTGATGGTGTTTGGCACCCAGTGGTACATCCTGTTCAACGTGGTGGCCGGAGCGAACGGCATCCCCAATGAACTGCGCCTGGCCGCCGAGAACATGGGCCTGACAGGCTGGCTGAAATGCAAACGCCTGTATCTGCCGGCGGTGTTCCCCAGCTTTCTGACCGGTGCGATGACCGCCAGCGGCGGCTCGTGGAACGCCAGTATCGTGGCCGAATACGTGACCTGGGGCGACATCACCCTGCAAGCCCAGGGGCTGGGCAGCTACATCAAACAAATGACCGATGCCGGAGATTTTCATCGCATCGCCCTGGGCATCGGGGTGATGTGCCTCTACGTCATGGTGTTCAACCGTCTCGTCTGGCGCCGGCTGTTACTGCGCGCCGCAACCCGTCGTTGAAGGAGGCTGTGATGAAAGCCAAGGCATTGATCGAACTCAAAGCAGTCAACAAAGGCTTCAAGGCCGCCGACGGCACGTCGCGCACAGTGCTCCAGGGCGTGGACCTGGCATTGCATGACGGTGAGATCGTCGCCCTGCTGGGCCGCTCCGGCTCAGGCAAATCCACCCTGCTACGGGTGATTGCCGGGCTGGTAAAGGCCGACCAGGGCCAGGTTCACTATCAGGGCCACCCCATCTACGGCCCGGTCAACGGCATCGCGATGGTGTTTCAGTCGTTCGCGCTGTTTCCCTGGCTGAGCGTGCAACAGAACGTCGAACTGGGCCTGGAAGCTCAGGGCGTCAAGCCGGCCGAGCGCGAACGGCTGGCCAGCGCCGCGCTGGAAATGATTGGCTTGGCCGGTTTCAGCGGTGCCCTGCCGCGCGAACTGTCTGGCGGCATGCGCCAGCGGGTAGGCATTGCTCGTGCACTGGTGACCAATCCGCAGGTGCTGCTGATGGACGAGGCATTCTCGGCGCTGGACGTGCTGACCGGGCAGAGCTTGCGCGACGACATACTCGAACTCTGGCAAGAACGGCGCATGGCTACACGCTGCATGCTGGTGGTGTCGCACAACATCGAAGAGACCGTAATGATGGCCGACCGTATTGTGGTCTTCGACAGCGACCCCGGTCGGGTGCGCTCTGAGTTGCACATCGACCTGCCCCGCCCGCGCAACGCCGACTCGCCACAGGTGCGCGCCCTGGTGGCGCAGGTTTATGCGCTGATGACTCAACCGTCAGCGGCGATTCACACAGCGGACAGCAGCGCACCGTTGGCGGCGCCATTGAGCTACAGGCTGCCTGAGGCTGATGTCGCACGGCTCGAAAGCGTGCTGGAGCGCCTGGCTGCCGAGCCGTTCAACGGCACTGCCAGCCTGCCGGCCCTGGCCGCCGAAACCGGGCTGCCCGACGAGGAATTGCTGCCGGTCTGCGAAGCCTTGGCGTTGCTGGGCCTGGCGCATATCGACCATGGTCATCTACGCCTGGACCGCCATGGGCGGCAATACTTGACCACACGCCAGGCACGCCGTCAGGATCTGTTCGCCCGTCAATGCCGGGGACGCATTGCACTGGTGAATTTCATTCTGGACCGTCTGCATCTTGAACCGGGTGCCAGCCTGGCCAGAACCGTGGTGCTTGGCAGGCTGGCAGAGTGGATGGATGAAGAACAGGCCGAGCGGGTCTTGAACGTTGCCATCGAATGGGGCCGCTACAGCGAGCTGTTCGAGTACAGCTTCCATAACCACTGCTTCACCCTGACCTCCTGATACGGCGGTCACGGCAGGCGGCTGGCTTGCGGACCCGGCAAGTCGTGCAGGTAGCTATCGATGATGCGCTCAATACTGCCGTCGTCGCGCAAGCGTTCGACGGCCTTTTTCAGCCGCTGGACCATCGGCTCGGCACAGCTTTTCGAGCAGGCCAGGTACAGGTCGGTCGGCATCATCGGCGGGCTCATCAGCAATGGCCGGCTGGACACGTCGCGCCAGATGTAGCGGGTTTCCGGCACCCCGTTGAACCAGGCATCGACCCGGCCCAGCAAGAGCATCTGCGCCGGGTTCTCGCCGATTTTCAACGGGTAGATCTGCTCATCGGCGAAGCCTTGTTCGCGCAGCATCTGCTCTTGGGCACTGCCCAGCCCCACAGCGATGCGCCGGTAGCTGCGGCGGGCCTCGTCGAAATTCTCCACCCGTTTATCGAGGCTGAAGAACGCCCGTTGCATGGTCATGATCGGCACGATCCAGGTGTAGCTGTTTTCCCGCGACGGGATGCGCGACAGCGGGATGATCAGCAGGTTCTCGCCCATCTGGACCGTACGCTGCGCGCGGTTCCAGGGCATGGATCGAACGTTCAGCTCATAGCCTGCCAGAGCGGCGGCCTTCTGCGAGACGTCGCCCAGAATGCCGCTGTGGCCAACCGGGCCAGACATGGTCAGCGGCGGCGCCTCAAGCAGGTAGATATCCGCCGGGGCCGCGAGCAGGGTCTGCCATGGGCAGAGCACGCCGACCGTCAAGGCTGCGCAAAACCGCTTCAAGGCTCGCAAGCCTGTGTAGCGCAGGGAATTGGTCGAGAAGTGCATCAGGGTAACCTGAGAGTGGACGACAAGCTGACATGGCAAGCATAGTTGCAAATACCTGATAGCGCATTGCCCTGCCCAATAAAGGAGCACTACCGCCCATGATCGGACAGCAGCGTTACGAAGCCGGCTTGCAGGCGCTGAGCGATGCAGGCGCGCATGTGCGCACCACCGTGGGGGTGTACCAGCTGCCAAAAAATGCGGCGGTGAAGGTCGATCTGCTGGCGATTGCGCAGTAGGTCCTCGCCATGGCGCACTTGATCAGGATCAGCGATGTACCGCGCGCCCGGTGGATCGCCTTGCGCGATCAACTGGCCGCCGATGGCTGGACGTTGATCAGGGGTGGCGGGCTGGATCACTCATGGGCAACGTTGCACCGCGGTGAGCCGGTGATTGAAATGCAATGGGACAACTGGACCGAAGGTGAGATCACCTACGCGCAGGAGCAGGCCGGGTTGATCGAGGCCCAATTGCCAGAGGACATCAGGGCGTTGCCAAAGGCGCCCTGAATGCAGCCAGCAGGTTGCCTTACTCGATTTTCACCTTCGCCGCACGAATCACCTCGCCCCAGCGCTGATGGTCATCGGCAATCACCTTGGCAAAGCCGGCCGGGGTGCTTTTTTCAAGGCTGATGCCGTTCTGCGTGAAACGCTCGGCGGTTGCCGGGGTATTGGCGATCACTTCGATGGCCTTGCTCAGGCGCTCGACGATCGGTGCCGGGGCGTCCTTGGGCAGCACCACGCCGAACCAGCCGGAAGCCACGAAACCTGGCAAGCCGGCCTCGACGGCACCGGGCACGCCCGGCAGCAGCGGCGAACGCTCGGCACTGCTGAGCACCAGACCCTTGAGTTTGCCGGCCTTGATCTGCGGCGCCAGCACGGTCAGGGTGTCGACCGCGATGTCCACTTCCCCGCCCAGCAACCCGGTGACCGCCGGAGCACTGCCTTTGTAGGGCACATGCAGCAGGTCGATCTGCGCCTGGTTTTTCAGCAGTTCTCCGGACAGGTGGCACAGCGTGCCGTTGCCGCAGGAGGAATAACTCAATGCGCCGGGGCGGGCCTTGGCGTTGCTGATCAGCTCTTGCAGGTTGTTGATCTTGCTGCTGGCATTCACCGCCACCACGTTGGGCACCGAGGCGACTACGGCCACCGGGGTGAAATCCTTCTGATAGTCGTAGCGCAGGTCATTCTGCAGGTTGGGCAGAATGGTCAACTGGCCGGCGGTGGCCAGCGACAAGGTGTAGCCATCAGGTTTGGCCTTGGCCACATACTCGGCAGCAATGGCAGTGCCGGCACCGGGTTTGTTTTCGACCACCACTGGCTGGCCCAGTGAGGTGGACAATTGTTCGGCGTAGTAACGGCCGACGGTGTCTGCCGCGCCGCCCGGCGGGAACGGTACGATCAAGGTCAACGGACGGCTGGGCCAGTTCTGTTCAACAGCAGTATCGGCATGCACCAGGCTGCTCAGCACACCCAGGGTCAGGCCGGCCAGGGCGGCAGTGAAGGTACGGGTCTTGTTCATTGGACATCTCGTTTTTCAGTGTTGGGCAAAAAGCGCAGGGTCAGTCTTCGTTGAACGCCACTTGGCGGGTGGCGCGAAAACGCGGCAACAGCAGCAAGGTCACAATCAACAGGGTCACAATCAGCAGGCTCAGGCTCAGCGGGCGCTGCACGAACACCAGCGGATCGCCGCGCGACAGCAACATGGCGCGGCGCAGGTTCTCTTCCATCATCGGCCCGAGGATGTAGCCCAGCAGCAGCGGTGCCGGTTCGCAGCGCAGCTTGATGAACAGGTAGCCAAGCAGGCCGAAGCCGACGGTGAGCAGCACATCGAACAGGCTGTTGTTGACGCTGTACACGCCAATGCAACAGAACAACAGAATCGCCGGGTACAGCAGGCGGTAAGGCACCGACAGCAGCTTCACCCAGATACCTACCAGCGGCAGGTTGAGCACCAGCAACAGCAAATTGCCGATCCACATGCTGACGATCAGCCCCCAGAACAACTCCGGGCGCTCGTCGAGCACCTGCGGCCCGGGCACGATGCCGTGGATCATCATCGCGCCGGCCATCAGCGCCATCACCGCGTTGGACGGCAAGCCCATGACCAGCATCGGGATGAATGAGGTCTGCGCCCCGGCGTTGTTGGCCGACTCCGGACCCGCGACACCTTCGATGGCGCCCTGGCCGAAGCGCGCAGGGTCCTTGGCCAGGCGTTTTTCGAGCATGTACGAGGCAAACGAGCCGAGCATCGCCCCGCCACCCGGCAGTACGCCCAACAGCGAACCCAGCCCGGTGCCGCGCAGAATCGGCTTCCAGGCGCGGCGGTAGTCATCGCGGCTGGGCAACAGGCGTCCGACCGGGGCGATCTGGCTTTTGCCGCTGTGGTCACGCTCCAGGTTGGCGATGATTTCGGCGATGCCGAAGATGCCCATGGAGATCACCACAAAGCTGATGCCGTCACTCAGTTGCGGCAGGCCGAAGGTGAAGCGCTCGGCCCCGGAGTTGACGTCAGTGCCCACCATGCCCAGCAACAGACCGAGCACGGTCATTGCCAGTGCCCGCAGCACGTCGCCCTGGGCCAGCACGATGGCCGCCACCAGGCCCAGCAGCATCAGCGAGAAGTAATCGGCCGGGCCGAATTTGAGCGCGAACTCCGCCAGCGGTGCCGCCGCGGCGGCCAGCAGCAGGATCGCCAGGCTGCCGGCAATGAACGAGCCGATCGCCGCGATGGCCAGCGCCGCCCCTGCCCGGCCCTTGCGCGCCATGGCATGACCGTCGATGCAGGTCACCACCGAGGACGACTCGCCCGGCAAGTTGACCAGAATCGCGGTGGTCGAACCGCCGTATTGCGCGCCGTAGTAGATGCCCGAGAGCATGATCAACGCCGCCGAAGGTGTCAGGCCATAAGTGATCGGCAACAGCATGGCGATGGTCGCCACCGGCCCCAGCCCTGGCAACACGCCAATCAGGGTGCCGAGGGTTACGCCCAGCAGGCAGTAGAGCAAATTGTTGACGGTAAAGGCTGCGTCCAGGCCGAGACTCAGGTGGGCGAGCAGTTCCATGGGGCTTCCTCAGACCGGCAGTACAGGCAGATTCAGGCCCAGTGCCCACGTGAACACCAGGGCACTGAAGCCGCCCAGCACACTGCCCAGCACGGTCAGTTCCTTGAAACTGGGTTTGCGCCGCGCCAGCCCGCTGAGCAGGGTCATGACCAACGTCGCCAGGGCCAGCCCCAGACTGGGCAGCAACAGCGCGAAAGCCACCACACTGCCGATGATCGATAACCCCGCACGCACGCTGAACAGCCCGCCCAGGCCGACCTGCTCACTGGAAAACGCCAGCCCGCGCAACAGGATCAACACCCCCAGCGCACTGAGCACAGTGCCAATCAGCAACGGAAAGTAGCCGGCGCCCATGCGCATTGTCGTACCCACGCTGTAGTCCCCGGCCAGGCTCAGGGCGACGCCGCCGAAGCCGAGAAACAACAGCCCGGCGCACACGTCACGGGCATCGCTGACCCGCGCCGGCCAGCGTTTCATGGCGTGGTCCTGGCACTGGCGGTCGCAGCCGCGACGCCCGGTTGCAGTGCCGCCGAGAACGACAGGTCGAACAGGCTGGCGGCCGGATAGGACTTGATCAGGCCCAGCCCGCTGAAAAACTCGATGGTCTGCTGCGCACCGGCAATCACCTGCTCGTTGAGCGGCCCAAGATCGGTTTTGGCCCGGACAAACCAGACCCGTGCGATGTCAGCGTCGGCGCGGGTACGCTTCGCCCAACTGTCGGCATACTGCTCACTGTGGGCCTGATCGCGCTGAGCCCAGTCACGGGCCTTTTTCAGGCGCTGCAGAAAATCTTCGATGGCCGCGCGCTTCTCGGCGATGGCCTTGTCGTTGGCCACCACGAAGCTTTGTGCCGGGATCAGGTCCTTGGCCGTGGCCAGTACCCGAGCACCCTGGCGCTCTTGCTGGGTGACATAGGGCTCCCAGGTGGCAATCACGTCCACCGAGCCGCCGTCCAGGGCATGGGAGGCATCCAGTGCGCTGAGGTAGCGCAGCTCCAGCGCATCACGCGGGACACCGGCCTTGTCCAGCGCCGTGAGCAACAACTGCTGGCTCCAGGAACCTTTCCAGATCGCGGCCCGCTTGCCGCGCAGGTCGCCCAGAGTCTTGATGGGCGAGTCCTTGCGGACCAGAATCGCCACCCCGTCAAGGTTCTGCCGGCTGACGGCAATCACCTTGATCGGCGCGCCCAGTGCCCCGAGAAACAAAGGCGGTGCGTCACCCAGCAAGCCGATGTCCAGGCTGCCGACGTTGAGCGCTTCGGCCACTGGCGAACCGGCAGTGAACTGCTTCCATTCCAAGGTGTAAGGCAAATCGTCGAGAACGTTGGCGGCTTCCATCACCGCCTGGGCGTTGTAACTCTGGTCACCGACGTTCAAGGTCAACGCCGAGGCGCTCAAACTCAGGGCCGCAGCCAGCAGGCCGACGGCCAGTTTCAGGGGTTTACGCACGGTAGTCTCCAGGACCGGTTGCACAGGCAACGGCCAGCAAGGTGAGGAGCCCGATCCGCACGTGCGGTCTCGTGACAGCCTGAGTCGATTCAGAATGAGGAGGGCTCAGCCCTGACGGGCAGCGATTTTGGCGCGGGTCAACGGGATCAACTCACGACCATAGTCTTTGGCGTCTTCGATGGGGTCGAAGCCGCGAATCAGAAAGGTGGTCACGCCCAGCTCGTAATAAGCCAGCAGCGCATCGGCCACTTGTTCGGGAGTGCCGACCAGTGCGGTGGAGTTATGCCCGCCACCCACCAGCCTGGCGATACCGGTCCACAGCCGCTCATCCACGCGCTCACCTTTGGCCACGGTATCAAGCAGGCGCTGGGCACCCACACTCTGCGGTTTGTTGGCGATCACCTGGCCTGCCTGTTCGATGCGCTGGCGGGCGGCAGTGAGAATCTGGTCGGCCTTGGCCCAGGCGGCGTCTTCGGTAGCCGCGATGATCGGCCTGAACGACACACTGAACTGCACCTCACGGCCATTGCGGGCGGCCTCGGCACGCACCTGCTCGATGGTCTCACGGGTCTGCTCCAGCGACTCGCCCCACAACGCGAAGACATCGGCGTGCTTGCCGGCCACTTGCAGGGCGGCCTGTGACGAACCACCGAAGTACACCGGCAAGTGCGGTTTCTGCAGCGGCTTGATGGCCGAGAAGGCGGCCTCGGCCTGATAGAACGTGCCCTGATGATCGAAGGGCTGCTCTTCGGTCCAGACCCGGCGTACCACCTCCAGAAACTCGTCGCTGCGCGCATAGCGCTGGTCGTGATCCTGATAGTCGCCATCCTTGCGCTGCTCGGCATCGCTGCCACCGCTGATGATATGCACGGCCAGACGACCATCAAGCAGATGATCCAGCGTGGCGAGCTTGCGGGCGGCCAGCGTCGGCGCAACGAAACCGGGACGGTGAGCCAACAGGAATTTGATCTTCGAAGTGACCTGGCCGGCCAGCGCAGTGACCAGAAAACCGTCAGGCTGATCGGACCAGTAGCCGACCAGAATCCGGTCGAAACCGGCCTCTTCGTGGGCACGGGCGAAGTCGGTGATCACGTGTTTATCGAAGATCGGCCCCGTCGGTGCCAGGGTCTCGGAAGTCAGGCGATGGCCGAGCATGCCGATGAATTGAACGCTCATAGGGGTCTCCTTGATAGCGAACCTTGATTTAGCGGTTATAAATTTAATCCCGCTAAAAACCTTTTCGCATAAGCTATCGAGAACCTTGCCCCTTGTGAAATGCATTTTTGTCATATCCTAATATGAAAAAGATGCAAAATAATTTTGATATAAGACAACCCTTCACAGGTGTGTGTTGCATGAAGGCAACCTCTTCACGACCAAGGTCGTGCCCACCGTATTTCAAGACAGAATCGGGGTGGGAACGACCTTGGTCGTGAAGAGGCCGGTAAAGTCACAGCATCTGCTGCGCCTGTGCAGCAATCTTCGTCGGCAACCGAAGCGCCGGCCTCTCCCACCGGGTATACGGCGTGAATCCGATCATTGCTCAGGCGTATGGCTTGATCAGGAGCAGCCTGGGGTTATAGATGCAGCCGCAGCCGGCTAGTTGACTGGCGGGTTGAGCCGCGTATCCAGGGCAAAGCGTTCCTGACTGAGCTCTTCGAACAGGCCGTCGGCGGTCAGCGGGTTGATCAGCACGTTCCAGCTGTAACGTGATACCGCCGAGGGGATGAGGATCAAGGGGTGCTGCGCCAGCAGACGGTCGCCGTACTGCTGCTGACCGCGACCGGGCGAACCGGGAACCAGCCAGTTGGGGTTGGGCACCTCATGGGGCAAGACCCGATGCACCCGCTCAGGCTCCAGCACCCGGGCGCAGGTCAGCACATGCGCCATTGTGTCGAGCGTCTGAAAGCCCTTGTGCACCGCGACTTCAAGAATTGCAGTGGCCGGGTCGGCACTGCAATACACCGTTTTGATGCCCCTGGAGTTCCAGCGCCCACCGGCCATTTCGGCACCGATCCCCGAAGCCCAACTGCTGGCATGCCTGGCCTGATCAAGACGCCACAGGTACAGCTCACGGCTGCCTGGCGCCACCAGCATCAGGAGTACACCCCGTAATCCATGCGGGTGAGGAAGTCTTCAACCAGCTCAAAGCCCATCTGGGTGGTCAGCAGCTCCAGCGGCACCCTGCCCTCCAGCCCCATGGCCGGCGTGGTCATCCAGTTCAACGCGCGCTTGCGCTCACCCAGCACCTCTTCGGCGCGGCTCAGCACACTGGCTAACCGCCAGGCGCCGTTGGTCTGTTCAGCCGTCAAAGGTTCAGGATTCTTGATTCGCCGCTGCAGAGTGCGGTCAGACAGACCAATGATGCGTGAGAACACCTGATGATCACGAAACTCGCTGCACGATTGTACGAAGGCGATGACCCGCTCTGACGGAAAGCCCTTTTCCATCAGCGAATGCAGCTCGAAAGCGTCGTTGATCGGCGGCTTGAGGTTGTCGCCGAACAACAACAACAGCGGCCTTGCCGGATCGTGGGGCACACAATAGGTGGCGCGATTTTCTGAAATCATGACGGTCACTCCTCTTGCCATATGGCAAAAATATAACGCCATATGACACAGAAAATCCAATCCACCTGATGACAGGTCGTCCAGTACGAAACCAGAGCATCCGCCTCGGCCGGGCACCTGCCAGAACTGGCAGGGCCTGGCCGCAAGGCTCAGAAGATATTGAGCGGGTATTCGATGAACGCACGCACCTCGTTGCCGTCATCCATGTAGCCGGCCGGGCGCATGTTATTGGAGGTGCGCAGCCAGGAGGTGCGCAGGCGCACTTTCAGATCCTTGGCCGCGCCGTTCTGCACCACGTACTGGAACTGATTGAAGATCTCATGCTCACGCCCTTCGCCCTGGCCGGTGCGTATGTTGTCGCCACGCACATAAGCCACGCGCCAGGTCAGGCCGGGCACGCCCAGAGCGGCGAAATCCAGTCCGTAGCCCAGTTGCCAGGAGCGCTCGTCTTCAGCATTGAAGTCCGACCAGTAGGAGTTGGCCAGAAACACCGTCGAGCCACCGTCGCCTACCCCACCGCCGCTGCCGTACCAGCCATATTGATAACCGGTGTCGCCGGAGCTGCGCTGGTGGGCGATGGTTACCGAATGCGGACCAAAGGCATAGGTTGCCGCCAGGCTCCAGATCTTGTTATCGCGGCCGGTGGCCAGGCTGTTGGCAAACTCGCGATCGAGCGTGGAACGATAGCCATTGAAGTCGAAGGTCAGCGACTGATCGCTGTGCAACGGCAAGCTGTAGGTCGCGCCCAGGTATTGCTTGGCGATGCGGTCCTCGACATCGGAAGCATAAAATGACGCACTCAGTTGTGGCGTGAACTGATAACGCGCGCCCCACAAGCGGATCGACGTCATGTCACCACTGTCACGGCCTTGCGCGCCTTTGCGAGCCTCGGCATGAAACTGCGCCGCAGTGAGCTCCAGGCCTTCGATTTCATTGGAGACCAGCATCGAACCGGTAAAACTCTCCGGCAGCAGACGTGAGTCGTCGTGATTGAGCACTGGCAGGGTCGGCATCATGTCGCCGTATTTGAGCACGGTGTTGGACACCCGCAGTTTGATCGCACCGCCGGCGCGGGCCAGGTCGTCGGCAGCCGCGCCCGAGTCACCCCGCTTGAAGAACTCGATCCCCGGCGCACCGCTGCGGCCCTTGCCACCATCCAGACGCACGGCATACATGGCAAAGGCATCCACACCCACACCCACCGTGCCCTGGGTAAATCCGGAACTGAACTTGCCGATGAAGCCCTGGCCCCATTCGGCTTTATCCTGCGCGCCGTGTTTGTAATCGCGGCTGATATAAGCATTGCGCATCAATACATTCAGATGAGCATCTTCGACAAAACCGGCTGACGCTGATTGTGCTGCGGCCCATACCGGAGCCGCGCCTAAAACACCCGCAGCCGCCATAAACAGACGAACGTACATATCACTCACTCCATGAAAAACAGGATTACAACCTGACTTGGTTACTTGCCAGTCATGGCTTCTGAGAGGTAAAAGCCGGGCTTTGAAGTTCGCTCATTGGCGGCTTTGCGAATTTGAAGGCGACCCACAACAGCACGACCCACACCGGGATCATGAACACCGAAATACGGATGCCAGGAATCATCAGCAAGACCACCAGGATCATCGCCATGAAGGCCAGGCAGAGGATGTTGCCGAACGGAAACCACAGCGCCCGGAAATGCAGGGCTTCACCTTTAATCCGCATGGCCCGGCGAAAGCGCATGTGGGTCAGGGTAATCATTACCCAGTTGATCAACAGCGCCGCCACCGCCAGCGTCATCATCAACTCGAAGGCATTGCCCGGCACCAGGTAGTTAATCAACAGGCACACGCCGGTGACCGCCGCAGAGGCCAGTACCGCCGCCACAGGAATGCCGCGACGGTTGACGCGCAGGAAGACTTTCGGCGCGTTGCCTTGTTCGGCCAGGCCGAACAGCATGCGGCTCATGCAGTAGGCGCCGCCGTTGTAAACCGACAACGCGGCGGTGAGGATCACGAAGTTGAGCACATGGGCCGCGACATCGCTGCCAATCAGCGAAAAGATCTTCACGAACGGGCTGGCGCCGTAAGCGTCCTGGCTGGACGACAGGCTGACCAGCAGCTGATCCCACGGATACAACGCCAACAGCAGGGTCAGGGCACCGACATAGAAAATGATGATGCGCCACACCACCTGGTTGATCGCCTTGGGGATCACCCGGCGCGGGTTGTCCGACTCGGCCGCAGTGATGCCGATCATTTCCATGCCGCCAAAAGCAAACAGGATAAAGCCCATGGCCATCAGCATGCCGGTGAACCCATTGGGGAAGAACCCGCCGTGCTCCCACAGATTGCTCACCGACGCCTGCGGCCCGCCATTGCCGCTGACCAGCAGGTAACTGGCGAGCACAATCATGCCGATAATGGCGGCGACTTTGACGATCGCGAACCAGAATTCGGTCTCGCCAAAGGCTTTGACGCTACTCAGGTTAATCACATTGACCAGCACGAAGAACAGCGCAGCGCTGACCCAGATCGGCACTTCCGGCCACCAGAACTGCACGTACTTACCAACGGCGGTTAGTTCGGCCATGCACACCAAGGCGTACATGATCCAGTAGTTCCAGCCGGAGAGAAAACCGGCGAAGCGCCCCCAATAACGGGTGGCGAAATGGCCGAACGAGCCGGCTACCGGCTCTTGAACCACCATTTCACCCAATTGGCGCATGATCAGAAAGGCAATGAACCCGGCAATCGCGTAGCCAAGAATCATTGAGGGACCTGCGGTTTTCAATACCCCGGCGGTGCCCAGAAACAGGCCCGTGCCAATCGCCCCGCCCAGGGCAATAAGCTGGATATGCCGACTGCTTAGACCACGCTGTAGGGTGGTCGTGTTTTCGATACTCATGTATGCAACCTCGATAAGGCCGGCATGCCACGTGCCCGCGCACGCAATAACGTCGCGCAAGGCCATACGGATGCAGGTCATGGAAGAGCAGCAATAAACTGTGCGTTTTTTGGTTTTATTACGGGCAGTCGGTACGTCGAGTACGATCAGAGAGGTTCATGGCTTACCTTATTATTATTGGATGTTTTTTTGTTCTAATGACACGCAGTACAACATGGCGCATCGCAGTCGATGCGCCAGATTCGTTACAAGGTGGAACGCAAACTCCAGAGTTCCGGGAACAGTTCGGTGTCGAGCATCTTGCGCAGGTAACCCACGCCCTCGGTGCCGCCCGAGCCTTTCTTGAAACCGATAATCCGCTCGACGGTGGTCACATGGCGGAAACGCCACTGACGGAAGGAGTCTTCCAGGTCGATGAACTTCTCGGCCAACTGGTACAAGTCCCAGTACTGGTGCGGGTGCTGATAGACCACCTTCCACGCCGCTTCCACCGACTCGTTATGGATCGTGCGGGTTGGCGCCACCTCTTGCAGGCGTTGCGCGTCGACGTCCAGGCCAGCCTTGGCCAGCAGGCGAATGGCTTCGTCATACAGCGACGGCTCGGCAAGGGTTTTCTGCAATTCGGCCAGCAACTCCGGGCGATGAGCATGAGGCTCCAGCAGTGGCACGCTTTTGTTGCCCAGAATGAATTCGATCTCGCGGTACTGGAACGACTGAAAGCCCGAAGACTGGCCCAGCGACGGGCGAAACGCCACGTATTCGCTGGGGGTCATGGTCGCCAGTACGGCCCAGGCATGCACCAACTGGTCGAAGATCCGCGAAACCCTGGCGAGCATCTTGAACGCCGGCGGCAGATCCCCTTGCTTGAGCTGTTCACGAGCCGCACGCAGCTCGTGGAGCATCAGCTTCATCCACAGCTCCGAGGTCTGGTGCTGAATGATGAACAGCAGCTCGTTGTGGTCGCTGGACAACGGATGCTGGGCGCTGAGAATACGCTTGAGATCCAGGTAGTCGCCGTAGGTCATGTCATTGCTGAAATCCAGCTTGGCGTCATGCCATTGCTGGGCGGCATTGCCATGGGAGAAAGGACATTGGCTCATGGAAATCTCCTCAGGTCACCGCGTGACGGGTCTGAAATTGTGGCGCACGCCACTCTTGGTTATCGAGCACTTCGACCAGCGCCTGCACGGCCAGCCCGACGTCCTGGAACGAGGTATACAGCGGGGTGAAACCAAAGCGCATGATGCGCGGCTCGCGGTAATCACCGATCACGCCCTTGGCAATCAGCGCCTGGACCACGGCGTAGCCTTCAGGGTGTTCGAAGCTCACATGGCTGCCGCGCTGTGCATGCTCACGCGGGGTCACCAGGGTCAGCGGATGATCCTTGCAGCGCTCCTCCACCAGCCGGATGAACAGGTCGGTCAGGGCCAGCGACTTGCGGCGCAGCGCCTGCATGTCGGTACGGGCGAAGAGGTCCAGGCCGCACTCGACCATACCCAGCGACACCAGCGGCTGAGTACCGCACAGGTAACGGGTGATGCCGGAGGCCGGTTGGTAGTGCGGCTCCATGGCGAACTGGCGGGCATGCCCCCACCAGCCAGACAGCGGCTGCCAGGTCAGGTCGCACAAATCTGGCGAGACCCAGACGAAGGCCGGTGAACCCGGTCCGCCGTTGAGGTATTTGTAGGTGCAACCGATCGCGTAATCGGCCTTGGCAGCGGTCAGATCAACCGGCACCGCACCTGCCGAGTGCGCCAGATCCCAGAGCGCCAGCGCACCGTGCCGATGAATCAGCTCGGTGGTCGCGCTCATGTCGAACATGTGCCCGCTCTTGTAGTTGACGTGGGTCAGCAGCACCAGCGCGACCTTGTCATTGAGCAATGTGGGCAAGTCTTCGGGCTTGTCGATCAGTTGCAGCTCGTAGCCTTGCTGCAGCAGGTCAGCGAGGCCTTCGATGACATACAGGTCGGCCGGGAAGTTGTGCAGTTCCGAGAGAATGATCTTGCGCTGCGGCGCGCGCTCGGCCTGGATGCGCAAGCCGGCGGCGAGGATCTTGAACAGGTTGACGGTGGTGGTATCGGTAATTACCACTTCACCGGGTCCGGCGCCGATCAGGCCGGCCAGCTTGTCGCCCAGACGGGTCGACAGGGTGCTCCATTGCGCGGTGTTCCAGCTGCGGATCAGGCCTTCGCCCCACTCCTGCTCGATCATCTGCGTGGCGCGGGCCAGTGCGGCTTTGGGCCGTGCACCGAGAGAGTTGCCGTCCAGGTAGATCACCCCGTCCGGCAGGGCAAATTCATTGCGCAGCGCAGCCAGCGGATCGGCCTGGTCCAGTTCTCTGAGTTCTTGTTCAAGTGACATGGTTTTATCCTTTCAAAGGTCGCAGTACCGCACGCACAGGACTGGCGTCGAGATGGGAAAAGCGCAGGGGCAAGGCGATCAACTCGTAATCGCCTTCAGGCACCTCATCCAGGACGATGCCTTCCAGAATCGCCATGCGTGAGCGTTCCACGCAGCGATGAGCGTCCAGGGTCTTGGAGTCCTGCGGGTCCAGAGACGGCGTGTCGATGCCGATCAGGCGCACCCCGTGGCGCGCCAGCAATTCAATAGTGGCCGGGGCGACGGCCGTGAAGGCACTGTCCCAGTGGCTCAGCGGTGCCTGCTGATAAGTGCGCAGCAGCACCCGTTCAGGCACCGCAGCCAGAGCCTGTTCGATATCACCGGGTTCGACCAGGGCGCCGCTGCCCAGGCAGTGAATGACCCGGCATGGCCCCATGTACAGGTCCAGCGAGACCTCACCGATCGGCAGGCCATCGGGGCTGTAATGCAGCGGCGCATCGACGTGCGCGCCGGTGTGTGGCGAGAGCGTAATGCGCCCGACATTGACCGGGCACTGTGGCCCATAGGCCCAGACGCGCTCTTCCTGAAACGGCGTGTCACCCGGCCAGGTGGGGGTCTGGGTGTTCAACGGCGGGCTGATGTCCCACCAGGCATTGTGCTGTTGCATTGTTATTTTGCTCCCGTGCAGCCTTTGAAGAATCTTATCCGCAGGGAAGCAGAATTATCTTGCCAAATGCTCGATCCAATGACATTTATTCGCAGATTATTCGAATCTTTAAACAAATATCGAAGGATTCTTCAATCGTGAAACTGGACAGCATTGACCTGCGCATCCTGGCCTTTCTCAATCAGGATGGACGGATGAGCAATCAGGACCTGGCAGAGAAAGTCTCGCTGTCACCCTCGGCCTGTTTGCGCCGGCTGCGCAACCTGGAAAGCGAAGGCATCATTGCCGGCTATGGCGTGCGGCTGGACGCGGCGAAACTGGGAATCGAGGTGCAGGCGATGGTCAACATCAACGTGCGTCAGGACGTGGACGGCTGGCACGAGCGGTTTATCGAAGCCATTCAGCAATGGCCTGAGGTAGCCGATGCGTTCATCGTCACCGGGGCGAGCAATTACCTGCTGCGGGTACGCACCCGCAACCTGGCGCATTACACCGACTTCATCGTCAACCGCCTGCATGCCACACCCGGCGTGACGGACATCCGTTCAGACATCATTCTGCAGAGCCTCAAATCCAGGGATAACCTGCTGGATCTGGTCAGGCCGACCCATCCTTGAAAGGACGGGATTGAGGATTACTGCCGCAGAGGTATGAGTTGCAAAAGCCAGGTTATCGGTAGGAGCGAGCTTGCTCGCGAAGGGGCCGGTAAAAGCACAACATTTGCTGTGAATGTCATGCAGCCTTCGCGACCAAGGTCGCTCCTACAGGTCAGGCGTGCTTGTCGGGGCTTACTTCGGCACCGGCGCTACATTGCGGAACGTCAGGCCCTGGCTGTTGCTGACCTGCCATGGCTGAGCGTCGCCGGTTTCGCTGAAGGTCACGGTGTCGAAGCGTGAGTCTTTCAGGCCGTTGATTTTCGCCACTGCCGGGCCGCTGAAGCGTACCCGCTCGAACACCAGCTTCTCGTGGAAGGCGTCGTGTTCGCTGTCACCCTTGACCTCGATCGCGGCGCTGCGGGCGTTTTCGACGGTTACGTCACTGACCCGGATATCACGGAACTGCCCAGGGATGGTCGATCGCTGGTAGTCGAGCTTGGCGTTCGGGTCGTGGTAGTCGAGGGTAAAGATAAACGCCTGCTTGACCGTGTTGCGGATTGCCGAGTCGCGGAAGATGACGTTGCGCGCGCCACCGCCCATGAAGTTGGTGCTCTTCATGCGCAGGCCGGCGTCGGTGCCGTCAGACACGTTGTCTTCGGCCAGAATATTCTGGATCCAGGCCCCGGTATGACTGCCGGCGACCACCATGCCGTGACCTTTGCGGAAGTAGTTGTTGAAGATCCAGGCATCTTCCTGGGGCTTCTGCTTGACCGCCTCGGCGCCGGTGCCGGAGGCGAAGTTGACGCAGTCATCGCCGGTGTCGAAGAAGTTGTTGAAGACCATGGCACCACGGCTGTTGGCGAACTCGATACCGTCACCGTTGTTGGCGTCGTAGGTCTTGTGCGTGGTGTTGGCCATCACCACGTTTTCGGTTTCCAGGTTCATGATGCCGTGAAAGGCCGGGTTGAGCACCGTGAAGCCGCCGTAGAACACGTTCTTGACATCGCGCACGGTAATCAGCGACGAACGCATCTGGCCGTAGGAGTCCTTGACGTTCAGGCCTTCGGCTACCGCGCGCTCGACCTGAGACTTGGCCAGGATGCCGTCCTGCATGTAGCGGGTATTGTCGCTGGGCAGGTAGAACGGCAATGGCTGGCCGCGCTCGTCAGTCTCATCGGCCTTGCGTTTCCAGCCGTTGCCATCGATGGTGCCCTTGCCAACGATGCGGATATTCTCGAATGTCTGATGCTTGCGCGGGTCACGCGGCAGCGCGTTGATCAGCGATGCCGGACGCACGGTGGTGGAATACGGATACTGGATATAGCCGTCACGCGGATAGTCTTCGGTACGCTCGGAACCGAGCAGGGTTGCGCCCTGGGCAATCTCCAGGGTCATGTTGCTCTTGAGGTACAGGGCGCCACTTTTATAGGTACCGGCTGGCAGCAATACCTTGCAGCCAACGGTGCAGGCATCAATGGCTTTCTGGATCGCCGCGGTGTCGAGCGTCGTCCCGTCGCCTTTGGCCCCGTACTGACGGACGTCGAACAGTGCCGGTACAGCTGTGGTGCGTTGTACCACCACCGGGCTGTCAGCCGACTCCTTGCCGTCACGATCCACCGAACGCACGGTAAAGCGGTACTCGGTGTCCGGCGTCAGGCCTTCGGCGGTAAAACTGTGAATCGAGATGCGGTGATGGAAGTTGCGCGTGTCTTGCTCATAGAACTTGTCGATGTAAGGCTTGGCCGGCGACACCTTGTCATTGTTGGCATTGGCGCCACCGAGCAGCTTGCCATTGGCATAGACCCGGTAGTCCTGGATTTCGCTGTGATTGGCCGGTTTTTCCCAGACCAGAATGATCTGCCGGTCGTCATAGGCCAGGGTCGGAACCTGCACCTTCAGCGGAGCATCCAGCGCCCAGGCCGGCAGGCTGCCGCCTAAAACCAGGGTAGCCAGCAGCGAGCGCGCCAGCGGGTTACGGGGCAAGTTCAAAACAGCGTGTTGAGCGGGCATCTTGTTTTCCTTTTTATTGTGTCCATCACATCCCGGCGGCATTGCTGCGCCGTATTTACGCCGGCGAGCCGGCTTCCTCAAGGTACTGTTTGCGGTTGACGAAGGTCTCTCTGGGCATTTCCCTCACATCCATGGATAACGCCTCGACCTCTGGCAGCAGGGCCACCAATGCCGCCAGGGTCGCCAGCGACAGGCTGCGACGTTGCTCGGCACTGCGCCCGGCGAACAACGCCAGGGTCACGTGGACAAAATCGTCCTGGGTGGTGCCACAGCGGTAATGCTCGTACAGCGCCAGGCGTACCTTGATGTCGCCGGGCTTGAACAACCCGCTGGCGTCGATGGCGTCGTGTACCGCCGCCAGTAGTGTCTGTTCACCCACGCGCCGGGCCAGGCTGGCGGGACAATCAATGGTGCAGTGCGGCATAGGTTCTTTCCTTCAGTAGTAAGGCGTGTCTAAAGACGAAAACGCGCAACCGACTCACGCAGCTCATCGGCCAGACGTTCAAGTGAATGCAGGTTACCGTGGGCGGCCCGTACCGAAGTGGCAGACTCTTCGACGCGGGTGGCGATGTTCTCGATGTTCTGTGCAACGCTGGCGCTGGCCAGGCTCTGTTCGGCGGTGGCAGCGCTCACTTCGCGCACCTGAACCAGAGTCAGCGAGGCGCCGCTGTTGATCTGCCGCAATGCGCCGGCGGCCTGTTCGGCCAGCGCCAGACCGGCAGCGACCTGTGGGGTCACGGCGGTCATGCCATCGACCACCGAGCCGGTGTCGACCTGAATCGAACTGATCATGCGGGTAATGTCTTGAGTGGCCAGGGCGGTGCGCTGAGCCAGATTGCGGACCTCATCGGCGACCACGGCAAAGCCGCGGCCCTGCTCGCCTGCCCGTGCTGCCTCAATGGCGGCGTTGAGCGCCAGCAGGTTGGTCTGGCTGGCGATGTTGCTGATCACGCTGGTGATGCCGTCGATTTCCTGAGTGCGCTTGACCAGCCCGGCAATGCGCTGCGAAGCGTCTTCGACCTGGCTGGACACCTGGGCAATCGCGCCGGCCGCTTCACTGACCCGTTGCTCGCCTTCGGCAGCCAGTTGCGCCGAACGCGCCGAACTGGTTTCAGTCTCTTGGGCACTGGAGGATATCTGGCCGATGGTGATGGACATCTGCTCAATGGCCGCCGTCGTGGCCGTGGTCGCCTCCGAGGTCTGCCGGGAAGCGTGGTCGATCTGCTGCATCTGCCCGTTCAGGCCAATGGCGGCCTGGCCAAGCAATTGCGAACCGCTGTGGATACCATGGATCATCTCGCGCAGGCTCGCCTGCATGGTCGCCACCGCCGCCAACAGGCTGTCGGCAGCGTAGTGGCCGTGCACCGGGCGGCTGAGGTCGCCGCCGGCGATGGCCCGCGCCACCTCGCTGGCATAGGCCGGTTCACCGCCCAGGCTGCGGTAGATGCTGCGCGACATGCCGACCGCCAGTGCCGAGGTCACCAGCACCACCAGCAGCCCCACGCCGAAGAAGTAGCTGGCCAGGCGCCAGAACGCGGCATCGATGTCATCGACGAAAATACCGAAGCCCACCAGCCAGTCCCAGCCTTCGATACGTATGATGCCGTTGATTTTCGGCACCGGCTGCTCGGCACCCGGATACTTGGCCAGGTCATCGAAAAACGCATAGGGGCGGTCTTTCAAGCCGTCCAGATAGGACTGCCACTTGGTTCGGCCATCGGCCAGAGTCACGCCGACATCGACCTTGCCGATCACCGCCGCATTGGGATGAACCAGACCCAGCGCGCCGACGGTGCGCGCCCATACATAGGATTTTTTGCCGTCGCGCAGGCTCGACAGCGCTTCTACAGCCTTGGCCTGAGCGTCTGCGCGGCTCAGCACGCCGCGCTGCTCCAGCGACTGGAAATAAGCCACTTGATGAGCGGCCAGGTCCAGCACGGTAAAGATTTCGCTGCGTTTGTTTTCCAGCATGTTCGAGCGCAAGGCGCTCAATCCGAAGCCGGCAATCAGTAGCAGCCCGAGAACGCAACAAAAAATGATCAGAGTGAATCGATGACGCAGCTTCATACGCCTTCCTTTGCGTGATGCACGACTGATTACATCCAGCGCACAGCCGTCCTGCGCAGCATAAATGCGCAGGACGGGTATTGCGGGAGCTTGCAGGTAAAGCGCGGTGCGGGCAGCTAATCAGCCTGCCACGGCGCGTGGCGACTCGGCGCTGAAATCGCGGCTGGCCTGGACCAGCATGCGGGTGTAGTCGTGGGTGGCCAGGTCCTGGCTCAGCGCCTGGCTGTCGAGGCGCTCGACGATTCGGCCTTGCTGCATCACCGCCACCTTGTCACACAGGTGGCTGACCACCCCGAGGTCGTGGGTGACCATCAGGTAGGTGAGTTTTTCACGCTGGCGCAGGTCCGAGAGCAGGTTGAGAATCTCGGCCTGCACCGACACGTCAAGGGCCGAGGTCGGCTCATCGAGCAACAGCACGCGCGGTTCGAGAATCAGCGCCCGGGCAATCGCCACCCGCTGACGCTGACCGCCGGACAACTGGTGCGGGTAGCGATAGCGGAAGCTGTCGTTCAGACCCACCTTGATCAGGATGTCGTTGATCCGGTCGTCACGCTCGTTCATGCCGTGAATGGTCAGCGGCTCGCGCAGCGCGGTGTCGATGGTGTGGCGCGGGTGCAGCGAACCATAGGGGTCCTGGAAGACCATCTGCACCTTGCGAAAGTGCTCCTTGGGAATCTTGTGCTGCAGCGGCACGCCGGCAATGCTAAGCGCGCCGGTCCAGTGCCGGTACTGGCCGGCCAGGCAGCGCAGCACGGTGGTTTTGCCAGAGCCCGACTCACCCACCAGGCCGAACGACTCACCGTCTTCGACACTCAGGTTGACGTCGTGCAGGACCTGATTGAGCGCCGGGCCGACACCGAAGCTCAGGTTCAGCGATTGTGCTTGGATCATGGACATGCTCAGTTACCTCAGGCGGTGAGCCATTGTGGGTCGCGTTGCAGCACCGGCAGGCGCGGACGACGGTTGTCCATGCTCGGCAGGGCAGCCAGCAGGCCACGGGTGTAAGGGTGTTCGGCGTATTGCAGGTCGCAGGCGGCCAGTGACTCGACCACACGCCCGGCATACATCACCAGCACCCGGTCGCAATAGTTACGCACCAGGTTGAGGTCGTGGCTGACGAAAATCAGCCCCATCTGCTGCTCGACCACCAGTTCTTCAAGCACGTTAAGCACCTGCTGGCGCACCGAGACGTCAAGCGCCGAGGTGGGTTCGTCGGCAATGATCACTTCCGGGTTGGTGATCACCATCATGGCGATCATGATGCGCTGGCCCATCCCGCCGCTGACCTCATGCGGGTACAGATCGTAGACCCGCTTGGGGTCGCGGATGTGGACCTTCTCGAGCATCAACAGCACCCGGTCGCGGGCCTCGGCCCGGCTGGCCTTGTGGTGCGCCAGGTAGGCCTCGGCGATCTGGTCGCCAACCTTGACCACCGGGTTGAGCGAGTACTTGGGGTCTTGCATGATCATCGAGATGCGCTGGCCGCGAATCTTCTGCATGGCCTTTTCGCTGGCGCTGAGCAGATCGACATCGCCGAACTGCAGGGCCTTGGCGGTGATCTGGGTGCTGGCCGGGTGCAGCTTGAGCAAGCTGCGGCCTACGGTGGATTTGCCCGAGCCGGACTCACCGACAATGGCCAGCTTCTCGCGGCCCAGGGTGAACGACACATCACGAACCGCATGCATTTCTTTCTTGCCGTTGACGAAACGCACATTGAGCGAATCGACATTGAGTTTGATCGTCGACATAAAGCCTCCAGTTACTCGCTACGCGGATCGAGAATGTCCCGCAGGCCATCGCCCAACAGGTTGAACGCCAGGCTGACCAGCATGATTGCCGCGCCCGGTACCGCGACCAGCCACCAGCATTCGAGCATGTAACGCCGGCCGGTGGAGATCATTGCGCCCCACTCTGGCAGCGGCGCCTGAGCGCCCAGACCGAGAAAGCCCAGTGCAGCGGCGGTCAGGATGATGCCGGCCATGTTCATGGTCAGGCGGATGATCACCGACGACATGCACATTGGCACGATGTGGCGCAGGATGATGCGCGTCGAAGAAGCGCCCTGCAGTTCGACCGCGACCACGAAATCTGCCTTGCGCAGCGACAGGGTCTCGGCGCGTGCCAGGCGGGCAATCGGTGGCCAGGAGGTCAGCGCGATGGCGACCACCGCATGCTCAAGACCAGGGCCCAGGGCGGCGATGAAGGCCAGCGCCAGTACCAGGCTGGGGAAGGAGATGAAGATGTCGGTGATGCGCATGAACACCGTATCGACGATACCGCCGAAGTAGCCCGAGACGGTGCCGATGAACAGCCCGATCGGCCCGACGATGATGGTCACCAGGGCAATGATGTAAAGGGTAATGCGCGCGCCGTACACCAGCCGGCTGAAGATATCGCGGCCGTATTCATCGGTGCCGAACCAGTTGGCCGCACTGGGCGGCTGCAGGGCGGCAGCGAGGTTCTGCACCACTGGGTCATGGGTGGCGATCCAGGGGGCGAAGGCAGCGACCACCACCAGCAGCAGGGCCACCAGCAACCCGGCCAGGGTCATGGGGTTGCGCAGCAGGTGGTTAAACACCCGCAAGCTGCTTTTATACAGCGCTTCCATGCTGGAAGCGGGCGTGTTGTCGGCTTTGCGCTTGGCGGCTTCGGTAGAAGACATGTTGGCAATCATCGGCATGCTCTCGATGTGAAGTCATGGCCACTGCAAGCGCCCGCAGGCGCTGCAGCAGTGTTCAGCGTTGTTTGTAGACACCCAGGTAACGGGTCGCCTCGGCGTCATCGCCGGTAAAGCCCTTGACGTCCACCGCACTCACGGCGGTGTCGGTCATCTGCGAGATGACCATGATCGGGCCGACCTCCTGCTCGTAGCGGTTCTGCGCCTGGTGATACATGGCCAGGCGTTTGTCGGCATCACGCTCTTCACCCAGGCGGTCGACCAGTTCATTGATCTGCTGATCGAAGAACGAGGCGCGCCAGCCCTGGAAGTTGGGCAAGCCGGCGTTGTCGCTGTTGTCGGGGTTATAGGCAAATACGCGCAGGCTGAAGTACGGGTGCGGATAGCGTTCGGCGCCGCGCGCCACGATCATGTCAAAGTTGCGCGCGCGCATCGCGCCGTACACCTGGTTGCCGGTGCCGGTGATGATGCTGGCCTTGATTCCGCCTTCGGCGAGGGTCGACTGCATGCGCGCCGCGATGTCGATGAACGGCGGTTCGGACAGGGTGCGAATGGTCGTGCTGAAGCCTTGCGGGTAGCCCGCTTCGGTGAGCAGCGCCTTGGCCTTGGCCACGTCCATCTTGTAACCCGGATCAGGCAGACGGGCTTCCAGGCCCAGTTGCATCGGCCGCTGGTTGAGCGTGCCGTAGTGCGGCATGACCTGCTCGTCCAGGCCTTTGTAGTCGATCAGGTTACGCACCGCTTCGCGAACTTTCTTGTTGGCGAATTCAGGCTGTTTCATGCTCATCGCCACGTAGTACATGGTGCCGCGGGTCAGCGCCTGGACTTGCAGCTTTTTATTGCTTTCGATGGCCTTGATATCCGGTGCCGCGATGCCGTAGGCCAGGTCGAGGTCGCCGCGCTCCAGCATCAGACGCAGCGATTGCGATTCGGTCATGTGCCGGACCAGCACCCGCTTCATCTTGGCAGGCCCGCCCCAGTAACCGTCGAAGCGGGTCATCACCAGCGAGTCGTTGGCGCTCCATTTGGTCAGGGTGAACGGGCCGCTGCCGGCGGCGTTGGTCACCAGCCAGGCAGCGCCCAGATCGCCATTCTTCTCGTGCTTCAAGGCTTCGACGCGATCGACGATCACCGCACTGGGCGACACCGCCAGCGAGTCGATCACCAGCAACGGGTTGGTCGGTTGCGGCAGGTCGACCACCAGCGTGTGCTTGTCCGTGGCGCGGATCAGGCTCTGGATGTTTTCAGTGCTGTAGCCATAGGCCTTCCAGGTGGTGGCCAGGCCGAAGTTGAGTTTCATCACCCGGTACAGCGACCAGGCCACATCTTCTGCGGTCAGCGGGTTGCCAGAGTGAAACTTGACGTCAGTGCGCAGGTTGAAGGTGATCTGCTTGCCGTCGTCACTCACCGTCCAGCGCTCGGCCAGTTGCGGCAAGTGCTTTTCCGGGCTGCCGTTGTCACGCTTGATCAGCGTGTCGTAGAGGTTGGCGTTGATTCCGGAAGCATCCAGGCCCGGTGCGTTGGCCGGATCGATGGAGAACAGGTTGACCATGCTCATGCCGACGATCAACTGGTCGGCAGGGGTCTTGGCCTGTACCGCAGCCATTGGCCCCAGCGCCAGCATGACGCCAAGCAGGCTCATACGCAGTGTCGGAAATACAGTCTTCATGTGGGCATCCTTCTTTTTATAGTTATTCAATGTGTTCGCGCCAGCCTCGCGGCTTAGCGGGTCCTTGGGTCGAACACTTTGTACAGGGCATCACTGATCAGGTTGAGGGCGACGAAGATCAGACCGATCACCAACACACAGCCCATCACCGCGTTCATGTCACCGAGCATCAGGCTGCTGGTCAGGTACTGACCGAAACCAGGCCAGGCGAAGACGGTTTCGATCAGTACCGCGCCTTCGAGCAATGAGCCATAGGCCAGGGCAACCACGGTGAGCAGTTGCACGAGAATGTTGCGAAACGCATGACCCCAGACCACCTGACGGCGCGACAGGCCCTTGACCCGGGCGGTGATGATGTATTCCTGCGACAGTTGCTCAAGCATGAAGCTGCGGGTCATGCGGCTGATGTAGGCCACCGAGTTCAGGCCGAGGATCAGGCCCGGCAGGACGATGTGGCGCAGGGCACTGGAGAACGCATCCCAGTCACCGGCAATGACGGTGTCGATCAGCAGCAGGCCGGTGACTTCCGGCACCATGCCGTCGTAGGCCAGGTCGATCCGCCCTGCACCGCCGGCCCAACCGAGCCAGGCGTAGAAAATCAGCAGGCCCATCATGCCGACCCAGAAAATCGGGGTGGAATAGCCGAACAGGGTAATCACTCGCGCCACGTGGTCACCGACCCGGCCCTGGTTGGCCGCCGCGACGACGCCCAGCGGCAAGCCGATGACGATACCGAACAGGATCGCCAGCGTGGCCAGCTCGATGGTCGCCGGGAACACCCGCTTGATGTCTTCCAGCACAGGGTGACCGGTGAGCAGGGCATTGCCGAAATCACCGCGCAACAGATCGCCAAGGTACAGGCCGAACTGGGCATAGATGGGTTTGTCCAGGCCCATCGAGCGATACACCTGGTCGTAGGTGGAGCTGTCGGCGTCTGGACCGACCACGGCCAGCACCGGGTCCAGCGGCATGACCCGACCAATGAAGAAAGTCAGCGCCAGCAGGCCCAGCAAGGTCACCAGAACGGTGCCTGCGCGGCGGGCAGTACCGGATACGCGAGTACCCAGAACAGAGGCAGTCGAAAGAAACATAACAGGCTCCTGAGAAAGCTTTACCAATCACCGAGGTGTGAGGGGCGCGCACGCCCCGCTACCCATCAACGCGACTTGTAGACGTCTTTATATCGGGTGGTGGCCGCAGTATGGCCCTGGTAGTTCTGCACATCGTGGTACAGCACCACGGTGTCAGTCATCTGCGAGATTGGCATGATGGCTCCCACCTGCTCGTCCAGAATATTCTGGATCTGCTGGTACTGCGCCAGTTGCTGCGCCTTGTCCGGCTCGACCTCGGCCTTCTCGATCAGGCTGTTCAACTCGGGGCTGTAGAACGAGGTGCGCCAGCCCTGGAAGTTGCTCAGCTTGGCCTCGTCGCGGTTATCCGGGTTGTACACCAGGGTGCGCAAGCTCGAATGCGGATGGCGCTCGGCACCACCGCCGCCACGGCCGACCATGATGTCGAAACTGCGCTCACGCATGGCGCCGTAGATCTGGTTGCCGGTGCCGGTGATGATGGTCGCCTGAATGCCTGCCTGGGCCAGGGTGGCTTGCAGGCTGGAAGCGATGTTGATGAACGGTGGCTCGGTGAGCACCCGGATGGTGGTTTTGAAACCGTCCGGGTAACCGGCTTCGGCCAGCAGTTTCTTCGCTTGCGCAACGTTCAGGGTATAGCCCGGATCGTCCAGCCGCGCCGGCAGACCCAGCGGCAGCGGACGCTGGTTGATCAGCCCGTAGTGCGGCATGACGGTCTGGTTGATGCCTTGATAGTCGATCAGCGAACGGACCGCCTTGCGCACCCGGGCGTCATCGTAGGGCTTGTTCTTGACGCTCAGCGCCACGTAATACAGGGTGCCGCGCTGAACGGTCTCGGCGCGGACCTTGTCGGACTTCTCCAGCGCAGCGATATCCGGGGCAGACATGCCCTTGGCCAGGTCCAGGTCACCACGCTCGACCATCAGGCGCAGCGACTGCGACTCGGTCATGTTGCGCATGACAATCCGTTTGAGCTTGGCCGGACCGCCCCAGTAGCCGTCGAAGCGGGTCATCAGAATCACATCGTTGGCGCGCCAGTCATTGAGAATGAACGGGCCACTGCCAGCGGCATGGGTGGTCAGCCAGGCACCGCCCATGTCATCGCCTTTCTGGTGCTTGAGCACCACTTTGCGGTCAAGGATGAATGCGCTGGGCGAGGTCGCCAGGGTATTGAGCACCAGCATCGGGTCGGTCGGGCGTGGCAGCTCGACCACAAAGGTGTGCTCGTCGGTGGCACGCATGTACTGCTCGACATTGCTGGCGGTGAACCCGTAAGCCTTCCAGGTCGAGGCCAGTGCCATGTTCAGTTTGAGGATGCGCTGCAGCGACCAGGCGACGTCTTCGGAGGTCAATGCGTTACCGGACTGAAACTTGACGCCCTTGCGCAGATTGAAGGTCAGGGTCTTGCGGTCGTCGCTGATCTGCCAGCTCTCGGCCAGCGCCGGTTGCAGCACGTCTGGCTGCTTGACGTCCTGCACCAGCAGCATGTCGTACAGGTTGGCGTTGACTTCCGAGACATCCAGACCGGTGGCCGCAGCCGGGTCCAGCGACAGCAGGTTAATCATGCTCATGCCGACGATCAATTGATCGGCAGGCGTCTTGGCGAAAGCAGCGGGGACCGAGGTCATTGCCAGCGAGGCGGCAAACACCCCCGCCCAAAACTTGGGGAGAACGTTCATGTGAGTAGCCTTTCTTGTAGTTATTGGACTCTCGGGCGGCACGCAATGGTGCGTACCGCCAATCTCAGCGTGTTGCGCGAATCAGAAACTCTGTAGCGTATTGGTCTCGACGTAGTTGAAGTCGATGTCCTCGCCCAGACCTGGCAGGTCGGACAGGTGCACGAAACCATCCTGGTCCATCGGGTCGACCAGACGAGTGAGGTAGGCCGGCACTTCGTCGTAGTCCAGGAACGGGTGCAGCAGGCCGCGCTCGTACCAGGTGCAGTTCTTGATTGCACCGACCACGTTCAGGTTGGCAGCCCCATTACCGTGGATTTCGCAATCCATGCCGAACGACTCGGCCATGTGGGCGACCTTCAGGCACGGGGTGATACCACCGACACCGGCAACCCCGGCACGCAGGATGTCGCACACATCATTCTTCACCCAGCTGGCGCGGCTCAGGTGCTTGCCGCCCAGACTTTCCGGACCCAGGATCGGGATGTCCAGCTGACGCGCCAGCCAGGCGTAAGACTCGGCCGAGTCTTCCATCATCGGTTCTTCGAACCAGGCGAAATCGAGTTTTTCCAGCGCGCGGCCGATAGTCAGAGCATCGGTACGGCTGTACCAGTGATAACCGTCGATCATCAGCGCGATGTCCGGACCTACCGCTTCACGGACTGCGGCGCAGGCCTTGATGTCCATGCTCACGCTTGGCGCGAAAGACACCGGCGGCATCCAGGTGTGCAGTTTGATTGCCTTGTAGCCACGCTTGACCAGGGTCTCGGCGAAACGGCCGTACTCTTCCGGGGTCGACAGACCGCCTTCGAGCTCGTCACCGCACATGGTCGAGCCGTAGGCCGGGACCTTGTCGCGGAAGCCGCCAATCAGCTTGTGCACTGGCACGTTCAGCTTGCGGCCGGCCCAGTCCCACAGCGCCTGTTCGACCAGCGCCAGAGCACGGTCGGTCAGCTGGCTGGCGCTGCCGCGCTGCCAGTGCGCCAGGTCGTGCCAGATTTTTTCGCGATCGAATGCATTGGCGCCAACCAGCACCTTGCGCACGAAGTTATCCAGCACGTAAGGACGAATCAGCTCGGGCGCACCGAGTGCATAACCTTCGTTGCCGCATTCGGTCTTGATCCGCAGCAAGGCCATTTTGGCCTGGCTCACGTCGCCCGGATGGGCATGGCCGGCGCTGTCTACAGCGCGGCGCGTGGGGTAGGAAAAGATCTGGACGTTGACAGCGGTGATGATCATTGAGGTCGGGCCTTCTTCTTGGATTTGTGGCGGGTGTGTCACGCTCTGGGATCGATCCTACGTCATCATACAACGTTTGAAAAGCACCCCCTGAAAACTTTCTAAACCCGCCTATCCGGCGATATTTCTCCCAAAAAACCCCTGTCAAAAGATGGTAATCAAGCTTGAAACCATTGATTTAGAGCCTTTAACACCCGTGATATGACAACATTCAAAGAATTTCTAGACAACCTAAAAGTTGTACGATAACTTATTTGGAAATTCACCACGGAGGCTCCACCCACACCCCACTCACACCCGCCGCACACCACTCATAACGACCTCTACAACAACAAAAAAGAAGATCGCATGAACACAACACTCCGCAACCTCATTGCTGTAGGTACGCTCGGCCTGTCTTTCTACGCTTGCGCCGATTCTGCGAGCATCAACTACCGTCACAGTTTTACTGAAGACGACAGCATCCACTCCGACCGGATCAAACTCAGCTACCGCATGGACAGCGGTCTGGGCTTCGCTGCCGAGGTCAAATACAAGACTGCCGGTGATCGCGAAGACGTTGCCTACGACAACGTCGTAAACAACGGCCATGAGTTCACGGTGGACTACAACTACAAGCTCAGTGCCAAATCGACACTGCAGCCCTTGTTCATCATGGACAGCGTCAAAGACGCCACCACGTACAAGTTCGGCTTGAAGTACACCTACAAGATCGACGATGCCTGGTATGTCGCAACCCGCATTCGCCATGACGCCAGACGCCTGGACCGCGACGTGATCGATCGCAGCAAGGATGACCGCGCCAAAGACAACCAGAACACCACGCGTTTTGAAGGCTGGCTTGGCTGGACCCCGACAGGCCCTTGGGCCTTCGAGTACCAGTACATCTACTTCGATACCGATTACATCCGCTACGACAACAAGAAGAGCGACTACGAGCAAAACATGGTCGTGAAGTACAAGATCAACAAACAGTGGCAGCCGTTCATGGAAGTGGGTGACATCAAAGTCAACTCCACCACCGATGACCGTCAGGCCCGCTGGCGTGTAGGCATCCAGTACAACTTCTTGTAATACCCCCGCCGCCGGGCAGCCACCAGGGTTGCCCGGCATTGCTGCAAGACGCGAAATCCCCCACTTGCTCAACCCTCGTTTTCTCAACAGAAGGCGCTCGTCATGACCACCTCATCCGTGCCTGCCGACTCAGGCAAACCCTTCAATCGTCTGCTGCTGACCGGCGCTGCCGGCGGTCTGGGGCAGATCATGCGTGAAGCACTGCAGGCCCATGCCAACATCGTGCGCGCATCGGACATCAGCCCGATGGCGCCTGCCGCCGGCGATCATGAAGAAGTGATAAGTTGCAACCTGGCCGACAAGCCAGGCGTACTGGCACTCGCTCAGGATGTCGATGCCATTGTGCATCTGGGCGGGATCTCTACCGAACGAGCGTTCGAAGAGATTCTTGATGCCAATATCCGTGGCACCTTTCATATTTATGAGGCTGCGCGCATCCACGGCATCAAACGGGTGATCTTCGCCAGCTCCAATCATGTGACCGGCTTTTACCCACAGGATGAACAGCTCGACGCTCATTCTCTGCGCCGGCCAGACTGTTACTACGCACTGTCGAAGTCTTACGGCGAAGACTTGGCAACGTTCTATTTTCATCGCTACGGCATCGAAACCGTAAGCCTGCGAATCGGTTCGGCATTCCCGGAACCGCGCAACCTGCGCATGCTCTCGACCTGGCTGAGCTACAGCGACCTGGCCCATCTGGTCGAGCGCTCATTGCTTACCGAGAACGTCGGGCACACCGTGGTATATGGCGTATCGGCCAACCGCGATCTGTGGTGGAACAACCGCTACGCGGCGCACCTGGGTTTCAACCCGCAAGACAGCTCCGAGCGCTTTCGCGCCAGGATGGAGCAGTTGCCAAAACCGGCAGCCGACGACCGCAGCGCCACCTTACAGGGCGGCGCCTTTACCACTGCCGGGCCGTTCTGAACCCTGTTCTTATAAAGCTTCATCACGCAGGTCCTGACTCATCTGGTCGCAACTGCTCGACCAGGCCGCCAGCCACTGGGGAATGGCCGCAGACTGCTCCGCCAGCCCCAGCGCGCTGACCAGCTCAGCCGGTGCGACCAGCCCTCTGGCCGAGCGAAACAGCCCACGGATGATGACCACGCCCACCACTCGCCCACGACTGACGAAGCGGTGTTCAAGAAACACCCACTTTTCGTCCCAGCCCAACAGGCGGGTTTGAAGCTCGAAGGCTTCGAACAGCTTCAACTCCCGACGAAACTTGCCCCAGGCGTCACCGACGATGGGCACGGCTTTATGTCGCAGTGCAACTTTATAGGCACCGGTACGCAGTACAAAATCCATGCGCCCGACATCCGCCAGGGTAAAGTAACGACCATTAGTGACATGCCGATTCAAATCAAGATCAAGCGGCCACACCCGCAGATGCAGCGAAGTAACAGCGGTCCCCTCAACCGGGTGCCGCCACGGCCGGCGTAATAACATGCACAACAATCGAAACCAGAGATTCATGACCCACCCGCGCCTGAGATATCAAGAACAGACTTTAGGCCAGCCCCGCTATTGAAGGGTAGGTCTGTAACTTACAGTTTTGCCAAAGACTGTGCATGTTGATCATTGACCGTCATCAAACGCTGCACTCAATGGCGCATGCCACTGAGTGCCTTTTCCAGCGCTGCGGTGGTTTTATCGTTCAACTGGATGCGCAGCGCGACCGCACGCTCGACGCCGATCTGCAGCGCCGGGCCAAAACGGCTGATATCCAGCCCCAGCCGGATCAGCATTTTTTCAACACCGACCGTCGTCACGGTAACGAACTGCTCGACGCCGCAATCAATGGCGAAGTTGACGATCGCGTGAATGGCCTGGGTGGTGCCCATCGAGAAACCGAAACGGTTGCCGTCCGGCAACTCGATGGCAAAGCGGCTCAGCTCCCAGATCGATTCGGAACAGGGCGCCGGCTGGCCGTGCAACAGTTCCGGGAAGGTATGCGCCAACATGTTCGGGCCTGTCGTCGGCAGAATCCGCCAACAACCGCAAACATACGCCTGATCAGAACTTTCGTTAATAATCATGTAGTAAGGATCAAGCGCATCATAGCCATCGATTTCCATGTCATTGATCAGCGGAATATCCCACATCTTCTTATGTTTGAAGATCCGCGCACGCAGCTTGTGCATGGCGTTCAACGCTTGTGGATGGGTATTAGTGCGGCGCTCAATAGAAATAAACATGGTGACTACCGTTGGCTGGATATTGCCGAGAACGGTATATTCAAAATGAATAAATTAGAGCCTCCCAGATTAAGGAGGTGGTTCACGCCTGGCGGGTTTGTTAGTTTGGGGCTTTGCGAGGATCTATCCAGATGAAGCTTCTCAACACCTCGGCAGTCCGCGAGGTCGCCCATCAAGCCATTAGTCGGCGCCTGAACCTCAAGCAGAGCCAGACCGAATTCTGGTCAAGGTTCGGCATCAGCCAGGCCTGCGCCAGCCGCATCGAGTGCACCAGCCAGGTCCCCGCGCCGGTTTACATTCTGCTTCGCCTTTACCTCAGCGGGCGCCTGCAAGAAAGCGACCTGGCGCAAACCCCACGCCAGTCAGGGCGTGATCAATTTCTGCTGAATGGCTCGCAGCACCGCCATCTGCCGAGAACTGACCTGGAACTTGCGGCGGATGTTCTTGAAATGAAAGTCGATCGCTGAGGTGGTACAGGACAGGATCATCGAGATTTCCCAGGTCGTCTTGCCGGCAGCGCTCCATTGCAGCACCTCTTTTTCCCGCGCCGTCAGATGCACCGGCGCATTGTGTTCGGCCTGAGCCCTGAGCACCCATTCAATGGCGTAATCACGCAACATGGTTGCCATTGGCAACGACTGCAGCATGGTCACGCCTGCCTGGGCACCCTTCTCATCAGGCTTGAGGCAAAGCATGCCAGCCTCGCCTCTGGGGCCGTGCAGGGGCAACGCCAGCCCCTGTTCGAGCCCGTACATCGTCGCCTCCTCAAAGAACGCTGACTCCGACGGCAGCCGATAATTTTCACGCTTCCAGATCAGCGGCCGGTTCGAACCCAGACAGTGATGAACAATCGGGTCGACAGCCATATAGGACTGAGCATCGTACTGGGTCCGCCAAGCGACCGGGTAGTCAGTGTGAATCAGCACTTGCTGGCCAGCGGCGGCGACGCCTGGCTTGAGGCCTACCAGAAAATTCGAGTAACCCAGCTTGAGCGTCAACGTCTTGAGACTCGCCAGCCAGTTCTCATAACGCTCTGTCTCACAGAGCTGTATCAGTTCATCAATTGCCAGCATGGCCACTCTCCCACCCTGGTGCCACCTTTTACCCGGTGCACCATCCCGAGATGGTACGCGAGCGGATCAATCCATTCACTGAAACCATAGACAAAATAGTGATATGGCTTTTTGAAATCAATCCACGGCATGTACAAGTTGCCAAGACATTCAGAAACCAAAACACACTACAACCCCCCTCATCCGGGAGCTAGCCGTTTGCGCAACGCCCCTGTTAACTAAGCCGGTTTGAACAAGCTGGCCTGGTTACGACCGCGAGCCGGCGCTGCCTTGCCAAGACTCGCCATTGATCTGCCGAACCTGCAATGCCACCACACCTCGACGCTGCACACCGACCCAACTTGTGGCCGACGAACCAACTGATCCGGCGCCAATACCCGACGCTGTCTTTCAGCTGATCCTCAAGGAGACCCACGAGTGCTTCAGCAGCAGTTCTTGAACGTGGCGACCCGCCACCCAGACCACCCGGCAGTTGTCGATCGCCACGGCAACATCCGTACCTATGCTGATCTGCTTCAGGACATAGAAGCCTTGCGCGCGCGCCTGCACGCGGTCGGCTTGCGTAACGGCGATGTGGTGGTCACGCAGCTGGGCAACAGCACCGGCTATGTCGCGCTACTGTTCGCCATGGCCAGCCTGGAGCTGGTGCACTGCCCGATAAGCCTGACCTGCAGCACGGCGTACCGGGCCAAACGCCTGAAACAGGTGCATGCCGCCGTGCTGGTCACAGAATACGGCACCATGCCCGCAGGCACCCAGGTTCCCAGTTTCGCCCTGCGCAGCCAGCCACCTGCCACCCTGCAAGCGCCTGCCCACCAGCAACAGACCGGCTTGATGCGCATGCAGGAGACCACTGGCGACCCTGGCGCACTCCGGCTCGCGCTATGGCGCCAGGAGCATCTGCATCGGGAGATCCTGCACTGGGTCGAATCCGCAGGGCTCGACGCCAGCGCACGCTATCTGAACATCCATAGCCTTGATAGCCGCCATGCCACGGACCTGCATGTGTTCCCGGCGCTTTTGACCGGCGCGACATTATATTTAGGCGAGGCCGCGAACGTCGAAGAGACCCTGCGCACTCTCGACCAACAGCGCATCACCGTGATGAGTGCATTGCCGTCACAGTATCTGGCCCTGACACAGTTCGCCGAACAGACTGGTATTCGCTTGCCAGCACTGGCCATGCCATTGTGCGAAGACCCTTATCTGGATGAGCAGATCCTGCTGCAAGCCGAGCGCTGCCTGGGCATTCATATCAAGCGGATTTACGGCTGCGCTGAATTCGGCATGATCCTCGCCGACTTCAGCCCCGGTCTGCAGCTCGAAAGTGGCATGCAGCCGCTGGGCAACGTTGAAGTGACACTGACCGCCATCGACCCAGGGTACCCCGACATCGGCGAGATCAGCGCCCGCTGCGCCCATCATGGATCAGGCTACTACCCGCTTGCGAGCGATGCGAGAGAGGATGATGTTCACGCCTGTGGCGACATCGCCCGTCGACTTGCTGACGGCAGCCTGATCTTGATGGGCCGGGCCACTGATGCCCTGCTCAGCACACAAGGCATTCAATTCACGCCCGCCATCGAGCGACATATTGCGCAGACACTGATGCCGGAGTGCGTCGTGGTCATGGTGGACGAGCACGACCGTCGCCGCGCCTGTGTCGCTGTCCAGGCCAGTGCCACTGCGGCTGACCAGCAGCAGACGGCACTGCGCGGCCTGCTCGACCGGCTGGGCATCAGCGCAACCATCACGGTGCTCGACAAAATGCCGCTGACAACCTCCGGCAAGCCGGATCGTGCACGCCTGCGCCGGCAACTCGGCGCTCAAAGTACGGGTAATGACAGAATTCCGCTTTTGAAATCACTGACTTGAAACTGTGCCCGTCACTGACTTCAGATAGACCTCCCCCCCCGTCACAGGCCAGCCAAGACGCTTTTCCCATCCATTAATTGTCGCGATCGATGGCATAGGCCGCCCAAGCCTGGCGTGTCGGAACCACTTCGAGACGATTGATATTGATATGCGACGGCAGGCTGCACACATAAAAAATCTGCTCGGCAATGTCCTCAGCAGTCAATGGCGTAGTACTGCCATACAGCGCATCGCTGGCAGCCTGATTGCCGTTGGTTCGCACCAGGGTAAACTCGGTTTCGGCAATCCCTGGCGCAATGTCGGTGACCCGCACACCAGTGGCGATCAGGTCGCAGCGCAGGTTATAGCTGAACTGTTTGACGAACGCCTTACTGGCACCATACACATGCCCGCCCGGGTAAGGCCATTCGCCCGCCACCGAGCCGATATTGATGATGCTCGCGCCCTGGCCGGTTTCCAGCAGTTTGGGCAGCACGGCATGGGTGACATTGACCAGCCCGGTGATGTTGGTGTCGATCATGGTGTGCCAATCTTGCAGCGCCACCGTCTGCGCGGGCTGCGGCGCCAGTGCCAGACCTGCGTTGTTGACCAGTGCGTCGATGCGCGCAAAAGCGGGCGGTAACTGCGCGACGGCATGCGCTACAGCCTCGGCGTCGCTCACATCGAGTTGCGCGATATGCACCGGCACGCTTGCGCCCAGTTCGTCCTGCAGCGCCAGCAGCCGCTCAACGCGTCGCCCGGTCAGGATCAGCGACCACCCGGCAGCGGCGAAACGCCGCGCAGTCGCGCGACCGAAGCCGGACGTAGCGCCGGTAATAAAAACGACTTTGCTCATGACATTCTCAGTCTGGTTAAGGGTCAGCAACTGGCTTGCAGTTCGTGATACTGCCGATTGAAATAGATCAGGCTGTGCGCCTGCGCGGTGCTGTGGATCGCCAGCACTTCACAGATGAGCACATCGTGGGTGCCGACCGCGGTGATCTGCTGCAGCCGGCAATCGAAAGAGACACTGGCCTGTTGCATCACCGGCGAGCCAGAAACGCCGCTCTGCCATGTCGCTGCCGCGAAACGCTCCTCCATCGAGGTCTTGCCACCGAACAGGTTGGAAATATCCTGCTGCCCGGCGCCCAACACGTTCACGCACAGCACCGCGTTGCGTTTGAAGGTTTCGTACACTGAGGCGCTGCGGTTGAGGCACACCAGCAGGCTCGGCGGCTCATCGCTGACGCTGCACACCGCAGATGCGGTAAAGCCGGCCCGGCCGCCAGGACCATCGGTGGTGATGATGTTAACGGCAGCACCGAGGCGCGCCATGGCGCTGCGGAACTCGGCTTTACCGGGCGCCGAGTGCTCAATGGCGTGCGACGCACTGAAGGTTGCAAGGCTGCTAGACATGATGGGTTACCAGATTGAAGTTGATTTCAGAGCAACTGACAGGCGTCGTCGAAGGCCAGCCGTGGCAGGCGGTCGTACAGTTTTTCCGGGTTGCCGTGGCCGAGGTTGACGATGAAGTTGGCCGTCCAGGTGCTACCGGCAAAGAACTCGGCATCGACCTTTTGGGCATCGAAGCCTGACAAAGCGCCAACATCCAGCCCCAACGAGCGAGCCGCCATGATCAAGTAGGCCCCCTGCAGCGAGCCGTTACGAAATGCGGTCTCATGCGCGGCTTCAGGGCTGTGGGTAAACCAGCTCTTGGCGTCGGCGTGCGCAAACAGTGTCGGCAGGTGCTCGTAGAAGGCACGGTCCCAGGCAACGATCACGCTGACCGGAGCGGTCATGGTTTTCTCCAGATTGCCCTTGGACAAAGCAGGTGCCAGACGCTCCTTGGCGGCCGCGCTACGCAGAAACACGAAGCGACCGGGCGAACAGTTGGCCGAAGTGGGCGCCATTTTCAGCAGGTCATAGAGTTGACGCAGGACATCGTCATCAATGCGCTGATCGCTCCAGCCATTGTGGGTACGGGCTGCGCTGAACAGGGTAGCCAGCGCGGCATCATTCAAAGCTTGGCTCATGTACGCTCCCCGGATTGGGCCTCAAGAAACGCCAACAACTGTTCGTTGAACACGCTGGCGGCAGTGATGTTGTGGGCGTGCGCGCCCTGCTCGACGATATGCAGGCGTGCATTGGGCAAGCCTTGGGCAAGCTGTTGCGAACAGGTCCAGGGCACCAGTACATCGTCTCTGGCCGCCGACACCAGCGTGGCAACGTTGATCCCGGCCAACCGCTCACTGATATCGAACCGGCGAAGCGCCGCAATGCGCGCCTTCATGGTGGCGACCTCAGGAAAGCCGGCAAAGGCATGCTCCACTTCGGCTTGCACTGTCTCGGCGTTGGCCGCACACCAACTGGCCGGGTACAGGAAGATCGGCTGCGCCTCGACGTAAGCGCGCGGGCCAACCGCATCCAGCAACGCCAGACGCGCCTCGAAGCAGCGCGCCGAATGCGGGTTGGGCGCCGCCCAGGCATTGATCAGGGTCAGGCTGCGCAGCCGCTCAGGGAAATCCAGCGCCAGTTGCAGCCCGGCCAGCCCGCCCAGTGCATGGCCGATCAAGTGGCATTCGCCGGTCTGCGTGATGTCAAGCAGGTCGCGAATGTCCAGGGCCATATCGGCAATACGGTAATCCTGCGCCAACGTCTGACGACTGCGCCCGGTGCCGCGCTGGTCGTAGGCGATGACCTTATAGCCGGCGGCTACCAGCCGTGGAACCAGCGCCGACCAGTAGCCCGCCGCGCCGCCCAGCCCGGATGACAGCAGCACCGCAGGCCCATCGGCAGGTCCGTGCACATCAAAGTGCAGGGCCGTACTCACTGGGCGTTACCTGCAGGCGCTTTGCCAATATGAGCGATGCTGGCGATCTCGATCAGGGCATCGGCTTTGACCAGGCCGGTCTGCACGCAATAGCGCGCCGGTTTTTCACCGGGAAAGAATTCGGCATACACGCTGTTGATAGCCGCATAGTCTTCCCAGTTTTTCAGGAAAACGTGGTTGAACGTGATGTCATCCATGGTGCCGCCCGCTGTTTCGACAACACCCTTGATGATGTTCAGGACATGCCGGGTCTGCGCCGCAGCATCACCGACGTGCACCACGTTGTTCTCGCTGTCGAATGGCAGGGTGCCCGATACATAAAGAATGCCGTCGGCCAGTGTGCCGGGGACGAAAGGGGCGAGCGGTTTGCCGGTGCCTGGCGGAGTGATGACTTGTTTGGGCATGGGAGTAACCTCATAAGTTAAAAACGAGAAGAGCGACCTGACGATCAGTGCGCCGCGATGCTGGTGATGAAGTCATCTACGGTGGAAACCCAGCCGAAGAAGCTTTCGATGTTGTAAACCGTGCTGGCCTGTATGGGCGCGCCGCCCAGCTCATGGGTGGCGTCGTGGAGCATTACGCCGAAGTACTCAAGGTGAAAGGCATCGCGCAGGGTGCTTTCAACGCAGACATTGGTAGCGATCCCGGTGAAGACCAGATTGCGGATGCCCCGGGCACGCAAGGTGCTGTCCAGGCTGCTGTTGAAGAAACCGCTGTAGCGCGGCTTTGGCACCACGATGTCGCCCGGTTGCGGCGCGAGCGCGTCGACGATCTGATAGTCCCAACCGCCCTTGGCGAGAAAGCGCCCCTGCAGGTGCGGATTTTTACGCATGGTTTTCAGGGCGTTGGACTTGTACCAGTTCGGCGAACCGGGGCCGCCGGCCTCCACGTAGTCGCTGTCCCAACCGTTCTGCAGATAGATCACGCAGATCCCGGCCGCCCGCGCCGCAGCGATGGCCTCGCCGGTCTTGGCAATGACGCTTTGGGCACCGGAAATATCGAAGCCGGCCGAGTCAACATAACCACCGACACTGGCGTAGGCGTTTTGCATGTCAACCACGATCAACGCCGTATTGGTTTGATGCAGGTACAGAGGCTCCGGGCGCGCCGGCAGCACGATCGGCGCACCGGCGCCCGGCACCTCGGCGATACCCGCCGGGATGGTCGACGTGATGGTCAGGTTCTTGGCAGTGCTCATGATGCAACCCCGACAGCTGCGGGTTGGGAGTCGGCCTGGCTGGGCACCGGCGTGGCCACCTCGATACGGCTTTTCATCAGCGGCTGGATGCGCTGCCCAAAGGCTTCAACGCCTGCGATAAAGTCGTCGAAGGTCAGCAACACGCCTTCGGTGCCCTCCACTTCGGCCACTTCGTCGAGCATGCGCGCAACGTTGGCGTAAGAGCCCACCAGGGTGCCCATATTGATATTGACGGCATTGGTCCGATCGGCCATTTGACGCACATTGGTGTCAGCTCCGGAGGTTTTGTCGACCGCACCTTGCGCGCCCAACCAGGCGACCGCCTCTTCATCGACGCCAGCCTTGTAGTGCTCCCACTTGGCGCGGGCGGCCTCGTCGGTCTCATCGGCGATGACCATCATCAGCACGAAGGTAGTGACGTCACGACCGGTTTCACGGCTCGCCTCAATCAGCTTCTGCGCGGCGGGGGCAAAGGCCTTGGGCGTGTTGATGCCCTTGCCGAAACAGAAGTTGTGGTCGGCATGCTGCGCCGAAAAGGCCATGCCAGCGTCGCTTTGCCCGGCACAGATCACTTTCATGTTGGCCTGCGGCTGGGGGCTGACGCGGCAGTCGTCCATCTGGAAGTGCGCGCCCTTGAAATCGGATTTACCGGTACCCCACAGGTCACGCAGTACCTGGATATATTCAGAGAGGTATTCGTAGCGATTGGAAAAAAACTCATCCCCAGGCCACATGCCCATCTGCGAGTACTCGGGGCGCTGCCAGCCGGTGACCAGGTTAACGCCGAAGCGGCCGTTGGAAATCGAGTCGATGGTCGCCGCCATGCGCGCGATGATCGCCGGCGGCATGACCAGCGAAGGGGCGGTGGCGAAAAGTTGGATACGGCTGGTGACCGCCGCCAGGCCCGCCATCAGGGTGAACGACTCCAGGTTGTGATCCCAGAACTCGGTTTTGCCACCGAAACCGCGCAGCTTGATCATCGACAAGGCGAAGTCGAAACCATAGTGCTCGGCCGCCAACGTGATCTGTTTGTTCAGCTCGAACGTTGGTTTGTACTGAGGAGCGTTTTCGGAAATCAGCCAGCCGTTGTTGCCGATCGGGATAAAGATACCCACCTTCATAAGCTTCTCCACTCGCCGTGCACATCCCCATTGGATGCGGGTCGAAAGAAGCTTTGCATGCGTCATGCCATTTATTTTTTGTTGTTTTTTATCAATTAGTTAGATAAAAAAAATGATTCATTAGCAGACCAAATGGTCTGTTTTGAACCGTTTGAATTTTAAAAGCTGCCCGATATTGATGCGCAGCGAGCCAGCATGGGGCACCGAAGGCTTGGCACCTGACATCCGTCAATAACCCAGGCATTAGCGCCACAGGCTGGCGATGCCAGATCTGCCCTCACGAGCAAGCCTGATACAATCGCCGCTCGATTCGCTGGGTGGTTGAGATCGTGAAAAGCAAATCCGTCGAAAACGTGGCTGCCGCTGGCAAGACACTGAAAAAGGCTGCCGCCAAAAAGGTCACCGGCAAAACCAAAAAGCCTGCTGCCGGGGTAAAGACCACCGTGGCGCGCAGCATGAGTGCGAAATCGGAACAGCGCCGCCAGGCGCAGATAAAGAACAAGCGCGAGTCGATCATTCACGCAGCGCTGGAGCTGTTTTCCCGGTTCGGCATGCACGGCACCAGCCTTGACCAGGTCGCCGCGGCAGCGGACGTGTCCAAGACCAATTTGCTCTACTACTTTTCCAGCAAGGAAGAGCTGTACACCAATGTGCTGCAGCATCTGCTGGAGATCTGGTTGTTGCCGCTCAAGGGCTTCGATGTCCAACAGCAGCCGATGGACGCCATCGGGGACTACATCCGCGCCAAGCTTGAGCTGTCTCGCGACCACCCCGCCGAGTCGAAACTGTTCTGCATGGAGATCATGCAAGGCGCCCCGCTGATAAAGGCGCAGCTCGAACAACAGCTACGGCAGATGGTCGAGAACAAGGCCGCAGTGATTCAGAGCTGGATCGAAGCAGGCAAACTGGCACCGCTGGACCCTTATCACCTGATCTTCTCGATCTGGAGCACGACTCAGCACTACGCCGACTTCAGCACTCAGATACAAGCCATTACGGGCAAAACACTGGCGGACCCGGTGTTCTTTGAAGAGGTTTTGCATAACCTGCAGAACTTGCTCTGCCACGGCATTCGCCCCCGCCCTGACACTGAGCGCTGATCCAAACAACTGGAGCAGCCCGAAAGACTGCTCCTTAAGCCTCAGCACTTCGCCGCTTCACCGCCCGCCCCCGCCTCAACGCCTTATTACGTCCCTGCGGCTCACGCCCGGCGGTCCTGCCTGACGATTGTGTCGCCCGCTTCTCGTGCGCCACGCACAAACTAAGTGCTCTAAATCAGACCATATGATCCGTTTTCATCGCATTCGATTTGTAACCTACTGTTAATAAAAGACTTATTTTTAATGGCACGGAAGCTGCTGTTGGCCATACCGCGCTGAGCCAGAGGGCCCGCCGGCTCAGCCTTGTGCTGTTAATCATTCGCCTATCAGCAGGAAAACGACTTATGTTCAGGAATGTTTTGCAGAGTACTGTGTGTGCGGCCGTTCTGTTTGCCAGCGCCATCGGGCTGGCACAGGCCGAGGGGCTAACGCTCAAGGCACCGGCGAAGATCGCCATGGTGTATATCAGCCCGCGTAACGACGGCGGCTGGACGCAAGCCTTCGATGAGGCCCGGCAAAAACTGGAAAAAGAACTCGACCAGAAGATTCAGTTCGTCGAGAGCGTGCCTGAAAATGCTGCGGCCATCACTCCGGTCGTTGACCGGCTGATCGCCCGGGGCGCCAACATCATTGTCGGCACAGCCTTCGGCTACTCCGATACCTTTCTGGAACTGGCCCGCAAATACCCTGACGTCGCCTTCCTCAATGGCTCAGGCACGACCAACGCAGCCAACCTTGAATCGTTCTATGGGCGCACCTATGAAAGCCAATACCTGTGCGGTATGGCTGCCGCAGCAGCGTCCAAGTCCGGCAAGCTGGGCTTTGTCGCCGCCAACCCCTTCGGCCAGGTGAACTGGACGGTCAACGCCTTCGAGTTGGGTGCCCAGCAGATCAACCCGCAAGCTACCGTCAATGTGGTCTATACCGGCGCCTGGAATGACCCGGTCAAGGAGCGCGCCGCGACCATGGCGCTGATCGACAACGGTGCAGACGTCATCGGGCAACACGTCGACAGCCCGACGCCGCAGTTGGTCGCCCAAGAGCGTGGTGTGCACGGCACCGGCTATCACCGTGACCTCAGTGAGTTTGCGCCAAAAGCAACTGTCTGCTCGTCGATGTGGGTCTGGGAGCGCTTCCTGGCGCCGGAACTGAAAAAAGTCATGGCCGGTAACTGGCAGCCCTCGGCCAACGGTGCACTGCTGTCGATGCAGCAAGGTGGCACTGATATCAGTCTGACCGACGCCCCGATCATTTCTGCTACTGATCGGGCGAAGATCGAGGCCGCCCGCGCCGAGTTGCTCGCCGGGACCAAAGTCCTCTACAGCGGCCCGCTGAGTGATCGTGACGGCAAAGAGCGCATCGCCGCCGGCAAAGTCATGCCTGACGCCGAGCTGTGGAAAATGGACTGGTTCGTCAACGGCGTGAAGACTCAGCAATGAGACAGGTCAACGCGCTACAACTGACCGGCATCAACAAGTCTTTCGACGGTTTCCAGGCCTTGAGTGACGCGCACTTCAGCGCCGCATGGGGCGAGGTCCACGCATTGCTGGGGGAGAATGGCGCTGGCAAATCATCATTGATGAACATTGCCGCCGGCCTGTATGCGCCGGAAACCGGCAGCCTGCTGGTGGATGACAACCTGGTGCGGCTCAGCGGTCCAAAGGATGCCAGCCGCTACCGGATCGGCATGGTCCATCAGCACTTCAAGCTGGTGAAGCCATTCACGGTGGCGCAGAACATCCTGCTCGGCCTGCCCGCCGAGCCGCAACAGGGCCACTATGGCAAGCGCCTGAAACGGCTGGAAGAGCAGATCAGCGCCAAGGCAGCCGACCTGGGCTTTGTGCTCGACCCACGCCAGCCGGTGGAACAACTGTCGGTGGCCGAACAGCAGCGCGTGGAAATTCTCAAGGTGCTGCTCGCCGGCGCGCGCATTCTGATTCTCGATGAACCCACCGCCGTGCTCACTGATGTGGAAGCCGAACGACTGCTCACGACCGTGCAAGCGTTCGCCCGACAAGGCGCCGCCGTGGTGCTGGTGACCCACAAGATGACCGATGTGAAGCGCTTTGCTGATCGGGTGACGGTGATGCGCGGCGGCAAAACCATTCAGACCCTCGATCCCCGGAGCGTCAGCATCGAAGAGCTGGTGCGCCTGACCGTGGGTGAGGCCAGCCAGGCCGGTTATCAGGCAGGTCCACCAGCCGGGCCGGTGCGGGTGCATGTGCGTGATCTGCGCAGCCCGCCCGGTAGCGGGCCGCTGGCGGGGGTGAACATGAGCCTGCGCGCCGGGCAGATCTACGGCATTGCCGGGGTGGGCGGCAACGGTCAGAGCGAGCTGGCAAATGCCCTGATGGGCCTGCCCCAGCCGACCGAAGGCGAGATTCACCTGGAGGGTTTCGGTGATCTGCGCGGTGCCAGCGCCGAGCAGCGCCGCACCCTGCGCATCGCCTGTATTCCGGCTGACCGCTACGGCGCCGCCTTGGCGGGTTCATTGAGCGTGGTCGAGAACTTTGCCATCGGTCAGGTTCATGCTGGGCGCTACGGCTCGTTCCTGCGCCTGCTCGGCAAGCGTATGCGCAGCGATGCGCAAGCAGCGGTGAGCGGGTTCGATGTGCAAGGCGTGCGCAGCCTGGACCAGGGTGCTGCCCTGCTCTCCGGCGGCAACGCGCAGAAGCTGGTGATTGCCCGCGAGTTCAGCCGCGACCCGCAACTGGTGGTGGTGCACAGCCCCAGCCGTGGCCTGGATGTGCGTGCCACCCAAGCCGTGCATGGCCGCTTGCGTGCCGCCCGTGATGCTGGCGCCGCCGTACTGGTAATAAGTGAAGACCTCGATGAAGTCCTGACGCTGGCCGACCGAATTGGCGTGATGAACGGCGGGCGCATTGTCGCCGAGTTCGCACACCCCGCCGACCGCCAGGCCATCGGTAAAGCAATGGTGAGCCATGACTGATACCACGCTGCCTCAATCCACCGCACGCCCACGTCAGCCGCTGTTCGGCCGACGCTATGCTCTGGAAACCCGCCAGCAGATGACCTGGCACCAGCAAGCGCTGGTGATCGGCCTGGCGCTGCTACTGGGTCTGACCATCTGCGCGTTGATCCTGATCAGTGCCGGTATTCCAGCGGGGGAACTGCTCAACGAGTTTGTTGTGCAGACCCTGCTCGATGCCCAGAACCTGCGTGCCGTGTTGTTCCAGGCGGCGCCGATGATCATGGTCGGCCTGGCCGGCTGCATGGCCTTTCGCGCACGGTTCTGGAACCTTGGCCTGGAAGGCCAGATGATCTGGGGCGCGATTGGCGCCACGGCGATTTCACTGTTCGACATCGGCCCGCAGGTCCTGCGTCTGCCGCTGATGATGCTCGCAGCCATGCTGTGCGCGATGCTCTGGACCCTGGGCCCGGTGCTGCTGAAGCTGCACCTGAAGGTCAATGAGATCATCTCGACACTGATGCTCAACTACATCGCGGCCAACTTCCTGCTGCATCTGGTGTACGGCAGTTGGAAAGACCCGCGTGACAACTTTCCCTACTCACCGCCCCTGCAGAGTTTCGAGCGCCTCCCCGACTTTATCGCCGGCTATAACGTGGCCATTCTCATGGCACTGGTCATCACCGCCTTCACCCTGTGGTTCATCGGCATCTCCCGCGCCGGTCTGTACCTGCGCTTCGTCGATGCCAATCCGCGGGTGGCCGCAGCGGTTGGTGTACCGGTGCGCAAGATGATCATCGCCACCGTGCTGCTGTCTGGCGCCCTGGCCGGCATCGCCGGATGGGTGGTCACGGCAGGCCAGGAAGGTCGGCTGACCCAGTCGTTCTATCAGGGCTACGGCTTCTCGGGTGTGCTAATCGCCTTTCTGGCACGTAACAACCCCGTGGCGGCAACCGTGGTGGCGCTGTTGATTGCCCTGCTGTTCGTCGCCGGGCGCAACTTGCAGGTGTTCTACCAGATCCCCTTTTCGATGGTGCAGTTGATTCAGGCGATTCTGGTGATCTGCGTGGCGTGCTCGGACTTTTTCATTCGCCATCGCTTGCGGCGTATTCAGGCTGGAGACTGCTGATGGAACTGTTGACTCACTGGCTCGGCAACGCGCCGGATTTCGCGGTGCCTTTCGCCCTGGCGGCGCTGGGTTTGATCCTCACCGAACGCGCCGGCGTACTGGCATTAGGCGCCGAAGGGTTAATGCTGGTCGGCGCCCTGGCCGGAATCGGCATGCAACTGGGCCTGGGCCTGGCCGGCCTGTCACTGCTGGTCGCGATGCTGGCCGCCAGTGTCGTCTCGTTACTGTTCGCCGTAATGGTGCTGGTGCTGCGGATCAATCAGGTCATCGCCGGGCTGGCGCTGGTGTTCTTCTGCCAAGGCCTGACCGGGCTGACAGGCACCGTACTGGGCTGGACCAACCGACCGGTCAGCGGCCTGCACAGCATTGAACTGTGGCCACTTTCCGAGTTGCCGGTGATGGGCAAGGTCTTCGTGCAAAACCCGCTGGTGTATCTGACTGTGCTGATTTTCATCGCCGTGGTGTGGTTTCTGCAGCGTACTCAGACCGGCCTGCGTCTGCGCGCTGTTGGCGAAAACCCACAGGCTGCCGATGCAGCCGGCATTCCAGTGCTGACCTATCGGCTGGCGGCGATTGTCGCGGGGGCGGCACTGATCGGCCTGGCCGGTGCTTATATCGCGGTGTTGAGCACCAAGATGTGGATTGCCGACATGACCGGCGGGCGTGGCTGGATTGCCGTGTCACTGGTGATCTTTGCGCGCTGGTCGCCTTGGCGTGCCCTGGCCGGCGCGTTGCTGTTCGGTGCCATCGAAGCCCTGATTCCACAACTGGCCGCTGCCGGCGTGCAGTTGCCGCAGTACTTTCTGCTGATGACCCCTTATGCAGTCACCCTGCTGGTGATGATCTGGGTCGCCATCAGCAGCGGTGAACAGGCCAGCCAGCCTGGCGCACTGGGCGAGCCCTATATACGCGAACAACGACGCTGAGGCGTCATGCCTTGGTACTTATTAACGTTTAAAAATTTCACTGCAGCCCATAACAAAAAACTTGCATACACGGTCACGACCGTCGGCGCACTGCGCGCCGCGGTGCGTGCCGCGATGATTGCATTGGAACTGCCGCGCGACACACACAACAACTTAGAACCCTGATCCCGAAGTTCCGGAGCACACTTAATGAACTACAGCGCTACTTCCCTGATGTTGGCAGGCGGTCTCCTTGTGGCCGGTCAAAGCATGGCCGGTGATCTTTTACAGTGGCAGGACAATAGCCTGACTTATCTGAACGGTATCGATTTCAAAGTCGACCCGACCAAGCAGCAGACCCTGACCTTTGAGCATGCCAGCGGTTGGAGTTTCGGCGACCTGTTCCTGTTTGTCGACGTCACCAAGTACAACGGCAAAGCCACTAACGCGGCCAGTGACGGTCACACCTTTTACGGTGAAATCAGCCCGCGCCTGTCGCTGGGCAAGATCACCGGAACCCACCTGTCGTTCGGGCCGATCAAGGATGTGCTGCTGGCGGCCACCTATGAGTTTGGCGAAGATGGCGCTAAAAACTATTTGCTCGGCCCTGCGGTGGACCTGAACATTCCCGGCTTCGATTACTTCCAGTTAAACACCTACTACCGCGAACGCGACGGCAAGCGTGACGGCAGCGGCGTCTGGCAGATCACGCCGGTGTGGAGCTATACCGTCCCGGTGGGTAACTCCGAGCTGGTCCTCGACGGTTTCATGGACTGGGTGGTCGACAACGACAAGAGCTACCACGCCAACCTGCACTTCAACCCGCAGGTCAAATACGACTTGGCCAAGGGACTCGGGTTCGGCAAGAAGTTCTATGTGGGTGTCGAATACGACTACTGGAGCGACAAGTACGGAATCAAAGACAGCCAGGTGTTTGCGACTGACCAGAGCGCGATCAGCTTGCTGCTAAAGGCGCACTTCTAACGAGTCGGTAAATCAAGATCAATCACACCATGCTGCATAAACCACACCGCGTCACAATCCTGCACATAGACGCGAGAGATAGGCGCGTACCTGACCCACGCGCAGGTCAAGAATGTTTCCTACAGCCCGCTGGGCGCCGGCCTGGGCTGGCTGTGGGATTGGTGCCCACCGGATCTGAGCGTGCTGCCATTGGCCGCCATACTCAAGACCTGGACCTGGGGTAATTTGAATAAAAAAGAGGGTTCGTCAGAAGTCGCGATTATTTTTTGCAAAAAAAAGCCTCGATTCAATCGAGGCTTTTATGCATTGAAGCTCAAGGCTTCGGATGCCAAAACTGGAGCGGGAAACGAGACTCGAACTCGCGACCCCGACCTTGGCAAGGTCGTGCTCTACCAACTGAGCTATTCCCGCATATTGGAAATCGTCAGCAACAACGATTTACCGAACACTCATGAGCCAAAACCGACTCATAAAAAAGCCTCGACTGCCGCGAGGCTTCTCGCATTGAAGTCACAAGACTTCGAACGCCAAAACTGGAGCGGGAAACGAGACTCGAACTCGCGACCCCGACCTTGGCAAGGTCGTGCTCTACCAACTGAGC
>NZ_JANJFL010000070.1:0-864 GCF_024584215.1 Pseudomonas sp. LJDD11
CCATATTTGGTTGGCACGAGACGGCTGCTGAGACAGGCAATCACACTTTCCCAAGGGATGATGCAGGGTTTTTCGCCGCGCTTGGCCACATAGGCCACTTCGCGACGCTGACGGTTGAAGCGGATAGGCGGGATACGGGACAGGACCCAGATGGCGTGGAGGATGGGGAGGCCGGTGATTGATGCTATAAGTGTCAAAATAATCGGAAGGAAATTGCCTCCGGTGAACATAACTACAATGACTTCAAAAAAGGGACGATCCAATGCTATAACGCCGACCAAATCTAAACCCAGCGCAGTCAAGAAATAGAGAAGGCTTACTCCTAAAACGCTGCCTATGAAAAATCTGATGGAAAGCTCAAAAGAAGCTTTGCCTAGCATAAAGTCCATGTAGGTTTGGTTAGCGTTCTTTTGCAGTTCCCTGCCACTGAAAGGTTTGACTCCAGTCGGTAATGGCAGTGGCGCCAGATAAAAAACTTGCTGGTCTGGCTCGTGCTCAGTATCACCGGCACGCGGGAGGCGGTCGTATTTATTATCGGTTGTCATTGATGGGCTTTTCGCGGCTATCTTGGGGGAGATAATCAGGGGCGAGGACGATCGTTATTTGCTTTTTGCGTGACTTCTTTGACGAAGATTTTTTGCTCTTGGTCTCGGGCGGTGCGGACAGTTCTTTAAAGTAATCAACCAAGGTCTTGCCCCGATGCAGCACCTTGTGCACCTCTTTGCTCTGTTCAAGCAGCTCAGCACTGGGCTGTTGCCATTGCTCGGGCGGCAACGGCTTTGACCATTGCGCAACCTCACGCGGCAGGCTTTTCCTCGGCAGGCCGTTGATCCAGGCTGCCAGGCGGCAGGGCAGGTGCCAGCC
>NZ_JANJFL010000071.1:0-837 GCF_024584215.1 Pseudomonas sp. LJDD11
CTAGGTTTTGTACGAAAAGTACTGACGCATGCAACGCAGGCTGCAGGCCAGCGTGACCATGGCTGAAAAGCTTCTCGCCAGCTTGTCGTAGCGAGTGCCTATTCTGCGGTTCTCTTTCAGCCAGCCAAACATCCGCTCAATGATGTTCCGCTGCCGATACTTTGGACGATCAAGAGTCGGGGCAGGCCAGGCCGAGGCTTGCGTGGCATGGCACGCAGCGGGATCACCGGCTGTATTCGATAGCGGTCGCAGTAATGGCGCAGGTGTTGCGCGTCATAGCCTTTGTCAGCCAGTAACCAGCGACTGCGTTTGCGTGGACGCCCCGGCTTACCGGGAATTCGCACCTGATCCAGCAACGGCTGGGCATGAGCGATATCGCTGGTTTGCCCCGGCGAAAGAATGAAGCGTAATGGAACACCATTGGCGTCACAGATCATGTGAATCTTGGTAGTAAGGCCGCCTCGACTACGTCCCAGAGCATGGTCTAGCGGTTCTTCAGGCCCCCTTTTTTCCCGGTGCCTGAAGGGGCTCGGGTTGCGCGTATCGCAGTGGAATCGATCATCCAAGTGTCCAGATCAATCAGTCCCTCCCGTTTTATCGGATGTGCAAGCGCTCCAGTATCCGGTCGAACGTACCGTCGTCGCGCCAGTCACGAAAACGCTGATACACCGTTGACCAAGGCCCAAAGCGTTCCGGCAGATCACGCCAGGCAGCGCCCGAGCAGAGGATCCACAGGATTGCGTGGAGTACCAGACGATCATCACTGCGTGGGCGACCCATTTTCTGCTCTGGAGAAACCAGATCCTTGATCAATTCCCACGATGCGTCGGAGAGTTC
>NZ_JANJFL010000072.1:0-837 GCF_024584215.1 Pseudomonas sp. LJDD11
CGATGGCAGCCTGAGGCATCTTGCGGATTTTCAGGCCAAACTCGATGTTCTCCCGCACATTCATGGTCGGATAGAGCGCATAGGACTGGAACACCATCGCGATGTCACGATCCTTCGGGCTGGTTCCGCTGACGTCTTCGCCGTCGATCAGGATCGCGCCGCCACTGATGTTCTCAAGGCCCGGGATGCAGTTCATCAACGTCGACTTGCCGCAGCCGGACGGGCCGACCAGGATCAGGAACTCGCCATCATTGATCTTCAGTTCGATGTTCTTGAGCGTATCCGGCAGGTTGGCGCCGTAGGTCTTGTTTACGTTACGTAGTTCGAGAGTCGCCATGATTACCCCTTGACCGCGCCGGCCGTAAGCCCACGCAGGAAATACTTGCCAGCCAGTACATAGACCAGCAGTGTCGGCAGCCCTGCGATCATCGCCGCCGCCATGTCAACGTTGTATTCCTTGGCCCCGGTGCTGGTGTTGACCAGGTTGTTCAGCGCCACGGTAACGGGCTGGGATTCGCCACTGGAAAACACCACGCCAAACAGGAAGTCATTCCATATCTGGGTGAATTGCCAGATCAGGCAGACCATGACGATGGGTGTGGACATCGGCAGGATGATCCGCCAGAAAATCGTGAAGAAGCCCGCACCATCAAGACGTGCCGCCCGGACCAGCGCATCCGGAATGCTGACGTAGTAGTTGCGGAAGAACAGCGTGGTGAATGCCAGTCCGTAGACCACATGCACGAACACCAGACCTGTCGTGGTGCTGGCCAGCCCCATCTTGCCGAGGGTGAAGGACGCCGGCAGCAGGACCGTCTGGAAGGGCAGGAAGCAGCC
>NZ_JANJFL010000073.1:0-824 GCF_024584215.1 Pseudomonas sp. LJDD11
GATCTTGGTGACCAGGGCGCTGAAGTCTTTCTCGCCACGGGTCAGGCCTTCGTACAGCACCTCTTTCACGCCGCGCTTGGCCAGTTGTGCACGAGTTGCATCGGCCAGACCCTGACCGTAGGTGTCCTTGTCGTGGATAACCGCGATTTTCTTGCCCTTGAGCACGTCCACGATGTAGTCGCCAGCGACAACACCCTGCTGATCGTCACGTCCGCACATGCGGAACATTTCCTTGAGGCCACGCTCGGTGACAGTCGGGGTGGGGGAGCCTGGAGTGGTAACAATCACACCGGCATCGCTGTAAACCCCAGAGGCCGGGATGGTGGATGACGAACAGAAGTGCCCCACAACACCCACAACCTTGTCCTGATCGACCAGACGGTTAGCGACAGCCACGGCCTGCTTCGGCTCGCAGGCATCATCGCCCTTTACCAGTACGATCTTCTCTCCATTGTCGCCGCCCGCCGCGTTGATTGCATCAGCCGCTGCCTGCGCGCCCCTCATATATTGCTCGCCAAACGATGCGTTGGCACCGGTCATCGGACCTGCAACGCCAATCTTCACGTCAGCTTGAGCAAACGAAGACACGCCCAATGCAGTTGCCACTGCGATTGCCAGAAAGCCTTTCCTGTAAAACGTATGCGACATGAGTGGTGCTCCTGAGGTTTTTTTAATTAGCACTGCAACTACAAGAATTGCTTAGAGCAAGGGGCGTGCCATCACTTTTCATTCGGCGGGCGGGAATGTTCGCGCAGCCGCCCCGACAGTGGTCTGCCCTTGAAAAAGGGCCGTGCAACCGTCTGGAATGCACAGGGTGCAACCAC
>NZ_JANJFL010000074.1:0-805 GCF_024584215.1 Pseudomonas sp. LJDD11
TCAGCAGCGCAACCGTTTCGGTCCAGGACCTGGGTGCGCCGCCGTTCCTGATGTACTCCCACTCGGCCTACCCGCCCTTCAACGAGCTGCTGACCGGCATGCTCCGCTCGGCACGGGTTGCCCCGGAATATGTGCAATGGCTGGGTTCGTCACTGACCATACTGGCGCTGGTCAATGCGGGGATGGGGCTGGCACTGGTCCCGCGCTGTGCAACCAGCGTGGTCTTCAAGAACGTCGTGTTTCGGGATATTGATCTGGGGGAAGGCGTGCAGAGCGAACTGCATCTGATCTGGACCGAAAACAACGACAATCCGGCGTTTGCGATGCTGCTGGAAGGGATCAGAACAGCCGTGCGCGAAGGATGGGGCGCCAGCAACCATTAGGGTTTACGTATCGGGCGCAGGATTATAGGATACCCCCGCTACTTTTCCTGCTAGTTGCCTAAGGATATTACCCTCGTTACATGGCTATTGATTCTAGATAGCTATGATCTGTCTGCGTGGGCGCCTTACAGGAAACATAAAGAAACAATTAAATGCGAGACCGCTTTTTGCGCCTGCGTCCAAGCGAATAATGAGTACATGACGATGAGCAATTCTGATTCTGTATCTGATAAAACACCTACCTTCAGCATTGCCATAGTCAATTACAAGACGCTCGAAATCACCAAGATATGCCTGGATCTATTGCAACAGCATCTAGGCAACACCCCGCACCAGGTCTGGGTGGTGGACAACGATTCCGCCGATGACAGCACCGAATACCTGCGCACACTGGACTGGATCAACCTGATCGAGCGCAAGAG
>NZ_JANJFL010000075.1:0-761 GCF_024584215.1 Pseudomonas sp. LJDD11
GTGCCAGGCCTGACCGCTGCCCAGATCGCCGCGCTGCCAACCGCAGACGTCGCAGCCCTGACCACCGCCCAGGTCGTGGCCCTGAGCACCGCTCAAGTCGCCGCATTGACCACCGCTCAAGTGGCCAACCTGACCACGGCTCAAGTGGCCGCGCTGGAAACTGTCGACGTGGGTGCACTGACCACCGCTCAGGTCGTCGCGCTGGGCACCGCTCAGGTTGCAGCACTGACCACCGCTCAAGTCGCGGCCCTCAAGCCGGCCCAGATCACCGCCTTGCAAACCGTTGACCTGGCCGCGCTGACCACCGATCAAGTCGCAGCGCTGGGTACTGCTCAGGTCGCCGCATTGACCACCGCTCAAGTCGCGGCACTGACCACGGCTCAAGTCGCCGCGCTGGAAACCGTTGACTTCGCCGCACTGCCTGTCGCCAGCGTAGGAGCCCTGACCACCGCTCAGGTCGCCGCACTGACTACCGGCCAGGTCGTCGCTCTGACCACCGCTCAGGCGGCTGCACTGAAACCGGCCCAGGTTGCTGCACTGACCACCGCTCAGGTCGCCGCACTGCAAAACGCCGACCTCGCAGCCCTGACCACAGCGGCTGTCGCCGGTCTGACCACCGCTCAAGTGGCCGCGCTGACCACCGCTCAGGTGCCAGGCCTGACCGTTGCCCAGATCGCTGCCCTGCCAACCGCAGACGTGGCCGCATTGACCACCGCCCAGGTTGTCGCCTTGAGCACCGCTCAAGTGGCCGCATTGACCAC
>NZ_JANJFL010000076.1:0-759 GCF_024584215.1 Pseudomonas sp. LJDD11
GGCCATCGGCGTGACCGCTCCGATTCTGTTGACCATCATTCGCTGCGCCCAGGGTTTTTCGGCGGGTGGTGAATATGCTGGCGCATGCGCCTACCTTATGGAGCACGCGCCTCAGGACCAGCGTGCCTGGTACGGCAGTTTTCTGCCGGTTTCGACCTTCTCGGCCTTTGCTGCCGCAGCCGTGGTGGCCTATGCGCTGGAGGCTTCACTGTCGGCGGAAACCATGGGCAGTTGGGGCTGGCGCCTGCCGTTTCTGATTGCGGCACCGCTGGGACTGATCGGTGTGTACCTGCGCTGGAGGCTGGACGAAACCCCGGCGTTCCAGGCGGTGGCACAGGAACATGCGGTAGCCCATTCGCCACTCAGGGAAACCCTGCGCAACCATGGCGGGGCCATTTGCTGCCTGGGGGCGTTCATTTCCCTGACGGCGCTGTCGTTCTATATGTTCACCACGTACTTCGCCACCTATCTGCAAGTGGCAGGTGGCTTGAGCCGGGCCACGGCGTTGCTGGTGTCGTTGATCGCCTTGTTGTTCGCGGCTGCTATCTGTCCGCTGGCCGGTGCTTATTCCGACAAGGTCGGGCGACGCGCAACGGTGGTCACTGCGTGTGTCCTGCTGATGCTGGTGGTGTTTCCGTCTTTCCTGATGGCCAGTTCGGGATCGTTCGCGGCTTCGATTTTCGGTGTAATGCTGTTGGCTGTCGGCGCGGTACTGTGTGGCGTGGTCACGGCGGCACTGCTTTCGGAAACCTTCCCGAC
>NZ_JANJFL010000077.1:0-754 GCF_024584215.1 Pseudomonas sp. LJDD11
TATCAAGAAGAACTTCTGGAATCCCGCGCTTTTGAACTGGACCCGCTGGAGCCTTCCGACGACGCTACCGAACTGTGAGGGGCGTCAGGCGCTTTGACGCTGGCTGCGGCGAAACTCTCCCGGAGTCTGGCTGTTCCAGCGTTTGAAGGCGCGTTGAAAGGCTTCGGCCGAGGCGAAACCCAATAGATACGCGATCTCGCCGAACGCCAGTTCAGTGTCGCGGATGTAAGTCATCGCCAGATCACGGCGTGTGTCATTGAGGATGGTGCGAAAGCGGGTGCCTTCATCGGCCAGTTTTCGGCGTAGCGTCCAGGTCGGCAGCTTGAGCCGTGCTGCGATTTCCTCCAGATCCGGTTCCCTTCCACCGTTCAATAACGGTCCCAACAACTGAATGATGCGCTCACGCAGGCTGCGGGTGCGGGTCAGCTGTTCCAGTTCCTTTTCACACAATTGCAGCAAGTGTTGCCAAGTGCTTGGGCAATGGTCGGGATTGCGCAGCGCGAGGCTGGCCAAAGAACACCGGGTTGTCGCTCATGAAGCTGTAATCGGCGGCGTAGTCGGGCGCTTCGAATTCGATCTCGACCCGCTGAGCGCGCAAGGGGCTGGCGGCCAGGGCAGACAGGTTGCTGATCCAGGCACAGAGGATCGAGTCCACCACGAAGCGGTTATAGGCGTTGTAAGGGCTGATGGAGTAGAAGCGCAGCCAGGCACCTTCTGCATCTTCATGAAAGCTGGACTGACCACGATAGTTGGA
>NZ_JANJFL010000078.1:0-737 GCF_024584215.1 Pseudomonas sp. LJDD11
ATGACCCAAGTCACCAGCCCGCTCGGGCCGGATGTGCTGTTGCTCAAGGACATGAGCGGTGGCGATGAGTTGGGCCGGTTGTTCAACTATGAGCTGCAACTGACTTCAAAGGACGGTGCGCTGGACCTCAACCAGTTGCTCGGCAAGCCCATGAGCCTGTCGGTGCAGCTGGGCGGCGGTGGCCAGCGTTACTTTCATGGCATCGTCGCGCGCTGCAGCCAGAACGCCGACCGTGGCCAGTTCGCCAGTTATCAGGTGACCCTGCGGCCCTGGCTGTGGCTGCTCAGTCGCACCTCGGACTGCCGGATCTTCCAGCACCTGAGCGTGCCGCAGATCATCAAGCAGGTGTTTCGTGATCTGGGTTTTTCTGATTTTGAAGACGCGCTGAGCCGTCCCTATCGCGAGTGGGAATACTGCGTGCAGTACCGCGAGACCAGCCTGGATTTTGTCAGCCGGCTGATGGAACACGAGGGCATCTATTACTTTTTCCGCCACGAGCAGGACCGTCATGTGCTGGTGCTGGCCGACGCCTACGGCGCGCATCAGTCGGCGCCCGGCTACGCCTCGGTGCCGTACTTTCCACCTGACGGCCAACACCGTGAACGCGACCACTTCAATGACTGGCGGCTGGCTCAGGAGGTGCAGCCCGGTTCACTGGAGCTTAACGACTACGACTTCGAACGGCCCAGCGCCCGCATGGAAGTGCGCTCGGCCATGCCGCGCCCGCACAGCGCCGG
>NZ_JANJFL010000079.1:0-733 GCF_024584215.1 Pseudomonas sp. LJDD11
ACCACGCAGGGCAGTACGGCCTGTTTGATACGGCGCCGGTTGTCATCACGTTGTTGATGCAGGTTGCCACGCAAGTTGACCAGTTCAAGCAGGACTTCGCGTTCCTCGTCAGGCTTGGCGAAACCCTTTTCCTCCAGGCTGGAGGCGAACATGGCCAGCATTTGCGCGTCGATCGGGTCCGTCTTGGCGCGCTTGCCCATGGCCAGCGCGAACTGGCGTGAGCGGACAGGGTTGATACGCTGGACCTTGAACCCGGCATTAGCCAGCAGCTTTACCGACAGTCTCTCGTAACCCCCGGTGGCCTCAACAAGAACACGTTCAACCTGATGGGCGCTGAGGTACTCAGCGATGCTGGCGAGACCTTCTTCGGTGTTAGGCACGCAGAGATCATCTGCTTTGGGAAACAGTGCGACCTGCAGCGTGGCCTTGGAAACATCAATTCCGGCATAGGCGGACATGAGTAAAACCTCTAGGATAAAGAGTGAGAGGCGCTTTGGCCTGGCTCACGCTTGTTGTTCGAGGTCGGACTCAGTCAACTGTTCGAGCTTTGAGCCAAAGCGGGAAGAGTGGATGGCAGCTTGGCTCCCACACGTGCTCTGGGCACCGCGAATGGTCAGCTTGCCATCCACCCCTCTCACCCCAGACATTACCCTGATCAAAGACACAAGCCAATTCATTCGCGAAAAACCTCTATTCCTTAAAACCAAAAAAGACGCCGAAGGGGCTTTTTGTT
>NZ_JANJFL010000008.1:0-67013 GCF_024584215.1 Pseudomonas sp. LJDD11
AACCCCTGATCGCACTGCGATCAGGGGTTTTGCTTTTGCGCGCGGAAAAGTGCTGCGACAGCCTCAGGAGTAGATCAAAACATCCAGGTACAGGCACCGATCTGTAATTCACCGAGTCAAAATCGGCTAGGCAATCAGGATACAGTTTTCGACACGACTGACACCCGGCACTCCCCACGCCGCCTGCTCACAAGCGCTGCGCTCTCGCCAATGGCGAACATGCCCTTCAAGCTTCACCGCTTTACCATCAACGACAACGCGAATCTTGTTCGTATCCAGTTCTGCATTACGCGCCAAGGCCGCTTCGATACGACTCTTCACATCGTCGGCGGTGATCTTGGGTGTTACCACCAACAGGTTATTGATCCCAACGACCCCTGCCAACTTCTGGACGGCATCCTCAGCCGCTTGCCTCTGGTATTGCCAGTCGACTTCACCCTCAAGGGTGACCCACCCTTGCTGAACTTCAATCTGTATCCGGTCGGCAGCCGTGGCCGTATTCCAGCGGACCACATCCACGCAGCGCGAAGCGATACTTTCATCGCTTAGATCCAGGTCGCCGGGAACGCGTACCTCAATCTCTTGGGCAACCGCCTTCACGCCCTTGACGCTTTTCACGGCTCGCTCGGCCGCGATTTTCTCCGCATAGGTTTTGACATGCCCTGTCAGTCTGACAACGCCATTTTCTTCTATGGCAACGCCAATAGCGCCCGCGTCGATATGAGGCTGAAACTCAAGCTCATCGAGAATGGCGCGTCGCAGTGCAAAGTTGTTCATAATCACCCCCGATTATCAGGCTCATGACCCTGGTATGGGGATCCAGGGAAGGCCGTTATTGAAAGCCTGTACCTGGAGAAAAACGTTGAGTTTTGTCACGGTTTTGCGAAGGCGGCTGCACCTGCAGCTAGCTCTGGCCGGACTCCATGACGCAGTAAACAAGGATGCACTGTCGCTGTGCATAGGCATTGAATCCCGTTATCGAAGATCCAGAGTTTGATAAAGCTCCTCTTCCAGGGAAAAGTGCAGCGCCAGCAACGTATCCAGGCGGATGAGCAGTATCTGGATTTCCTTCAGGTCGACGTTCGAAGGCGGAGTTGCCAATTGCTGGTTCATGTGCCGAAGCAGGCCGATCATCCGGAAGAGTTCCCGGTGTGTATGGCTCAAGGCTCCCAGTGGGTCGTCGCCTTTCAGGTAATCGACAAGGCTGGGGTAAAGCTGCTCTTCGTCATCATGCTCATGGGGCAACAGCTCATTGTCGAATTGCTCCAGAAGGCTGCTCAATTCTTTTGTGGCTTGCTCGGCAGGCAGGCTTGAAAAGTTGTAGGCCATGCTGCTGAGCTGCTGAAGTATGTGTTTCATGTTCAGGTGCTCGGCGGCCAGCCGGTCCAGACGCTCATCGGGCAGCCCCCTGGCCCCCTGTCCGCGAGCGGCACCCAGTGCCCGCAGCGCGTTCAGGATAACCCCGACATCAATGCCCTCCTGCAGGATGGCGCCGGCCAGCGGCGGCAGGTAACCGGCTGCCGCGACCAACATCGCCGTAACCGACAGCCCCATGCCGATCAGCAGACTTTGCCGTGCGATCGTGTAGGTGCGCTTACTGATCTCCAGTGCCTCAACGACACGGTCGAGTCGGTCGACCAAAAGCACCACTCCGGCAGATTCCGACGCCGCGCTTGCCCCATTGGCACCCATCGCGACGCCCACATCTGCGGCGGCGAGTGCCGGTGCATCGTTGATCCCATCACCGACCATCATCGTGATGCCATCGACGCAGGATTGCTGGACTGCACGGACCTTTTCTTCAGGGCTCAAACCAGCCCTGACGTCGTCCACACCGGCTGCCACGGCGACCAATTCCGCGGTTTCCAGTCGATCGCCTGTCAGCATCGCGATCTTGTCGAGTCCCATCTGCTTGATATGGCGCAACGCTCGTGCCGACTCCTTGCGTAGCGGATCGGTGAACAGGATGGCACCGGCAAGCTGGTTATCGACAACCACCAGGCTGGCCCCAAGGCCCTGAAAGTCCAGGCGGCTCATCAAGTGTTGCGTCCAGTTGTCTGTAGTGGCAGCTGCGATGTCCGGCCCACCAAGCCAGACTCGATGGCCTTCAACCTCTCCCGACAAACCCGATCCTGGCTGTTCGACAACTTGCGTAGGGATTGCCAACGCAACGTTGCCGACACGGGCGGATGCGGCGATGGCAATCGAGACCGGATGGGGTGAGCCCTGTGCAAGGGAGCCGGCCAGGTACAGCATCCGCTGTACATCCACATCGCCCCTGGTTTCTGCACCCATGACCGAGGGCCGACCCGCCGTGAGGGTTCCGGTCTTGTCGAACAGCACCCTTTGCGTTCTGGCCATCGCTTCGAGCGTGGCGCCGTCCCTGACGAGGATACCCCGTCGCGCGCAGCGAGAGATCCCCGACAAGATGGCCACAGGGGCTGCGAGAATCAACGGGCAAGGCGTGGAAACGACCAACACCGCGAGCGCCCTGACCGGATCGGCAGACCAGGCCCAGCTCACCCCCGCAATCAACAGCGTCACCGGGATGAGGATCAGCGCATAGCGATCGGCTGCGCGTACGAACGGTGGTCGTGACTGACGCGCCTGGGTCGCCATTCTGACAATGCCGGCATAGGTACTCTCCTGCGCGCTGCGCCTGACCCGGAGCGAGAAGGGCGTACCGACGTTGATGCCGCCACTTCTGATGCTGGCCCCCGGCCGGTGGCTCACAGGTATGGGTTCGCCCGTGAGCGCTGATTCATCGACGATTGCTCCGCTGCCTTGCAGGTCACCGTCGAGGGGTATCACGTCGCCCATGCGCACCAGGATCAGTTGACCGGGAACAACCTCCTGCAGTGGCACACGGGTCAGATCACCGCCCTCGATCCGCCAGGCAAACGTGGGTGCGCGCTGGATCAGGCGTTTGAGTTCGCGTGCGGCACGTTGCGAACTGAAATACTCCAGATTGCGCCCGGACGCCAGCATGACCCCGACGACCGACGCGACCAGATACTCGGAAAAAAACAAGGCTCCGGCGATGGACAACAGCGCAATCAGATCCACCCCCATCCGGTGTCTGACCAGGTCGATGACGATCTCTACCGCGAGCGTTAACGCCACCAGCACCGCCCCAATGCCCCACAGGCCATGCGCCAGGTCATGCCTGCCGATCAGGCTGGCAATGATCCCGGCTGCCAGTGAGCCAAGCGCGATCACCAGCAGGGCCGGATCCACTCTGATCTTGTCCATAGGCTTCACAGACGAAGCAAGGGCTCCCGGCGCCGCTCAGCACAAGTTCAAACGATGGATGACCTGGGTAGCATCCAGCGGATCCTGACGGCGTACGAACCCCAGCTTGTTGGCCAATCGATGCATGCCTGAATTCGCCTCACTGTCGATGGATAACATCTCGGTGAAGCCATTGAGCCGGGCCGTATTGATCAGGTGTTTCATCAACAGTGTGCCAAGTCCCTTGCGCTGCCATGAGTCGGCAACGACCACCGCCGATTCGCATTGTGAGCTATCTGCCAGCGCGGCATAGCGTGCGATGCCGGTCTCGATCAGCTTGCCCTGGTCCATGCTGAGCCCGACATAGGCCATGCGTCTGCAGCAGTCCACATCCATCAGTTGATCGAGCATTGATTCGCTGGGTTCGTTGATCGTGGCGAGAAAGCGCAAGCGCCGGGATTGAGGGGACAGATGCTTGATAAAGGCAAACTCCCGCTCACGGTCTTGCGGCTCCAGGGGACGTATCAGGACGTGCGTGCCGTCGTTGAGCGGCTCTATCCAATGATGTTTCCCAAGTGCGCCGGTAGGCAGGTGCTCGGTCAGTTCGGGCCTGGCCATGTCTATCTCCTGATCTGCTATAGGTGGGCTGTGAAGCGCAGCGCTGCGACGTACAGCGCCTCTACGCGCCTTTCTACGCCCACCAGCACGATGGCGACTGATCAAAATCAGAAATACGACGGGGCCGCTCGACCATCGGTCGGCGCGTGGGGGCCAAGGATGTTTGTTGATAATCATCAAGCGGCCCAACGGGTAGCGCGGCAGGCTATTGGCCTATCCGAGCGTTCTCGCCAACAGCCCCGAGGCCAGCCATGAACAGCATGAAAGCGGCGGTTTTCGTCGAAAAGAATCGCATCGTGCTCGAAGAGAAGCCGATTCCGGAACCAGGCCCCCTGGATGCGCTTGTGCGGGTTACCACCACGACCATTTGCGGCACGGACATCCACATACTGCGTGGCGAATACCCGGTGACCAGTGGGCTCATCGTCGGCCACGAACCGGTAGGTGTGATCGAGCGGCTGGGTTCGCAGGTCCAGGGCTTCTTCGAGGGGCAGCGGGTCATCGCCGGCGCCATCACCCCCAGTGGACACAGTTTTGCCTGCCTGTGTGGCTGTGCATCGCAGGACGGTCCTCACGCCCGGCACGGCTTTCGAGCCATCGGCGGCTGGAAATTCGGTAATACCATCGATGGCTGCCAGGCCGAATACGTACGAGTGCCCGATGCGATGGCCAATCTGTGTGCGATTCCGGACGGCCTCAGTGATGAACAGGTCCTCATGTGCCCCGACATCATGTCCACCGGGTTTTCCGGGGCCGAACGCGGTGATGTGCGCATTGGCGACAGCGTTGCGGTCTTTGCGCTGGGCCCTATTGGGCTGTGTGCGGTGGCGGGTGCGCGGCTCAAGGGGGCGGCGACTATTATCGGGGTCGACACAGTGGCAGAGCGCATGAGTGTCGCCCGGCGCCTGGGTGCGACCTACACGGTCGACTTTCAGGCGGGAGACGTAGTGGAGCAGATCATGACCCTGACCGACGGTCGCGGTGTGGATGTGGCGATCGAGGCGCTGGGAACCCAAGGCACGTTCGAGTCCGCTCTGCGCGTGCTGCGCCCTGGCGGACGGCTGTCGAGCCTTGGCGTTTACGCCAATGACCTGCGCATTCCGCTGGAGGCATTCGCTGCGGGGCTGGGGGACTACAGCATCGTCAGCACCCTGTGCCCCGGTGGCAAGGAGCGCATGCGGCGCTTGATGGCCGTAGTGGACGGTGGGGCTGTCGACCTGTCACCGCTGGTCACCCATCGGTTCAGGCTGGACGAGATCGAAGCGGCCTATGATCTGTTTGCCCATCAGCGCGACGGCGTGCTGAAAGTCGCGATTACGCCATGACCGCGCCAATCAACAGAGGCGCTCTTGTACCGAGCGGAGCTTTCGGGGGGAGCTACAGCCCGAAACCAGAGCTTTGAGGCGTTCCTGGCTGACGATCTCAACGGCCCGTCCGGAGATCCGCACGATATCGTTGTTGCGCAGGTAGGCGATGGCCCGGCACACCGTCTCAAGGCGCAGGCCTAGATAAGCACCAATGTCCTCTCGCGTCATGCGCAATACAAACGCGTGGGGCGAGTAGCCACGGCGTTGCATACGTGTGGCTAGGTCCAGCAGGAAGGCCCCGAGCCGTTCTTGCGCCTTGAGATTCCCCATCCACATCAGAACTTCATGGTCGCGCACCAGCTCCTGGCTCAACGTCCGGTTCAGGTTGTGTTGCAGCGAGGGCAGTTCCCGGGCGAGGCGCTCAAGCTGGGTGAAGCGGATCGGGCAGACTTCGCTGTCTTCAAGGGCAATGGCATCACAGGCGTAGTCCCCGCTGCTTATCGCGTCAATGCCAAGCAACTCGCCCGGCATCTGAAAGCCGGTCAGTTGTTCGCGGCCGTCTTCTGAACAAAACGTCGTTTTGAAGAACCCATGATGAATGGCATAGAGATAGCGCATGGGGTCTCCCAGATGAAACAGAACCGCACCTTTCTTGACCTTCATGCGCTGCGGAATGATCAGGTCCAGGCGTCTGGCGTCCGCAGTATCAAGCCCGACCAGCAGGCAGAGCTCACGCACTCGACAATTGGCACAGCTCTCGCTGCGCAGGGGTAGGCAGTGGTTCATGCGGGAGCCCCCCGACATTTATGTGTACTACCGGCAAAAACGATACGCCTGCAGGCTCATGCTGCAATCGTTGCCGGATGGACGGGCCGCCCCCACCCGCTGGCAAATATGCCGTGTTAGAGATCGTTCGGGGTCATTGCCGACTGGGTCCAGTGGCTTCCTGAAGATTCCAGTACCTCTGCATTTCGATGAACAGGAAGGACGCTGTCCAGGTGATGAGCACCAGACCGGTCAAGGCTTCGAGCCCGGTCAGGAACTTGAGCGGGCCTACGGGCGAGATATCGCCGAAGCCTATGGTGGTGTAGGTGGTAAAGGAGAAGTACACCGAGTCCATGAAGCTGCCGTCGAAGTGACCGACGAGCTGACCCAGCGTTGCGCTTTTGTTCAGCAGGTAATAACCCAGCGCAAAGACCCAGACTTCGATGGCGTGGGCCACCAGCGCTCCCAGCACACCGAAGACGATTCTGAAACGATGCCAGATCTTGAGTCGGGGCATGAGCAGGTTCAAGCGCAACAGGCATTCGTAGTGAATGATCACGGCAGTGGTGATGATCAGCATGTTGATCAAGGTGACGAGGATCATGAAGGCATCTCCGCTGGATGCTCCTGCGTTCGGTGTATGGCGTGATTATGCTCGGGATCGTGATGGCTGGCGCCGGGAAACGCCGACTTTCTGATATAGATCAGAAACGGCCGCCGGTATCGCCCCATCCTGTGAATGTGCGCCGGCCTGCGCCGTGTCAGGCGTTTGGACATCGCTTTCTCCAAGTAGCCACTTTCAGATCACCACTGAGGTCGCTGAATGAGGTCGCCATGAACGCATCGCCAGGCTTTTTGTTGATCGCCTCATCGAACATGCAGCGCACCCCTGCATTCGAGCGCGCCGTGGCCTTGGCCCGGGCTTGCGACGCTGCCTTGCGGATCCTCGCACTGGACTACTTCCGGGCCCTCGAAATCATGGGCGTATTCGACCGTTCGGCGCTTGTCGCCTTGCGTGACAGCTACCTTGAGAGCCATTGCCGGTGGCTGGAAGAGCAGGCGGCGCAAGAGCGCGCACGTGGCCTGGACTGCTCGGTCGAGGTGCTCTGGACCGATGACGATTTCGAGGCGATCAGTACCCATGTGCAGATGGCTCGCCCCATGATGCTGATCAAAGACGTGCATCATGAGCCGCTCTTCGCCCGGCTGTTTTCCACGCCGCTGGACTGGCTCCTGTTGCGCGACTGTACCTGCCCTGTCCAGTTCGTCACGGACGCGCACCATCCGCTGCCTGGCAAGGTGCTGGCCGCCGTCAATCTTTACCGTTACCAAGAGGCGGACCTGCAGCTCAATGACACGCTGGTGGCCATGGCCGCCCGCCTGGCCAGGCAATGTGGCGCCAGCGTTCATGTGCTCTACAGCTATGACTGGTCGGAGTTCTATGCCAGGAACATCACCATGCTGGGCGCCTTGCCAATCGAGACCGGCTTTCACGAAGCCCTGGGAGAGGCCCATGAGCAGGCTTTCTCCGCGCTGTGCGACCGACATGCCATTGCGCACGATTGTCGGCATTTCCTGACCGGCACGCCGCTACAGACCATCAGTGAGTTTGCTCGCGAGCAGGACATCGACCTGCTGGTCATGGGGACTTTGCCGCGCACCAGGCTGGAGAAAGTCATCGGCAATACGGCCGAATCACTGTTGATCCATTCACCGAGCAGCGTGCTGGTCATCAAACCCGGCGACCACACCGTCGAGGCCGGCCGCGGCGCTTCGGTAGAGAGCCCTGTCGAGAGCCCTGCCGCAGCCCAGCGCAGAACCCCTATGCGCGCCCTTTGGCCCTGAAAGGAGGTGTGACATGTCCCAAGCTGAACGTTTGATGCTGATCGCGTCGCCACTGATGGAACGAACCCCGGCATTTGACCGCGCCCTGGCCCTTGCCAAGGCCCAGGATGCCGCACTGCACATCGTTGCGTTTGATTATGTCGAAGCGCTGGCCACTGCCGGGCTTGTGAATGATAACGCCTTGCGGGAAATGAAAGAGGGGTATCTGGAACGACATCGCAAGTGGCTGGGAGAACAGGTCGTGCCCATGCGCAGTGTTGGGGTTCAGGTCACCCACGAAGTCATCTGGGTGGCACACCCGCTCGACGAAATTATCCTGCACATCGGCGAAATGAAACCTTCGCTGGTCATCAAGGACCTGGAGCACCATTCGTGGCTGACCCGAATCATGTTCACGTCCCTGGATGAGCACCTGCTGCGCAAATGCCCGGTGGCCCTGCACCTGGTGGCCCATCCGGCGCCCCATGTGCTTCCCCGCAAGATTCTCGCCGCCGTTGACCCTTTTCGCCCGGACGAACAGTACGACGGCCTCAACGACCGGATCATCTCCACGGCGGAAAAACTCGCGGCGCAGTGCAACGCGGAGCTCCACCTGCTGTATGCCTACGATTTGTCCTACGTCTTCAGCGGCGGGAGCGACCTGGCGTTCAACTCCGAAATGCATGAGCGGATCTACAAACTGGACGAAAACGCGTTCGATCACCTGGCCGAGCGCTACGGTGTGCCCCTTGAGTGCAAGCATCTGGTCATGGGCAACCCTGCGAAAGTCATCGAGGCATTCAGCGAGGCACACGACTTCGACGTCATCGTGATGGGCGTCGTCCATCGCAGCGTGCACGGCAAATGGTTGGGTAGCACCACCGAACATGTCGTGCGTCATCTGAAAACCAGCGTTGTGGCCGTCAACCCGTACCCGCTCGTGCCATGACCGGCAGTACAGGCGCTCGGGGCCAACAGGGGCGCGACCCCAGGAGAGCCAAATGATCGATCAGTCACCTCCGGCACTGTTGGTCTTGAACGCTGGCTCCTCGAACCTGAAGTTCTCCCTGTATGACGCGGCTGTACCCGTCGAAGCGGAGCGCTGCCTGGGGCGCGGCAGCGTGGAGGCGAGCAAGGGCATGCAGCGCCTGGTGTTTCTCGGTTCCGGCGACGAGCAGGAACGACAGGCCGAGTGGCCAGGCGACCATGCGACCTCCATCGACGACACGCTGTCACGGCTGATGGCCTGGATTGCCGAGGCCGTCGGGTGCGACATCGTTGCAGCAGCGCACCGTGTGGTACATGGCGGCGACTGCGCCGAGATGGCCATGATCGTCACCCCGGCCTTGATGAGCGAAATGCAAGCCTTGAGCGCTGTGGCCCCACTGCATCAGCCCAAATGTCTCGCCCCGATCGACCATCTGGCCCGCGAACGCCCCGGCTTGCCGCAATTCGTGTGTTTCGACACGGTCTTCCATCGCACGCTCGATGCGCTGGAAAGCCGCTTCGGGCTGCCGCGCACACTGACTGATCAGGGACTGCGCCGCTACGGGTTTCACGGGCTTTCCTACGAATACATCGCCGGGCGGCTCATCGACCATGACCCGTACGCGGCGCACGGCAGAACGATCGTTGCCCACCTGGGTAATGGTGCCAGCTTGTGTGGCCTGGTCAACCGGACCAGCCGCGCCACGACCATGGGATTTTCCACCCTCGACGGATTGCTCATGGGCACCCGGCCTGGCCGGCTGGATCCCGGCATCCTCCTGTACCTGATGCGCGAGCGGCACATGAGCGCAAAGGGTCTGGAGAACCTGCTCTATCACCATTGCGGGCTGTTAGGGGTGTCCGGCGGGATCAGCAGTGACCTGCGTGAGCTGGCCGCCAGTGCCGCACCGCAAGCTGCCGAAGCGATTGCCTTGTTCGAGCGGTACGTCGTCAAGGAAATCGGTGCGGTTGCCGCGGCACTGGGCGGCCTGGACGCACTGGTGTTTACCGGTGGCGTGGGCGAGCACGCCAGCGACGTGCGCAACGCCATTCTCGACGGTTGCCGGTGGCTGGGCCTGGAGCGTGACCGTGACGGGCGGCAGGCCGGTACGAACTGCCTCTCCCACCCCGGCAGTGCCGTGACGGCCTGGGTGATTCCCACGGATGAAAACGCCGTGATCGCACGACACACCCTGCGCCGTTTGCACCAAGCAGCCTGAGCACCCAGGTGTTCGTCCTCCAATAGCGCCACGCCAACTCCGCCGCCCCCAAGGAGCCGCCATGTATGTGTTCAACCCACAGGTTTCCAGTGCCGACCTCAAAGCCTCCCCGCGCCCTGACCACCTTGCCGCGCAAGACAGTGCCGCAGGCGTGCTGTCAGCCGACCTGCTGGATCGGCTGCATCGCTACTGGAGCGCGGCCAATTACCTGTGCGTCGGCCAGATCTACCTGCGCAACAACCCCCTGCTGCGCGAACCACTGAGCGCCGACCACATCAAACCGCGCCTGCTAGGACATTGGGGCACCTCGGCCGGACAGAACTTCATCTACGTGCACCTCAACCGCCTGATCCATGAGCGCAAGGTCGAAACCGTCTTTATCTCAGGCCCAGGCCACGGCGGGCCGACCCTCAACGCCTGCGCCTGGCTGGAGGGCACCTACAGCGAAGTGCACCCGCAGGTCGCCCCCGACGAAGCCGGCATGTTGCGCCTGTTCCGCAGTTTTTCCGCCCCCGGTGGCATCCCCAGCCATTGCGGGCCGCACACGCCCAACTCATTGCATGAAGGCGGGGAGCTGGGCTACTCGTTGATGCATGCCTTTGGCGCGGTGTTCGACAACCCCCAATTGCTGGTCGCCTGCGTCATCGGCGACGGCGAAGCGGAGACGTGCCCCCTTGAAGGCAGCTGGAAAAGCGTGCAGTTCATCGACCCCGCCCGCGACGGGGCCGTGCTGCCCATCCTGCATCTCAACGGCTACAAAATATCCGGCCCCACCGTCGAGGCGCGCACGGCGGATGAGCGGCTGATCGAACTGTATCGCGGCCGTGGCTATCAGCCGATCATCGTCGCCGGTGACGACCTGCCCGGCATGCACCAGCGATTCGCGGCTGCGCTGAACAGTGCCCACGACGCCATCGGCCGACTCCAGCTGCACGCCAGGCAGGACCATCCACTGGCTGAGAAATGGCCGATGATCATCCTGCGCAGCCCCAAGGGCTGGACCGGGCCGCACGTGGTGGACGGGGTGCCAATCGAAGGAACCTTCCGCGCCCACCAGGTGCCGCTGGCCAACGTCATCGACAACCCCGGGCACAGGGCACAACTGGAACGCTGGATGCGCGGCTACCTCTCGCAGCACCTGTTCGATGCCCACGGTGCGCTCCTGCCAGACCTCAAGGCCCTGACGCCCCCCGCCGAACTGCGCATGGGCGCCGTGCCCCATGTCAATGGCGGGCGCGTGCTGCTGGCGCTGGACCTGCCCGATTTCGCCGGCTACAGCCTGGACGTCCCCGGCCCCGGCCAGGTGATCGCCGAGGCACCGCGCAAACTGGGCGAATACCTGCGTGACGTGATGCGCAGCAACCCTCACAACTTCAGAGTCTTCGGCCCGGATGAAACCAACTCCAACCGCCTCAACGCCGTGTTCGACGCCTCCGACCGAAAAGCCTCCGGCACCTGCCTGACCCTCGACGACCACCTCGCGCCTGACGGGCGGGTCATGGAAGTGCTCAGCGAACACCTGTGCGAAGGCTGGCTGGAAGGCTACCTGCTCACCGGGCGACATGGCATGTGGTCCACCTACGAAGCCTTCGCCCAGGTCGTCGACTCCATGGTGACCCAGCACGCCAAATGGTTGCAGCAAAGCAAGGAATTCCACTGGCGCCGCCCGCTGGCCTCGTTGAACATCCTCATCACCAGCCACGCCTGGCGCAACGACCATAACGGCTTCAGCCACCAGTCCACCGGCTTCGTCGACAACGTGCTGCAACGCCGTGCGGACGTCGTACGGGTCTACTACCCGCCAGACTCCAACTGCCTGATCAACGTCTTCGACCACTGCCTGCGCAGCCGGAACTATGTCAACGTCGTGACCTGCGGCAAACAGCCGGATTTCCAGTGGCTGGACTTCGACGCCGCACTCAGGCACTGCTCACAAGGCGCCTCCATCTGGGCCTTTGCCAGCAACGACCAGGGGCATGAACCCGACGTAATCCTGGCCTGCGCAGGCGATGTTCCGACCACCGAAACCGTCGCCGCCGCCTGGCTGCTGCGCAAACACGTCCCGGACATTCGTGTCCGGGTCGTCAACATCGTTGACCTCGGCACCCTCTGCGCACCGGAGCAACGCCCGCACGGCCTCGACCCCGCCTCCTTCGACGCCCTGTTCATCCGCGAAGCCCCGGTCATGTTCGCCTTCCACGGCTCCACCTGGGTCATCCACTCAATGGTCCATGGCCGCGCCAACGAAGCGCGCTTCCACGTACGAGGCTTCAGCGACCGGGGAACCACCACCACCCCGTTCGACATGGTAGTGCTCAACCGAATGAGCCGTTACCACCTGGCCATCGACGCCCTGAGCCACATACCCCGGCTACACCCCCAAAGCGCAACGGCCGTGGACCACTTCACCCGCCAGCTGAGCCGGCATGACGTATGGATTCGCGAACACCTTGAAGACCTGCCGGAAATCCGCAACTGGCGCTGGACAGCGGACTTCAGCGAACCGGATTGCCCACCGCCGCTGGCCAGGGGGCATGTGCGGGGAGTGGGGTTTACGGATGGGTAAGGGGGAGGGGGTACGGTGCGCCGGGGGGATTTGAATTTGCAATATAAGTAATTGATTTTTAAATTATTTTTTGAAATTACTGTGATCGTGGAATGCCGTTTGGAATACCTGGAGGATAGCGCTACGCGCATTGTTGGGGACCAGATCCGGTCATGAGCACTCGGACGCTTGAACTGGTTGGTTGCCGGGCTGCTGCACCGTGGTAAACGGGCAGTCGCAATCATGAGGCTGATCCAATCGGCGAGTATGTATTGGGAATGCTCTGTATCCCTATCTCAAAGATGCGCTGACGCGGCTGCCGACACAACGCGCCAGTGAGATCGGGTAGTTGCCGCCTCATCAGTGAATGCCGGCTTGATTAACACAAGGTGAGTTCGCCGGACGCTTACGCTAAGCTATCCAATTTTTTTGGTTTACCAGTGAAAAAAAAGCACGCATACAGCCGCTCTGCGGCGAAATTTGTAAAAGAAGGACTACGCGTTTGAGCGACCAAAAGATCACCCTTAGCCAGCTCGAAAGCCACCTTTGGGAGTCTGCCAACATCCTGCGTGGCCCGGTTGATGCGGCTGACTTCAAGACCTACATTTTCCCTCTGCTGTTCTTCAAGCGTATCTGCGACGTTTGGGATGACGAGTACCAGGAGATCGTCGACGAGACTGGCGATGACCAGCTCGGCTGGTTCCCTGAGTCGCATCGATTCCAGATTCCGGATTACTGCCACTGGGAGCACGTGCGTGAAAAATCGATCAACGTAGGGGCTGCATTGCAGTGGGCTATGCGTGAGATCGAGAAGGCCAACCCTGACACCCTTTATGGCGTGTTCGGCGATGCCCAGTGGTCGAATAAGGAGCGGTTGTCTGATGCTTTGCTCAAGGACCTGATCGAGCACTTCTCCAAGCTGCCGTTGGGCAACAAGGACGTCACCTCGGATTTGCTTGGCGACGCCTATGAATACCTGATCAAGAAGTTCGCCGACGCCACCAACAAGAAGGCCGGCGAGTTTTACACCCCACGCAGCGTAGTCCGGCTGATGATCGACATGCTCGATCCCACGGAGGCAGAGACCATCTACGACCCGGCCTGCGGTACTGGCGGTATGTTGCTAGCAGCTGTGCAGCACGTCAAAGAGATGCACGGCGACGTGAAGCGGCTTTGGGGCAAGCTGTACGGGCAAGAGAAAAACCTCACCACCTCATCCATCGCGCGGATGAACTTGTTTCTTCATGGTATCGAGGACTTTCAGGTAGTGCGTGGTGACACTCTGCGCACTCCGGCTTTCTTTGAAGGCGATCGATTGGCCACGTTCGACTGCGTGATTGCCAACCCGCCGTTTTCGTTGGAAAAGTGGGGCGAAGAGCTGTGGCTGAATGATCCATTTGGCCGCAACTTTGCTGGCCTGCCGCCCTCATCCAGCGGTGACTTCGCCTGGGTCCAGCACATGGTCAAGTCGATGGCCGAAGTTAGCGGTCGGATGGCCGTGGTGTTGCCGCAAGGCGCACTTTTCCGCAAGGGTGTCGAAGGCAGCATTCGTCAGAGGTTGCTAGAAATGGATCTGGTTGAGGCTGTGATCGGATTGGCTCCCAATCTGTTCTACGGCACTGGCCTCGCCGCGTGCATTCTTGTGCTGCGCAAGCGCAAGCCGGTCGAGTACAAAAAGAAAGTGCTGATCGCTGACGCCTCGCGCCTGTTCCGCCGGGGGCGTGCCCAGAATTTTCTGGAGTCTGAGCACGCTGCTGAAATCCTTGGCTGGTATCGCGGCTTTGCTGATGAGCAGGATGCGGTTCGCGTGGTCAGTCTCGATGAGATCAAGGCTGAGGACTGGACGCTGAACATTTCGCGCTACGTCCTGCCGCCCTTGCAAGAAGACATCCCTCCGTTACCAGACGCCATCGCTGCGTTCAAGAATGCGCTTACCCGCTGCCGCGAGGCTGAAGAACGGCTTGCGCAGGTCATGACTGAAGGGGAATGGCTGAAATGAGTCACCCAAGCAAACGCATTAGCCAACAAGAACTCGAAAGCTACCTGTGGGGCGCCGCCGTACTGCTGCGTGGACTGATTGACGCCGGCGACTACAAACAGTTTATTTTCCCGCTGCTGTTCTACAAGCGCGTTTCGGATGTCTGGGATGAGGAATACCGGGCGACACTGGCCGATTCCAATGGCGATCTTTCCTATGCGCAGTTTGCCGAGAATCATCGGTTTCAGATCCCCGAGGGGGCGCACTGGAACGATGTCAGGCAGACCCCGAGGAGCGTGGGCGCGGCCATTCAGAAAGCGATGCGCGCAATCGAATCTGCCAACCCAGATATGCTCGACGGTATCTTCGGTGATGCGCCCTGGACCAATCGCGAGCGCCTGCCCGATGAAACGCTGAAAAACCTGATCGAGCACTTCTCGACACAGACGCTGTCAGTGGGCAACGTGCCCGAGGACGAGCTCGGCAACGCCTACGAGTACCTGATCAAAAAGTTTGCGGACGACTCAGGCCACACCGCCGCCGAGTTCTATACCAACCGCACCGTCGTTCACTTGATGACGCAACTCTTGGCACCCCAGGCGGGCGAGTCGATTTACGACCCCACCTGCGGCACCGGTGGTATGCTGATTTCGGCGCTGGATGAAGTGAAACGCTCTGGCGGTGAGTACCGCACGCTCAAGCTCTACGGGCAGGAGCGCAACCTGATTACCTCGTCCATCGCTCGCACGAACTTGTTCCTGCACGGCGTGGAGGACTTCGAAATTATCAGGGGTGACACCCTGGCCGAACCCAAACACATCGAAGGAGACCGCTTGCGCCAGTTCGATGTGATCCTGGCCAACCCGCCCTACTCCATCAAACAGTGGAACCGCGAGGCCTGGAGCAGTGACAAGTGGGGCCGTAACTCGTTGGGCACGCCGCCGCAAGGCCGCGCCGACTACGCCTTCCAGCAACACATCCTGACCAGCCTCACCGCCAAAGGGCGTAGTGCCGTGCTCTGGCCCCACGGTGTGCTGTTCCGTAACGAAGAACAGTCCATGCGCGCCAAGATGGTCGAGCAGGACTGGGTTGAGGCCGTCATCGGCTTGGGCCCCAACCTGTTCTACAACTCTCCGATGGAGTCATGCATCGTCATCTGCAACCGCAAGAAGGTCGCTGCTCGTAAGGGCAAGGTGATCTTAATCGACGCGGTGAACGAGGTTACTCGGGAACGTGCACAGAGTTTTCTGAAGCCCGAGCACCAGCAGCGCATCCTGACTGCCTTCAAGACTTTTGCGGACGTGCCCGGTTTCGCCAAAGTCGCCACCCTGGCCGAAATTGGCGCCAATGCGGGCAACCTCTCGATCCCGCTGTACGTGAAGCGCATTGCCGCCGCTATCGCCACCGACAGCAATGGCGATGCAGTATCGCTGCGTTGTGCCTGGGACCAATGGCAAGCGGATGGCCGCGCGTTTTGGCAACAGATGGACGCGCTGGTGGAAACGCTGGATGGACTGACTACGGAGGACATCGAGCGTGTCTGACAGAAATAGTAAAGCCCTGAAGCCCGGCTGGCGTCCGGTGAAATTCGGTGACGTGGTGCGCCAATGCAAAGAAAAGGCTGATCCGGAAACCTCTGGCCTTGAGCGCTATATAGCGGGTGATCACATGGACACCGACAACCTGCGACTCCGCCGTTGGGGCGAAATTGGTTCGGGATACCTAGGGCCTGCCTTCCATATGCGTTTCAGGCCGGGACAAGTCCTCTACGGCTCGCGCCGAACCTATTTGCGCAAGGTGGCCGTGGCTGATTTTGAAGGAATCTGCGCCAATACGACTTTCGTGCTGGAGCCGAAGAATCTCGATGAACTGGTGCCGGAGTTCTTGCCGTTCCTTATGCAGACCGAAGCATTTACTGAGTTCTCGGTCAAGAACTCCAAAGGTTCAGTAAACCCCTACATCAACTTCTCTGATCTGGCGAGGTTCGAGTTTGCGCTTCCTCCGATGGATGAGCAGCGACGTGCAGTGAGCTTGCTTTTGTCTGTAGACAAGCAGACCGAAGCTGTTTTGGGCGCACTCAGAGCCGCAACAAAATTAAGGAAATCATTCGCGTTAGATGCATTCTCCGCGCTTGAATACCCTAAGGTAAAGATGGGGTCGGTTGCAGAGATCAAGAACGGCTCAACTCCTCGGCGGGCTAAGAATGAGTATTGGAATGGGACGATTCCTTGGCTCCCTACCGGGAAGGTAAACGACCGCGTGATTCTGGAAGCTGACGAGTTCATTACTGAAAAGGCGCTGTCGGAGTGCCCGCTGACATTGATTCCCGAGGGCTCAACATTAGTCGCCATGATAGGCGAAGGCCAGACACGGGGACGTGCAGCAATGCTCGGCATAGATTCGTGTATTAACCAAAACTTCGGTGCTGTCATTCCGGGTGCGTCGCTTGATCCTTGGTATCTCTTTTACCTATTGGAGTCCAACTATGAAGCTTTGCGGCATTGGTCCCAGGGCACAAATCAGCGTGCGCTAAGTTGCGGACTGCTAAAAAGCTTTCCGATCCCAGTTCCCCCAATTGAGGTGCAGCGCGGGTTAGTTAGTCAGCTCAGGGAAATTGAGACGATTGAGAGTCAGTTGGCAACGAGGCTCGGCGCAGCTCATGAGATCCGCCGTGTCGCTCATCTAGCAGCTTTATCAGTGGAGTAGCACGATGGCTGTATTCAACGAATCCAACACTGTCGAAGCCTACGTTCGCGATTTGCTCTCCGGCCCGATCAAGGTAGCTCCAGCCAACACCGTTCAGGAACCTCAAGCCAGCTATGGCCCCAGCCGCAGAGGCGTCGGCTGGCGCTACGCTGCTCCGTCTGAAGTGCCGCGCCAGGTTCAGGAAGTGCTGGTAGAACCTTGGCTGCGCGATGCATTGATTCGCCTGAATCCTGAGATTTCCGCTCAGCCCGACCGCGCTGACGAGGTACTTTACAAGCTGCGCGCCATCCTGCTCTCGGTGCGCTCGGATGGTCTGATCCGCGCCAACGAGGAGATGACCGCCTGGATGCGTGGTGAACGCTCCATGCCTTTTGGTCCCAACAACGAGCATGTGCCGGTACGGCTGATTGCCATGGATGGACCTGAGGATCTGAAGCAGAACCAGTACATCGTTACCCAACAGTACACCTACCGCGCCGGCCCTATTGAGCGCCGGGCTGACCTGGTACTCTTGGTCAACGGTCTCCCGCTGGTATTGATCGAGGCGAAGACGCCGGTCAAGAAGTGCATCAGCTGGGTCGATGGCGCGGTGCAGGTGCACGACGACTATGAGAAATTCGTGCCGGAGCTGTTCGTTTGTAATGTGTTCTCGGTGGCCACTGAGGGCAAGGCTTACCACTACGGCTCCATCGGCCTGCCGGTCAAGGACTGGGGGCCTTGGCATCTGGATGGTGATGGCGACGATGGCCAGCACCACCCACTGAAATCGCTCAAACTGTCCACTGAGAGCATGCTCCGCCCGCATGTGGTGTTGGACATATTGGGCAGCTTCACCTTGTTCGCCACCAGCAAGAAAAAGCAGCGCATCAAGATCATTTGTCGCTACCAGCAGTTTGAAGCGGCCAACAAAATCGTCGACCGCGTGCTCGCGGGTTTCCCTAGGAAAGGGCTGATCTGGCACTTCCAGGGTTCGGGCAAGTCACTGCTGATGGTGTTCGCAGCGCAGAAGCTGCGCATGCATGCAGGGTTGAAGAATCCCACGGTGCTGATTGTGGTGGACCGGATCGATCTCGATAGCCAGATCACCAGCACCTTCACCGGAGCGGACATCCCCAATTTGGAAAAAGCGGACAGTCGCGAGAAGCTGCAGCAGCTGCTGGCGCAGGACGTGCGCAAGATCATCATCACCACGATCTTCAAGTTCGGCGAGGCCACGGGCAGCCTGAACGACCGCAGCAATATCATCGCGCTGGTAGACGAAGCCCACCGCACCCAGGAAGGCGACCTTGGTCGCAAGATGCGTGAGGCCCTGCCCAATGCGTTTCTGTTCGGCCTGACCGGCACACCGATCAACCGCGCCGACCGCAACACCTTCTACGCCTTCGGCGCCGACGAGGACGAGAAGGGCTACATGAGCCGGTACGGCTTCGAGGAGTCGATCCGAGATGGCGCCACGTTGAAGCTGCATTTCGAGCCCAGGCTGATTGACCTGCACATCGACAAGGCGGCGCTGGATGCCGCGTACAAAGACCTGACCGGCGGCCTATCAGATCTGGACAAGGACAACCTCGCCAAGACCGCCGCCAAGATGGCCGTGCTGGTGAAGACGCCCGAACGCATCCGCAAGATCTGCGAAGACATCGTCGAGCATTATCAGACCAAGGTGGAACCCAACGGCTTTAAGGGGCAGATCGTCACCTTCGACCGGGAGTCCTGCCTACTATTCAAGGCCGAGTTGGACAAGCTGCTGCCGCCCGAGGCCACGGACATCGTCATGTCGGTGCAGGCGGCGGACAAGAAGGAACACCCGGAGTACGCGACATACGACCGAAGCCGCGATGAGGAGGAACGACTGCTGGATCGCTTCCGCGATCCGGCCGATCCGCTGAAGCTGATTATCGTCACGGCCAAGCTACTGACCGGCTTCGACGCGCCGATCTTGCAGGCCATGTACCTAGATAAACCGCTGCGGGACCACACGCTGCTGCAGGCCATCTGCCGGGTGAACCGCACCTATTCCGAACAGAAGACCCACGGCCTGATCGTCGACTACCTCGGCATCTTTGATGACGTCGCGGCCGCACTGGAGTTCGACGACCAGAGCGTCAAGCAGGTGGTGAGCAACATCCAGGAGCTAAAGGACAAGCTGCCTGAGGCCATGCAGAAGTGTTTGGCATTCTTCACCGGTTGTGATCGTTCGGTGGAGGGTTACGAAGGACTGATTGCAGCGCAGCAATGCCTGCCCAACAACGCAGTGCGCGACAATTTTGCTGCTGAGTACAGTGTGCTCAACAAGATCTGGGAGGCGCTGTCACCGGACACGGTTTTGGGCCCCTTCGAGAAGGACTACAAGTGGCTGTCGCAGGTGTACCAGTCGGTGCAGCCCTCCAGTGGACACGGCAAGTTGATCTGGCATTCGCTGGGGGCCAAGACCATTGAGCTGATCCACCAAAACGTACATGTCGATGCTGTAAGGGACGACCTCGATACCTTGGTACTGGATGCCGATCTCCTAGACGCTGTGCTTTCGAACCCCGATCCGAAGAAGACCAAGGAGATTGAGATTAAGCTCAATCGCCGTTTGCGTGGGCATTCGGGAAATCCGAAGTTCAAGAAGCTTTCTGAACGGCTTGAGGCACTCAAGGACCGCTTCGAATCTGGTCAGGTTAACAGCGTCGAGTTTTTGAAGCAGTTGCTGGAGATCGCCAAGGAGACGCTACAGGCTGAAAAAGAAGTGCCGCCTGAGGAGGATGAGGATCGTGGCAAAGCGGCGTTGTCTGAGCTGTTCAACGAGGTAAAGACCGACGAGACACCGATCATGGTCGAACGTGTAGTTGCGGATATCGATGAGATCGTACGCTTGGTGCGCTTCCCCGGCTGGCAGGGTACGCAATCGGGTGAGCGCGAAGTCAAAAAAGCGTTACGAAAGGCTCTCTTCAAATACAAGCTGCATGCGGATGAGGAACTGTTCGAAAAGGCTTACAGCTATATCCGGCAGTATTACTGAGAGCGAGTAGGTATGGATAAAATGAAAAGCAGCTCGCCTACCGATACCACCTGGTTCGATGGCGCGATCCGGACAGCACGCCATCCAAGAACAATTCCATATCGAATGGCTTGCTCATGTCCGTCCTCCAGCGCAGGTCGGTCAAGATGGCCTCACGCAAGCGCATGCCGGTAGCTCGCGCCAACAAAACGATCGCGGCGGCGCGTAGCTGATAATGGTGGCAATGACCGCCGTCGCGCATCTGAAGGGGCCACGCGAATAGCTTGCCGCAGGCAGCAAAAGTTTAGGGAGGTTTGCCGCAAGGGTACCGAGGTGAAGTGGGCATCCATCAAATGGGTAGTGACCGTACGAGCGGCCGGACGCGAATCGTACTTGGGTCGCGCGACCGCCCTAGCGGCTTAGCCTTGAATGCTCTGGCCATCTGGGGTGCTGCCAACGGCAGCGCTAGGTATCTTCCTTTTAAGAGGCGTTTTGATATCCGTATAAGATACCGCACGTCGGACCCCGCCGGAATGACAGCTGGTAGAACTTTCGGAAATGGTGGACGTGTGAAATGATGGCTAAATGCCTAACATTTGAGATCGCCGAGCCATTAAAGGGATTTTATGTCTTACACGTATAGTGTCCAGCTAGCGGAGTTGTCTGCGAACGGATACCAATGCCCTCCAGCGGGAACATCTCCTGCTCAACGAGACGCATGGCGATGGGTCGCAAATCCTGTCAGTGCGCAGTGCTTCGCCCCAGTGGCTGTTCGAAATCCACCTCGTTTATTACGAGCCTCCGATCCCCTCGAGAAATGCTCATGTTGGGGTCTATCCATGTACTTGTCACTTGAGCAGAGCGTAAGCGCTTTCCAAAGTGTTCAAAAAAGCTTTCGAATGGCGCGCAAAGTATTTGGTGGGCATGTGGCTAATGTAGTGATTACACCTAACGACGGTGCCTGCACAGTGGCGAACCGTTATGGCCATTTCGACTTTCATCCATACGCGACCGGCAGCATTCATAGTAACGTATCAACGGTGAGAGCAATTCCATGAGCTTTCTCCGTGTTGAAGGTATTAAAATAGATGCTAGGACTCTCCCTAAGCATCAGTGGAACGCTGATCTCATTGAGTTTGAGGGGCCCTTGTTAAGCCTTTACAAGGGCGAGTCAGGTAATGACTTGCTGTACGCCTGGCTTGATTGCACCGCGACTCGTAATCGATGGTGTATCGTGCCGGTGGATCGGAAATCCCTACGGGATTATCTGGAGCAACAAAAGACGCTGAGGGAGCTTTATCTAGAGTCAGAATGGATAGTCATATTTCATACCGGTGCTTCCTCGAAACGGAGCGCATTTCTTCGTACGAGTTGGGATAGATTGCCGGATGCTTACCTGCCTGAAGTTGACTCTTACCTAACTCCAGAAATAGCAACTTCGGCTGCAGAAAAGTTGGCTGAAGAGATAACGGAGGCTTATTTTCTTGGTCTGGATGGAGAGCTGTATATTGATGATTTTTCGCTTGTTCCTAAGATTTACCAGCAGCTTTACTCATTCCACTATGGGTTGGAACATCTAGATCGACCTGCTGTACAAGGTGCCTTGAGTAAGCTAGCAGGAAGTTGGACGGGAGGGTTCAGCGCGGTTCATCTTTTCACAGGTTTGAACTCCGTAACGCCATCTATTCACAGGGCCAAGGTATCGGAGGTGCAGTTCGCCTCTCCAGGGCACATAAAGCTCGACTTGCTGCCAGATCTTGCTCGTAGAATTGAGGTTTCCGCTCGGCAGATTGCCGATGATGATTCATTTGTAGCGCTGGAGCAATATTACTCAACGGTGTACAGGTATTTTAAGGGCAATAAGATATCCGGGTTCGATGATGAAAGAGCTATTTCAGCTAATCTTGCCCCTGAAATCGTAACTCGTTTGAAGGAGTTTATTGATTTCTTTTTCGGTCTGATGAGGTGGGAAGATTACCGAAGTAGCTTTGAGTATCTGGATGTTGATGCTTTGCACCAATTGCGAGTTTTGCTCGCTTACTATCGCAGGCTGAAAAGGCTCAGGCCGTACCTAGTGGGTGGGAATTTATTTTTGGGGTGCTCTCGAGTTGTTGGGTCGTCCTAAGGTTAAGTGTAGATAAATTGTCGAGCTGCCGCGCTATATTGGAATTTTATGCGCGGCGGCGTGGCAGGGTTTTTTAGGCTGGTCAAGCGGCTTAGAAAGTCAAAAGGTGTTTAGTCGGAACGTCAAATAGACTGTGAGTGTTTCTTGCGATGGCAGGCTATGCACTCTAGCCAATGCGTTTTCGAATCTATCCACAAAGTCACTCTGTTAGCTGCCTAAGCGTATTGCAGCGGCTGGAAGGGGTAAGTGCAAAGTTGCGGATAGCGTATGCTCAATAGTAACACCGCCGTATAGTGTCTGCTTGCTATTGAGTTATGGGCGTTCCTGTGCGCTGGTAATACTCTGATCCACGGGTCAGCAGCTTTCTGAAGGGAGGCTATATGTCGATTGCATGCTGCTTTGCGGGTAGGTTGCCGCAGTTTAAAGTCCGAAAACCCACGAAGCCCCTAAGCGTTGAGTGATCAATCTGGTAGTGAGCAGGTAGTAATACCGCGTGTCTTCGCTCCGATGCTCCAAGTGATACGCGAGAAACCACTCCAAATGCTTCCGCTGCCACGCCCAAGGATTTTCCCGGTGCCACCTCTCAGCTACGGCTGCTTGGATGATCTTAGCTTGGCGCAAATGCCGCTGCCGAGTCGCATACGATCCAGTCAGCACGCCAGCCAAGAACACCTCGATATCAAACGCCTTAGTCATAGCCGCCCCCCGATGTAGGCAGCGACCACATCAATCCGCCCATGCCCCAGCTCTCGACTGATCTGCATGCGAGCCTCACGGTCAAGACGACGATCTATGGCATAGCACTGCCCACCGTTAACAGGTGCCCGGTGCTGGGTGATCTGTTCATAGCGCTCACACGCAAACGCCGCCCTCAGATCGTGAAACCCTTTGAGATTGTGAGCATGCAGTACGTCCCTAGCCGGCCCGGCGACGCGCTGTACAAACTCCTTATAGCTCTCACTTGGCGCAACCATATTGCGGCTGCCTACCGGCGATACCTGGACCGCAAAAGCCAAGGCGTCTCGAATCTGCTCATCCACCGCAATCCAACGCGGTGCCAAAGCGCCGGAGCGACCGCCTTTGGTGCCATCCTGAATGTTAATCCTCCCTAGATCGTTAGCCTCACGGCCTAGTCGTGGCAGGTCAGCCAAGACGGTCTCGCGCAAGCGCATGCCGGTGGCTCGCGCTAGCAGAACGATCGCGGCGCCCCGTCTCTGGTCAAGGCTGCAAAGCGCATCGACGATCTGCTTCACCTGTTCGCGATCTTGTCCCTGCGGTACCGAGTGACGAACCCCGGTGCGCTGCATGCCCAACGCCTTGCTCGGACTTGGCAATTTCACGCACTGATCACCGCGAAGCGCCGCCATGGTCCTGTTAACGCTGGACAGGCGGTTTTGTGCGGTGCTGACGGCGAGATCACCGCGCCCAACCAGGTCGCGCAGATACGCCGCATAGTCGGCCAACACTTTTCGATCAATCTGCCGCGCATCATTGATGCCGGGCCCCTGTTCGGAACGGCACCATTTGACGAATGCCTGCCACCGATCACAATGCGCCTTGACCGTGCCGTAATGGCCACCGCCAAACATGTCTTTCAGCGCCTGCGGACCTGCGTAGCTCAGTTGCCTGCCGTAGCCGAAATTGCGGCCATCTCGTTTACCCACCAATGCCATGTCGGTCACCTCATCTTTTGCTCTCCGATCCTCGCCCCACGTCATCCCGCCAAGAATGCTGAGTGTTATCAGGGATCAAGGCCCCTGCGGCCTGTGGGGAATGTCCTCTACGCGAGACTGGCGGCTCCTTACGTCCGGGAGCAAGGGCATCTCATGATCTAGCCTCCTGAACACCGTTGCCGGTGGGCGGGTGGAGGCAGCGCTGGCTGACTAAACCCGCGCCTGAAGATCCTGAGCCGGGTGAACGTAGCAATGCGATGACTGGGGCATGCCTGACTGTCAGTCAGGTGCAGTCCATTCCGTGGTCTGCGGCACCATCATCTACATCGCCGTTGCTGGTGACATCGGCGTTTGTCACGCCGATTGTCACGAGGGGGATTGCCGCAAAGCCGTATGCGATCTGGGCTGCAGCAGTGTTAGAAGTGACCGTCTCTTTCCAGAAGAAAGAGACGGTCACAGGTTGGCGCAAGATTCGGCCAAGCGGATAGGTTGCTGCAGGGCAGCGCAATAGGAAGTGTCGTCTGGCGCACGAGGGCCATGAAATGTAGTTGGCATCCATCACCGGGGAGGTGACCAGGCGAGCTGCCGGATGCTAATCGCCCTTGGGGAGAACCACCGCGGGAGCGGCATGACCTTCAAGGTTCGGGTCACCTGGGGTGCTGTCATCGACAGCGTTTGCACGGCCAGTTCTACGCCTGTGGATAAACCCGGTCAAGGGCCGAAATTAAGCGCCCTTGAGGACGTGAAAAGCGGTTATCCATCGGTGGAATTACTTGGTAAATCCCGGACAACGTCGTGGCTTTTAGCTCTTCAAAGTGAGGTCCATCCAAACAGGGCGGCTTTGCAGCCCTGTTTGGATGGACCCGCGCTGAGAAGCAGATAAGCGAGGCTGCTTGCCCCGAATCTTGGACGTTCAGTTGTTTCCGCAATTATTGCGCCGTACAGAGCTAGCGTATCGGCACCACGTTCTTGTCTCTGACTTGGCCGTACGCTGAGGCGAGCAGGCTGCCGGTGGCGGCTTTCTGGATGTACTCACTCCACCAAGCCATCATCGGACGCCGGCGCTCGATGTAGTCGGCCCGGTTGTAAGCGCTGCGCACCTCATCCTTGTCGACATGCGCCAGTGCGACCTCAATGAGTTCCGGGTCCCACCCATGCTCATTCAAGATGGTGCTGGCCATCGAGCGCATGCCGTGGCTGACCAACCGATCCTGGAAGCCCATACGTTTCAACGCCATGTTGGCGGTCTGGCTATTGGCGTGGGTGCGCGGATTTCTGTCTGCCGGGAAGACGTATTCGCGATGGCCGCTGTGAGTCTTCAGTGATTCCAACAGGGCGACAGCGTGATCACTCAACGGGATGCTGTGAGGGCGGCGCTTTTTCATCCGCTCCGGCGGGATAGTCCAGACGCGCCTTTCAAAGTCGATGTCTGCCCAGCGAGTAGTCGCTGCCTCGGCGGGGCGAGTCATCGTATGCAACTGCCATTCGATCAGGCAGCGGGTGGTGCGTTTGATGCTGGCGTTCGCGATCTCCAGCATGAGCTCGGGGAGTTCTTCGGGCGGAAGCGCAGCCATGTTCTCTTTCTTGGGCTTCTTGAATACTGCCCTGATGCCGGTGAGCGGGTTGGCGAAGATCAGGCCGGAGTTCACGCCGTAGGTCATGATCTCGTTTAGCCGCTGGCTAAGACGTTTCACCGTCTCCAGGCTGCCTTTCGCTTCGATTGGGCGAAGCAGTCCGATCACCATCGGCGCGGTGATTTTGGTGAGTGGTGTCGTCTTCAAATCGGGAAACACGTGCAGCGTGAGCGACCGCCAAATGTCTTCGGCGTAGGCCGGGGTGACCGAGTCTTTCTTGAGCTCGAACCAGGCGGTGGCCACGTTCTCGAAGGAATGTTCCGTTTCTGCGCGTTTGGCTTCATTCAGTGTATTGCGCTGCACCTTCGGATCGATACCTTGGGCGAGTAGCTCGCGCGCTTCGACTGCCTTCTTTCGTGCGTTCGCCAGTGACAGTTCGGGGTAGGTCCCGAAGCCGATGTTGATGCGCTTCTTGGTCACCGGTTCGCGGTAGTTGAAATTCCACAGCAACGAGCCGTTGCTGCGTACACGGAGTTGCAAACCATCACCGTCAGTGAGGACGTAATCCTTGGACGCGGGTTTGACTCCCTTGAGCGCCGATCGGAGAGGCGGAGGTTTTGAGCAGGCATGAGATTGTCCTCAGGCACTGATTCGGTATTCCAAAGATTAGCACCGGGTGAGGTGGAATACCGCCTGGAATACCCGAACGGCTGGAACTCAAAAACTCTCAAAAGACCGCAAAATCGCTCGAGACCGCGTATTTACTAGATCGCAGGCACAAAAAAAGACGTCCGTGGACGTCTTTTTTTGATGATTTGGTGGAGCCGGGGGGATTTGAACCCCCGTCCGCCAGTACTCCGCTGTCGGTCCTACATGCTTAGCCGTGTCTATTAAGTTAACCCTCAGCGACCCGACGGGCAGGGTGCATTGGGCGAGTTGTGTAAGTTTTAGCCACGTCGTCCACAACGTACTAGGCGGCGATCCTGTTCTGTATGACAATCATTTCGGGTTTACAGGCATCCCCTGATGATTGCTGGAGCCGAAGCTACCAGAAGAGCTAGTCGCGCCGCTTACGCAGCGAGAGCGTAGCCCTCGTAGTTTTCGTCATTGGCAACTATAGAAAGTTGCAACAGTGGATTTACGACTTCTGTTACCAAGTCGGCATGCACCTAAAGTTTCATCACCGGCGTCGAATCCTAATCGGCCCCGTGACTACGTTCAGGTAGTCAGTGGGGCGCAGTGTACGCCTAATGGCGCTTCACGTCGACCCGCTGTGCGGGCTACCTGGCAATTATTTGGCGCCCTCGCTGCCGGAGCCAATTTTTTTCAGGTCGGTCATCGCTTTGTCAGTCAGTTCGATGCATTTTTTCTCATCGTTCGCGGCCTTGGCGGCCCGAGCATCGGCTTCGGTCTTCTCCAGCGATGCCTTGACTTCCGGGCTCAGGTTGGAGTTGGTAGACACCTGCGCATCCTTGATACTTTGCAGGTTCACGTCGCAGAGATTTTCGGCGGCGAAGACTGGGGAAGCCAACAGTGCAGCGCTGAGGAACAGTCCTGTAAATGCGGTACGTTTCATGTGTCTCTCCTTTAGCCTGTGGACTCGGTATGGCCGGGGTCGTGAGGGCCGCTGCCCGAGGTTGCGAAAAGCCATCCCGTGCAGGGGGGCTTAAAGGATTGACTATGAGGTTTTGCAGGGGTTCTATTTATTTTTCTCGGCGAACAGAAAGTCGAAAACAGGGTGAAATGCACTAAAAAGAGGCGATAGGTCGCTAACCTCGCTGGGCATCACGCAAACGTGGTTCAGTGATGTCCCAGCTATTTATTGAGGTCAGCGGAGTCATCGCGTCCGTGGCTGTGTCACCCGATCCACCAGGTAAACCAGGCTGTGATAATCAATCCCTGAGTGATGCGACAGCCCAATCTCACAGGTGCGGCTGGTGGAGATGCCTTCGCTGCAGTACTGCACAGCGTTCTTCAACGGGCGTAGCGAGTGAGCATTGAGTTCCGGGTGGGTGAAGCCCTTGTCGCCGGCAAAGCCGCAGCAGTGAATGCCCTCGGGAATCACCACGTTGACGCTGCACAACCGGGCCAGGTCGATCAGCGCCTGGCTTTCGCCCAGATGCTGGGTGCTGCAGGTAACATGCACTGCCACCGGTTCCTGCTGTGGTGTAAAGGTCAGTTTGTCCAGCAGGTGGGTACGAATGAAGCGCACCGGGTCATAGAGGTCCAGGCGGCTGTCCTTCAGGCTTTCGATCAGGCGCAGGGTACAGGGGCTGGTGTCGCAGTAGATCGGGTCAAGCCCGCCGCGACTGGTCTTGAGCAGTGTCTTGATCAGCTCATCGCGCTTTTCGTCAGCCTCGGCGGTATAGCCTTTGGAGGCGAACGGCTGGCCGCAACACAGGCTGTCAGCATCTTCCGGGAACACCACCTGATAGCCGGCCTTTTCCAGCAGCCTGCGCGTTTTGTCCAGTAGCGAGGTCTGTTCCCGATCGCTGGCGGCCGGGCCCATTACTCGCGAGACGCATGCGGCCAGGTACACCACTCGCGGCCGTTGATCGTCGAGCGGCGGTGTGAAGCGAATGGCCTGTGCTGGCTGCGGCATGGCGGCTGTCCACTGTGGTACGCGGCCGGCGGAGGCTGTGTGCAGCGCTGCCGAGATTTTTGCCATACGCGGCGCACCGAGCAGTCTGCGGGCCCCGTCGGCCACTCGCAGGGTAAAGCGTGCGCCCTGCAAGGCGATCTTGAAGTGCTGCGCTATCCAAGCAGCGGTTTTGTCATGGCTGGCCTGTTCGGCGCGCAGTTTCTTGACCAGCTCACCGGTATTGATACCTACCGGGCAGCGCTGGGCGCACAGTCCGGTGGCGGCGCAGGTATCGATGCCCTGGTACTGGTAACCCTGCTCTAGCGCGCGGGTATCTTCGCCGCGGCGTTTTCTCGCTTGAATGTCACGCCACATGACGATGCGCTGGCGAGGGCTGAGGGTCAGTCCTTTGGACGGGCACACCGGTTCGCAGAAGCCGCATTCAATGCACTTATCGACAATTTCGTCGGCTGCCGGCATGGGTTTGAGGTGCTTGAGGTGAATGTGCGGATCGTTGCTCAGCACCACGTCCGGGTTGAGGATGCCGTTGGGGTCGAGCAGGTGCTTGAGTTGCCACATCAGTTGATAGGCGTCGCTGCCCCATTCTTTCTCGACGAATGGCGCCATGTTGCGGCCTGTGCCGTGTTCTGCCTTGAGTGAGCCGCCGAACTCGACAGCAACCAGCTCGGCGACGTCATCCATGAACGCCTGATAGCGTGCGACTTCTTCATGGCTGTTAAAGCCCTGAGTGAAGACAAAGTGCAGATTGCCCTCCAGGGCATGACCAAACAGGATGGCCTCATCGTAATGATGCTTTTCAAACAGGGCGATGAGTCGACGTACGCCAGCGGCCAGTTGTTCCACTGGAAAGGTAACGTCCTCGATGATGACCGTGGTACCGGTCTGGCGCACGGCACCGACAGCAGGGAAGGTGTCTTTGCGAATTGCCCATAGCCGGGCATTGTCCTGTGGGTCTTCGCTGAAGTCGACTTGTTGCTCCACTGCAAACGGCGCCAGCGACGCCATGATCTGCGCCAGCTGTTCATGCAGCAGGCTCTGGCTGGCCGCGCGGGCCTCGATCAACAGCGCGCAGGCGTTTTCCGACAGCTCGCGCACGAAGGCCGGCATACCCGGTTTGTCCTGGACCGAGCGCATGCTGCGCCGATCGAGCAGTTCCACGGCGGCCACTGGCTGCTGTTTGAGGACGCTGACGGCGTTGCAGCAGGTCTCAACGTCCGGGAACACGATCAGCGCCGAAGCTTTATTTGGGTGGTCGGGCACGGTGTTATAAGTCACCGCACTGATAAAACCCAGAGTGCCTTCGCTACCCACCAAAAGATGGCTGAGGATATCCAGTGGCTCGTCGAAATCCACCAGGGCGTTGAGAGACAGCCCGGTGGTGTTTTTCAGACGGTATTTGTGACGGATTCTGGCCGCCAGTTCGCTGTTGTTGCGGGTCTCGCGTGCGAGGCTGGCCAGTTGCTCCAGCAACTGCGCGTGGCTGTTGCGAAAGGCGGCGACGCTGGCAGGGTCTTCGGTGTCCAGGCGGGTGCCGTCGGCCAGCACCAGGCGGATGCCGGCCAGCGTGTGATAAGTGTTTTGCGCGGTGCCGCAGCACATGCCGCTGGCGTTATTGGCGACGATACCGCCGATCTTGCAGGCATTGATCGACGCTGGGTCCGGACCGATCTTGCGGCCAAAGGGTGCCAGCCAGGCATTGGCTTGAGCACCAATCACGCCGGGTTGCAGGCGGATCTGGCTGCCCTGTTGACGAATCTCGCGGCTGTTCCAGTTATCGCCCAGCACCAGCAGCACGCAATCGCTGATTGCCTGACCAGACAGACTGGTGCCCGCCGCACGGAAGGTCACCGCAACCTTATGGGCCTGAGCCAGTTGGAGCAGCGCCACGACTTCGTCTTCGGATTCAACCCGTATCACCAGTTTGGGGATCAACCGATAAAAACTGGCGTCAGTACCGAAAGCCAGGGTCGAGAGCGGATCATCGAAGCGGCGCTGTTCGGGAATCAACAATTGCGCCTGGCGTAGAAAGTTGGCGGGCAGGGTCATGCGTCCTCCAGGATCAGCACCACCAGGTCCTTGGGACCATGGGCGCCGTAGGCCAGCACTTGTTCGATATCGGCGGTTTTGGACGGGCCGGAGATCAGCAGCGCATTGGTCGGCATGTCGTTCGCCCATTGCTGTTGCTGCTGCGCCTGGTACAGGTTGTCGTGGATCTGACTGGCTTTGAGCAGAGCAAAGTGCACCGGCGGCACCAGGCTCATCAGTCGCGGCTCTTCGCGGGTAGGCCAAAGGATCAGGCTGCCGGTCGCGGCGATCGCGCCCAGTGTGCCGGTCACGCTGGCGGCCGTATCGTCGAACAGCTCTTTTTTCCAGGCTTCTATCGGTTTGTCATAGGCCTTGAGCGGCGCCAGGCCGGGCTGCTGCGCCCAGTGTTCGCGAATCCGTTGCCCGTGCAGTGTCCCCGGAGCGATCAGCAGGTTGGGCAGTTGCCGCTCGCTGACCAGTTGCGCCAGGCGTTGTGGCCAATCGTGCTCGCGGCACAGATGGATTTCGGTATGTACCGCTTCCATCAATTGGCGCAGGCGCGCGAGCCGGGTCTGTGCGGTATAGCTCCATGGCCCGGTCACTGTTGCTTCATTGAAATGATCGGCAATCGGTTGAGTGCCTTCCAGGCTACGGCGCAGCTTGGCGAGAATAGTGTTTCTGGCGTTCATCAGGTGTCTCTCTTCTGCCGGGCCTGGTGCTCGCGGGCCAACTCATGCAGTGACCGGGCCGCAGGTTTCGGAGCGCTATGATGCTGCGTCCAGGGGCCGAGGTTAGCGGGCATCAAGGCGCGCAGGCGGGTGGCGAGAAAGCGGAAGGCCCGGTACAGCGCTGGCGAGCGGTTGAGCACCGACCAGGCGTTCCAGATCAGCCGCTCTTTACGTGAGTACTTGCGGCCCTGGTCGCGCATGACCGGGTTGGGTGCATCCGGCGCTTTGACGTTCTCTTCGCGCAACCGGCGCAACAGTGCCGGAATCGGAATCTTCACCGGGCAGACCTCACCGCAGGCTCCGCACAACGACGACGCGCTGGGGTGGTCCGGTACTTTATTCAGGCCGGCCATGTGTGGGGTGATGATCTTGCCGATCGGGCCAGGGTAGACCTCGCCATAGGTATGCCCGCCGACCCGGGTATACACCGGGCAATGGTTCATGCACGCGCCGCAGCGGATGCAGTTGAGGGTCTGGCGCAGCTCACTGTCGGCAAAGGCCTGGCTGCGGCCGTTATCCAGCAGTACCAGATGGACTTGCTGCGGGCCATCGAGTTCATGAGCCTTGCGCGGGCCAGAGATCATGTTCACGTAGGTGGTGATCGGGATGCCCAGTGATGAGCGAGTCAGTAGCGACAGCAGTGGCACGGTGTCGCGCAGGTTCTCCACCACCTTCTCTATGCCGGTGACCGCGATATGCACGGGCGGCACGCTGGTGACCATGCGGCCATTGCCTTCGTTTTCAACCAGCAGCAGGGTGCCGGTCTCAGCCACGGCGAAGTTGACGCCAGACACGCCGATGTCGGCTTCGAAGAACTTCTGGCGCAGCACCTTGCGGCCAATCTGAATCAACTGGTCGACATCGGTGGTGTAGTCGACGCCGAGCTTCTCATGGAACAGCGTGCCGACCTGGCCGGCATTCTTGTGGATGGCCGGCATGATGATGTGCGAGGGCTTCTCGTGAGCCATTTGCACGATGTATTCGCCCATGTCGGCTTCCAGGCATTCGATGCCTCGCTCAGCGAGGAAATGGTTCATTTCCATTTCTTCGCTGACCATCGATTTGCCTTTGATCAGTTGCCGGGCTTCATGCGCTTCGACGATGGACAGCACGATGGCATTGGCTTGCTCGATGGTTTCGGCCCAGTGCACCTGAACGCCGTTGCGGATCAGGTTGTGTTCCAGTTGCTCCAGCAGATCAGGCAGTTTCGACAGCGCGCGGGCACGGATGGCATTGCCCAGCTCGCGCAGCTCTTCGCGTTCGTCAGCGTCGCTGAACGCCGCGGCGCGCTTGGTCATCAATGAATCCATGGCGCGGCGAAAATTGCCGCGCAGTTGACTGTCACCAAGTGCCTGACGGGCGCGGTTGGGGAAGTCGGGGTTGAGCTCTACGGCCGCAATACGATTGTGCGCGGTCATGAGCGGCCTCCGGTGCGCTGCCAGAGAAAACTGGCCAGATGCATGCCGTGCAGCGATGCTTGCTGCTTTTCCAGTGCCCCGTTGATATTCATCAAGCAGCCGCAGTCGGCCGTGATGACCTGGTCGGCGCCTGAGTCTTTCAGTGCCTGGGTTTTGTCGGCCACCATGGCCCCGGAAATGTCCGGCATACGCACGCTGAATGTGCCGCCAAAGCCGCAGCATTCGCTTTCATGCGAGTGTTCGACACGCTCGACGTTGCCCAGTTGGCCAAGCAGTTCACGGGCATGCAGGTGGGTGTTCATCTCCCGGCGTGCCGAGCAGGATGTATGCAGGGCGATCCTGATCGGCTGGCCTTGGTCATCGAAGCGCACCTTGCAGACATGCAGCAGGAATTCGGTCAGTTCATAAGTGCGCGCGGCAAGATTGCGCACTTTTTCCAGCATCGGCGGCTCGTCCTTGAACAGCTCTGGATAATGCTCACGGAACATGCCCGCGCACGAGCCAGATGGCACGACTACCGGGTCGCTGCCTTCGAACAACTGCACCTGAGCCCGGGCGACTTGCCGGGCCTGCTCAGTGTAGCCACTGGTGTAGGCCGGCTGGCCGCAGCAACTCTGGCCCTGTGGGTAGTTCACCTGGATACCTTCGCGCTCAAGCAGGTGAATGGTGTCCATGCCCGCTTGCGCAAAAAACAGGTCGACCACGCAGGTACCGAACAGGTACACCCGTTGTGGCTTCTGATCAGGGTACTGGCGTGGTGCATGGCGCGGCGCCAGCCGCGTGGCGTTGGGGGAGGCGTTATAGAACAGTTCGTTCATCAGGTGCTTCTCCGGGTGGGCCCGGTTATCGAAAGCTGGCGCCCGCCATCACGACGGCGCCAGGGTTTACGGATTGACCGCGACTCAGTGCACCAGCATGCCGGTGAACCAATACGCTTGCGCATAGGTGATGATCCCCACCAGGGTGGCGAAGAACAGGCTGTGCTTGAGGGTGAAGCGGAACAGGTCCGACTCCTTGCCGACCAGGCCGGTCGCTGCGCAGGCCACGGCAATGGACTGTGGCGAAATCATCTTGCCGGTGACGCCGCCGCTGGAGTTGGCGGCGACCATCAGCACATCACTGACGCCGGTCTGGTGCGCTGTGGTGGCTTGCAGGGAGCCAAACAGGGCGTTGGCAGAAGTATCCGAACCGGTCAGGAATACCCCCAGCCAACCCAGAAATGGCGAGAAGAACGGAAAGGCCGCACCGGTGCCGGCCAGTACCAGCGCCAGTGTCGAAGACATCCCCGAGTAGTTCATGACGAAGGCGAACGCCAGCACCATGCCAATCGATACGATTGCCCAACGCAGCTCAATCACGGTCTCTTTGAAGGTGGTCAGACCAATCCTGGCGCTGATGCGCAGCACGATCATCGAGATGATGGCCGAGAGCAGGATGGCGGTGCCGGAAGCGGCAATCAGGTCCAGCTTGTACACCGCCGGCATGGCGGTTGCCTTGGCCACGATTGGCGTGCCCTTGATCACCATCTGATCAAGAAACGGCACGGCGGTGTTGATGGTCCATGCCTGCAGCGGGCCACCGGCAGCGAACAGCGCCTTGAAGGGTTTGAGCGTCCATACAGTGACCATCGCAGTGAGGATCAGAAATGGCGACCAGGCTTTGAAAATCTGCCCCAGGGTGTAGGGCGACGGCGTACGTGACGGGGCCGGGATATGACCTCCACCGCCCAGTACGGCGGTGCCGCCACCGCTGCTGATCACTGCGTCAGTGGCGCGCTGCGGCTGCCAGACCTTGAGGAACAGGGTCAGGGAAATGATGCTGACCAGTGCCGAGGTGATGTCTGGCAGTTCCGGGCCGATGAAGTTCGAGGTCAGGTATTGGGTGACGGCAAAGCTGAAGCCCGCCACGAACGCGGCCGGCCAGGTTTCCTTGACGCCGCGTACGCCGTCCATGATGAACATCAGCCAGAACGGCACGAAGATAGACAGGAACGGCAGCTGGCGACCGGTCATTGCGCCGATCTTGAAAGCGTCGATGCCCGAGACCTGGCCGGCAACGATGATCGGGATGCCGAGCGCCCCGAACGCCACCGGCGCGGTGTTGGCAATCAGGCACAGGCCGGCGGCGTATAGCGGGTTCAGGCCCAGGCCCACCAGCAAGGCGGCAGTGATTGCCACAGGCGCACCGAACCCTGCCGCGCCTTCAAGAAAGGCGCCGAAGCAGAAGCCGATCAGCAGCACCTGCAGGCGCTGGTCGTCGGTGATGGTCAGTACCGAGCTGCGGATGATCTCGAACTGGCCGCTTTTGACGGTCAGCTTGTAGAGAAATACCGCTGCGACGATGATCCAGGCGATCGGCCACAGACCGTAGGCAAAACCGTAGCCCGCCGCAGCCAGTGCCATGTCGACCGGCATCTGGAAGGCGAAGATCGCCACCAGCACCGATAAGCCCAGCGTGATGCTGCCAGCAATGTGGCCTTTGAGACGGAACACCGCCAGGGCGAGAAAAAAGAAAATGATCGGGATCAGCGCAGCGGCGGCGGATAAGCCCAGGCTGCCCAAGGGGGTATAGAGTTGTTGCCAGGTTTGCATTGGGTTGGCCCCTAGTTGTTTTTGGTTAGGCCCGGTGTCCGGTGGCGTACGTGCCTGATTCAGGCAGGTGGTCGTAGCGTCCCGTGCACCAGCTCAGGCCTTTCTGGTCGGGAAAGGTCCAGCGATGTACGTGCAGTTGGTTACTTATATAGCTCTTGGTTAATTGGTAAGACCAATTTACAAGATCTGGTTGCTAGGGTAGAAGCCTTACCGGGGATGTGTCAATTTGCTCTTTTTGCGACTTTGGTCTGAATCAGCCCGGCAGCAGTACAGCAATGGTTCAGTGACAGCCATGCGGCAGATGCCTAAGGTGCTCGGATCGGCCAGAATAGACGGGCCCGATAACGAGGTCGGGAAGGTGGAGTGAGGGCTATGGGCTTTGGTCAAGTACGGCAACGCCGTTTGTCGGACGATATTGTCGAGCAGCTGGAAAAAATGATTCTGGAGGGCACGCTCAAGGCCGGCGGTCGTTTGCCTGCCGAGCGCGTGCTGGCTGAGCAGTTTGGTGTTTCACGCCCATCCCTGCGTGAGGCCATTCAGAAACTGACAGCAAAAGGGCTGTTGATCAGTCGTCAGGGCGGCGGTAATTACGTGGCGGAAAATCTGGGCTCGACCTTCAGTGATCCGTTGCTGCAACTGCTGGAAAGCAGCCCGGACGCGCAGCGCGACCTGCTGGAGTTTCGGCATACTCTGGAAGCCTCGTGCGCCTACTACGCAGCGTTGCGGGCTACCGATCTGGATCGCGAGCGGCTGCGCCAGGCATTTGATGCTCTGCAGGATTGTTACGCCAGGGCTGAACAGGAGGGTGGTGTCGAAGAGGCCGCTGCCGATGCCAATTTCCATCTGGCGATTGCCGAGGCCAGCCATAACGCGGTGTTGCTGCACACCATTCGTGGGCTGTTCGACCTGGTGCGGCGTAACGTTGTGATCAATATCGGGGGCATGTATCAGCAGCGCAGCGAGACCCGCGACATGCTTATCGCGCAGCATCGTGAGCTGTATGAGGCGATTATCGAAGGGCGCGCCGAGGATGCACGAAGTGTTTCAAGTCGCCACCTGATGTATGTTCAGGAGGTGCTTGAGGAGGTGCGTCAGCAGGGAGAGCGGGCGGCGCGAGCCGAGCGGCGGCATAACCTGTAGGTTACGCCGAATGCCCGCGATAGCCTGTCGCGGGCTGCGCGGGGTCAGTCTTCCTTGCCCTTGTTGCGCACGGCACGTTGCAGTTCGCGGTTGGAATCGCGTTCGCGCTCGGTGTCGCGCTTGTCGTATTCCTTTTTGCCTTTGCCCAGTGCGATTTCGCACTTGATCATGTGCTGTTTCCAGTACAGCGACAAGGCAACGCAGGTATAGCCCTTTTGCTGTACAGCGGCGAACAGCCTGTCGAGTTCGCGGCGGTTGAGCAGCAGCTTGCGAGTGCGCGTCGGGTCCGCGATGACATGCGTGCTGGCTGTCTTGAGGGGGGTGATATGACTGCCCATCAGCCAGGCTTCGTCGTCCTTGAGCAGCACATAGCTGTCAACCAACTGTACCTTGCTGGCACGCAGGCTTTTTACTTCCCAACCGGACAGGACCAGACCGGCTTCGAACTTGTGTTCGATGAAGTAATCGTGACGCGCTTTTTTATTCTGCGCGATGGTCCCTGTAGGGTGCTTTTTGAGTTTGGCCATAGGGGCCGCATTATAGGCAGTTGCTGCGTTGTCGGCTATGGGCAAGGCGTGTGCTTGAGCGCGATGATCGAATCCCGGACAATGCGCGCTCTTTTTACACCTTGTAACGTGGCGTATCGCATCTGAGCGGCCCACGACTCAGGCGAAAAGGTGATGAGGCGCTGGCGTCCGATCCTGTTACCCTGACTTTCATTCTTGAGGCACCAGAGGGTGCCGTTCGGCATTTATATGCCGCTCAGTTTTGGAAAAGATGCTGACATGACTACGCATATTCAACGTTCGGCACTGTTGCCGTATCCAGCCCGGTTTCTTTATGACCTGGTCAACGATGTGGCTCGCTATCCCGAATTCTTGCCTTGGTGTGCCGCGGCGCTGGTGCACGAGTCCAGCGACACCGAGATGCGTGCCAGTCTTGAAATCGCCAAAGGCGGACTGAGCCAGAAGTTCGTGACCCGCAATACCCTGATACCAGGTGAGTCGATTGTCATGGACCTGGTCGAAGGGCCCTTCAGTCAATTGCATGGTGTCTGGACTTTCAAGTCGCTGGGCGAAAAGGCCTGCAAGATCAATCTGGACCTGTCGTTCGACTATGCCGGGCCACTGGTGCGTGCCACCCTCGGGCCACTGTTCAATCAGGCAGCCAATACCTTGGTCGATGCATTCTGCCAGCGGGCGAAACAGCTGCATGTCTGAAACCCCGATTGAGATCGAGGTGGTGCATGCAAGTCTTGAGCGTCAGGTCATGTTGCGCGTCAAGGTGGCTGCTGGCACCACGGTTCGCCAGGCATTGCAGTCAAGCGGCATCGGAGCGGTTTTTCCGGAGCTTGAGCTGGAGTCTTGTGCGGTGGGGGTCTTTGGCAAACTGATCAGCGATCCTGACTATCGCGTCATGGAGTCGGGTGAGCGTATCGAGATCTATCGACCGCTATTGGCTGATCCGAAGGAAGTGCGGCGGCTGCGTGCTGCCAAGGCTGAAAAAGCGCGACCGAAGAAGGGGCGGGCCTGACTTCAGTTCAGGGCCGAGAAAATATCTGGATAAAAAAATGCCCGGCTAACCGGGCATTTTTGCTTAACGCGCTGGTGCTTCCAGCGGTTCCTGTTCAGGGACTGGCGTTGTCTCGACGCTGTCGACCTCTTTCTGAATCTGGTCAAGCATCGAGCCTGGGCGCGCGGGCTGTTCAGGTGGCGTCTGCGGCTGGCTCTGCACCGGCGTCACGCTGGTGTCACTGCCTTGGCCAAGGATGGCCTCGTCACGGCTGACACCCGGCATGAAGTCGCCAGACAGGCTGACCAGTTGGTCATTGCCGTTGAAAATCAGGCTGATGCGTTCCTGTTGGCGTTCACCGCCGCCGGGTTGCAGGCTATACAGATAATCCCAGCGATCGGTGTGGAATGTATCGACCAGCAACGGGTTGCCCATGATAAACCGTACTTGCCGCCGGGTCATTCCGGGGCGCAACTGGTCTATCATATCCTGCGTGACGACATTTCCCTGCTGGATGTCGATTTTATAAACCCCGGGGAACGAGCAACCGGCGAGTGCGAGCAGTCCCACAAGTGTGAAACTGGTTAGCAAGAGCTTGGTGTTTTGCATCGGTGGGCGACTTCCACTATCTTGGCTGGGTCAACAAACCCCGATCATACCTGCATTAAGAGAAGCTGCGAAGCAGCGTCTGCGAGAAAGCTGACCATGGTTGAAAATAGCGAACTACGTAAAGCAGGACTCAAGGTGACCCTTCCACGGGTCAAGATCCTTCAAATGCTCGATTCTGCCGAGCAGCGCCACATGAGTGCCGAGGATGTCTACAAGGCTCTGATGGACGCCAGTGAAGATGTCGGTCTGGCCACGGTTTACCGTGTTCTGACCCAATTCGAAGCGGCAGGTCTGGTGGTGCGCCACAACTTCGACGGCGGTCATGCGGTCTTCGAACTGGCAGACGGCGGCCACCACGACCATATGGTCAATGTGGACTCCGGTGAGGTCATCGAATTCTTCGACGAAGAAATCGAAGCCTTGCAAAAGGCCATCGTTGAGCGTCACGGCTTTGATCTGGTCGATCACAATCTGGTGCTCTACGTGCGCAAGAAAGCCTAAACCTTTCTTCGTACAGCAAAAAAGGCCCCTTGCCGATTCGTTCGGCAAGGGGCCTTTTGGTTTTTTGGGGCGTACAGTTTTTCTGGCTGAGTATCATTTTCTTCGCATGGGCCAATGACTCCTTGGTCAGGTCAATACCGCCCAGCATCCGTGCCACCTCTTCGATGCGCTCGTGCTTGCCGAGCTTTGATACCGCAGTGCGCGTCGCATTGCTGTCACGGGCCTTGTGCACGAACAGGTGCTGATGGCCCTGCGCTGCCACCTGGGGCAGGTGGGTGACGGTGATGACCTGGCCGCGCTCGCCCAGGCGGCGCAGCAATTGACCAACAATTTCTGCCGTCGGGCCACCAATGCCCACGTCGACTTCATCGAATACCAGGGTAGGAATCCGCGAGGTCTGAGCGGTGATGACCTGAATGGCCAGGCTGATCCGTGACAGTTCACCGCCGGAAGCGACTTTTGATAAAGGCTTGAGTGGCTGACCCGGGTTGGCGCTGACCAGCAGTTCGACCTGTTCAAGGCCGTAAGGCAGCAGGTCAGCCCCGGTATTGGCCTTGAGCTCGATGTTGAAGCGGCCGCCGGGCATGCCCAGGCGGTGGATCTCCTGTTCCACTGCATGGGCCAGTTCGCTCGACGAGTGGCGCCGCAGGTCGCTCAGTTGCCGGGCTTTTTCCTGATAATGCCGGGCGTAGGCCGTCAGCTCGTTCTGCAGCCGCTCGATCGACTCGTCGCTGGCGTTGAGCGTTTCAATCTCATCGAGCAGCTTCTGATGCAGGGTAGCAACTTCATGGGGCTGGATACGATGTTTGCGTGCCAGGCTGTAGATGGCGTCCAGGCGCTCTTCGATCTGTTGAAGGCGGCCCGGATCGGCATCGAAGTGGTCGAGAAAACGATTGAGTTCGCCCACGGCCTCTTCAACCTGGATCTGGGCGCTGGACAGCAGGTCGGTGGCCTCATTGAGTGGTGTCGAATTGCCGCTCACGCTGGACAGGCGATTGAGGCTGTTGGTCAGGGCGTGCAGGACGTTGCCCGAGTCACTTTCGCTGCATTGTTCGATAACCTGACGGCAGATGCTCAGCAGGCTCTCGGCGTTGGTCAGGGTCTTTTGATCCTGCTCGAGCTGCTCGAGCTCGTTTTCACCAAGGCTGAGATTCTCCAGCTCTTCGAGTTGATAGCTGAGCAACTGGTGGCGCGCGCGTTGTTCATCACCTGAACTGGACAGGCGCTCCAGCTCGGCGCGTGTCTGGCGCCAGCGCTGCGAGGCCAGTTGTACCTGGCGGGCCAGATCGGTTGCGCCCGCATATTCGTCGAGCAGGCGCCGGTGAGTATCGCTTTTGAGCAGCGACTGGTGTTCATGCTGGCTGTGGATGTCGATCAACAGCTCGCCCAAGGCTTTCAAATCGCCCTGTGGGCATGGCGTGCCGTTGATGTAGGCGCGTGAACGACCTTCAGCAGTGATGACCCGGCGCAGAATGCACAGTGCCTCGCCCTCCAGGTCTCGCTCCTTGAGCCAGGTCTGCGCCTCAGGGATCTTGCTCAGGTCGAACGTGGCCAAAATATCGGCCTTGTCGGCGCCAGGGCGAACCACGCCGCTGTCGGCGCGGTCACCGAGGGTGAGGCCCAGGGCGTCGAGCATGATCGACTTGCCGGCGCCGGTTTCACCCGTGATGACGCTCATGCCGCGATCAAGCTCCAGATCGAGGTGTTCGACGATGGCGTAGTTGTGTACCGAAAGATGAACCAGCATGCAGCGGCTCCAGAACGATTCTTCTGGTTATTTATACAGTGTTTTGTTTCGGCCTGACAATGCCCGTCTCCAATTCGTAATGACTGGTCGTCGGACAGGCCTGCAATTGCCTGATGCGCAAGATGGATTGGCGGGCTGGCGGTTTTTGCTTTTTACCCTGCACTTCGTGGTGTGCTCCCCTTGAAGCTGGAAATTCCGCTCCCATATAAGGGGCAGAAGCGCGAGTTGGGATCGCGGACGTTTTGGAGAGGAGAGAAGTATGGCTGACGAACAGAATCTGGATACGCACGCTCAGGGGCAGGCCGCACAGGCTGAAGCCGGGGATGATCTGGCGACCCGCGTGCAAGTGCTCGAAGAGCAACTCGCCACCGCGCAGGACCAGTCCCTGCGAGCCGTTGCGGATCTGCAGAATGTCCGCCGCCGTGCCGAGCAGGACGTTGAAAAGGCGCACAAGTTTGCGCTGGAAAAATTCTCCGCCGACCTGTTGCCGATCATCGATAGCCTTGAGCGTGGCCTGGAGCTGTCCAACCCGGACGACCAGAGCATCCGTCCGATGCGTGAAGGCATCGAACTGACCCTCAAGATGTTTCAGGACACGCTCAAGCGCTATCAGCTGGAAGCCGTTGATCCGCATGGCCAGCCGTTCAATGCTGAACAGCACCAGGCGATGGCGATGGAAGAGAACGCCAACGTCGAGCCCAACACCGTACTCAAGGTCTTCCAGAAGGGCTATCAGCTCAATGGCCGCCTGCTGCGCCCGGCCATGGTCGTGGTCAGCAAGGCGCCTTCGCCGGCCACGCCCTCAATTAACGAGCAGGCTTGAAATCGTCCGGGCAGCCCCCATTTAAAGGTCAAGCGTTTAAGTGCTACCGCAATCTGTGAACCCGGTTGCGGCAACCAATCAAAAGTTTCGGGAGAGTCAAGATGGGCAAAATTATCGGTATCGACCTGGGGACCACCAACTCCTGCGTCTCGATTCTGGAAGGCGGCAACGTCAAGGTCATTGAAAACGCCGAAGGTGCGCGTACTACCCCTTCGATCATCGCCTACGCCAACGATGGCGAAATCCTGGTCGGTCAGTCGGCCAAGCGTCAGGCGGTCACCAACCCGCACAACACGCTGTACGCAGTAAAGCGTCTGATCGGCCGTCGTTTCGACGAGGGTGTCGTACAGAAAGACATCCAGATGGTCCCTTACAAGATCACCAAGGCTGACAACGGCGACGCGTGGGTTGAAGTCAATGGCCAGAAAATGGCTCCGCCACAGATCTCGGCTGAAATTCTCAAGAAGATGAAGAAAACCGCCGAAGACTACCTCGGCGAGACCGTGACTGAAGCGGTGATCACCGTTCCGGCCTACTTCAACGACAGCCAACGTCAGGCGACCAAGGACGCCGGCCGTATCGCGGGTCTTGACGTCAAGCGGATCATCAACGAACCGACCGCAGCCGCGCTGGCGTACGGTATGGACAAGGCCAAAGGCGACCACACTGTGATCGTTTATGACCTCGGTGGTGGTACCTTCGACGTATCGGTCATCGAGATCGCTGAAGTCGACGGCGAGCACCAGTTCGAAGTATTGGCCACCAACGGTGACACGTTCCTCGGTGGTGAAGACTTCGATATCCGTCTGATTGACTACCTCGTCGACGAATTCAAGAAAGAAAGCGGCATCAACCTCAAAGGTGATCCGCTGGCCATGCAGCGCCTGAAAGAAGCCGCTGAAAAAGCCAAGATCGAGCTGTCTTCCAGCACCCAGACCGACGTCAACCTGCCGTACATCACTGCAGACGCCACCGGTCCAAAGCACTTGAACGTGAAAATCTCGCGTTCCAAGCTGGAGTCGCTGGTTGAAGACCTGGTGCAGCGCACCATCGAGCCTTGCCGTACTGCTCTGAAAGATGCCGGTATCGACATCGGTGCGATCAACGACGTGATTCTGGTCGGTGGCCAGACCCGTATGCCGCTGGTGCAGAAGCTGGTTGCCGAGTTCTTCGGCAAGGAAGCTCGCAAGGACGTCAACCCGGACGAAGCTGTTGCCATGGGCGCCGCCATTCAGGGCGCGGTTCTGGCCGGTGACGTCAAAGACGTGCTGCTGCTGGACGTCAGCCCGCTGACCCTGGGTATCGAAACCATGGGTGGCGTGATGACTGCGCTGATCGAGAAGAACACCACTATCCCGACCAAGAAGTCGCAAGTGTTCTCCACCGCTGACGACAACCAGAACGCCGTGACCATTCACGTGCTGCAAGGTGAGCGCAAGCAGGCGACCCAGAACAAATCGCTGGGCAAGTTCGACCTGGCCGAGATTCCGCCGGCGCCACGTGGCGTTCCGCAAATCGAGGTGACCTTCGACATCGACGCTAACGGCATCCTGCACGTCGGCGCGAAAGACAAGGCTACCGGCAAGCAGCAGTCGATCGTGATCAAGGCCAACTCCGGTCTGTCCGAGGAAGAAATCCAGCAGATGGTGCGTGATGCCGAGGCTAATGCCGAGGAAGATCGCAAGTTCGAAGAGCTGGCCTCGGCCCGTAACCAGGGTGATGCACTGGTGCACTCGACCCGCAAAATGATTGCCGATGCCGGTGACAAGGTCAGCGCCGAAGAGAAGACCGCAGTAGAAGCGGCTGTTGCTGCGCTGGAAGTGGCAGTGAAGGGCGACGACAAGTCGGTCATCGATGCCAAGGTTGAAGAGCTGTCCAAGGTCTCTGCGCCAATCGCGCAGAAGATGTATGCCGAACAGGCTGAAGCTCCGGAAGCCGCTGCCAAGCCAGCTGAAGGCGCGGCCAAGGCTGATGACGTTGTCGACGCCGAGTTCGAAGAAGTCAAAGACCACAAGTAAGCGCAGGCTCACTTGCAACCCGGTTGACCGCTGTATCGCGGTCGCTGGTAGGATGTCGCCGCGCGGGAGCTTGCTCCCGCGTTGGCGTGTCTGGGATAGACGATTTTTTTTATGGCTTGTGCACTGTGCTGCGCAAGTCCTGTGGCAAGGCCGCGGTGCTCCTGCAGTGCGGCTTGTTCTGCCGCTTTTCGCGGCCCTTTGCGGCCGTTGAACGAAGACCAGGATCGTTGAATTGACGTGAGTTGGGTCCGGGCCTGTATTGGGCTCAACGAGTCTGGCCAGGCTCAGGAGGGTTTGGCCGGGCGTCCTCAAGAGTGCGGAAGAATTATGGCGAAGCGTGATTATTACGAAGTATTGGGGGTCGAGCGCGGCGCCAGCGAGGCCGAGCTGAAAAAAGCTTATCGCCGCCTGGCGATGAAGCATCACCCTGACCGTAACCCTGATGACAAGGCATCGGAAGAGCTTTTCAAAGAGGCCAACGAGGCCTACGAAGTGCTGTCCGATACCAGCAAACGTGCGGCCTACGACCAGTACGGCCACGCCGGTGTCGACCCGAGCATGGGCGGCGGCGGTGGCGGCTTTGGTGCCGGTGGCGCGAACTTCTCGGATATTTTCGGTGATGTGTTCAGCGACTTCTTCGGTGGTGGCGGTCGTGGTGGCGCGCGTGGCGGTCCACAGCGCGGCAGCGACCTGCGCTACACCCTTGAGCTGAATCTGGAAGAAGCGGTTCGCGGTACAACCGTGAATATCCGTGTGCCGACGCTGGTCAATTGCAAGCCGTGCGACGGCAGCGGTGCCAAGAAAGGCTCCTCGCCTGTCACGTGTCCGACCTGTGGCGGCATTGGTCAGGTGCGCATGCAGCAGGGCTTCTTCTCGGTGCAGCAGACCTGCCCGCGCTGTCATGGCCAGGGCAAGATCATTTCTGATCCGTGCGATTCCTGTAATGGCGAAGGCCGGGTCGAAGAGTACAAGACCTTGTCGGTCAAAGTGCCTTCGGGGGTCGATACCGGCGATCGCATTCGTCTGTCTGGTGAAGGTGAGGCGGGGCCGCAAGGTGGTCCGAATGGCGATCTGTACGTTGTCATTAATGTTCGCGAGCACCCGATTTTCCAGCGCGATGGCAAGCATCTGTTCTGCGAAGTGCCAATCAGCTTCACTGATGCAGCCTTGGGCGGCGAGCTTGAAGTGCCGACTCTTGAGGGGCGGGTCAAGCTGAAGATCCCTGAGGGCACCCAAACCGGCAAGCAGTTCCGTCTGCGTGGCAAAGGTGTGGCTCCAGTGCGTGGTGGTGGGCCGGGTGACCTGATGTGTCGGGTCGCCGTTGAGACGCCGGTCAACCTCAGCAAGCGCCAGCGTGAATTGCTGGAAGAGTTCCGCGAGTCGCTGCAAAGCGACGAATCACATTCGCCCAAGGCCAGTGGCTGGTTTGAAGGTGTGAAGCGGTTCTTTGGCGACTTGTAAGGCCACCAACCAGAAGCCCTCGTGAGAGCGTCGCTTTCCCGAGGGCTGGCAGGAGCAGAATATGCGACGTATAGCTATTACCGGTGCCGCTGGGCGCATGGGCAAGATTCTTATCGAGGCGGTTGGTCAGGCGCAGGGTGCCGGGCTTACCGCAGCAGTTGATCGTCCTGACAGCACGCTGGTTGGTGCTGATGCCGGCGAGCTGGCTGGGCAGGGGCGCATTGGCGTGCCGCTGTCGGGCGACCTGGCTCGTGTGGCGCAAGAGTTTGATGTGCTGATCGACTTCACTCACCCATCGGTGACCCTGAAGAACCTGGCGTTTTGCCGCAAGGCTGGCAAGGCCATGGTTATCGGCACCACGGGTTTCAGCGCCGAAGAAAAGCAGCGTATCGAAGAGGCGGCCAAGGACATTCCGATTGTCTTTGCGGCTAACTACAGTGTCGGTGTCAACCTGTGCCTGAAGTTGCTGGATACCGCCGCGCGGGTGCTGGGGGATGAGGTCGATATCGAGATCAGCGAGGCGCACCATCGGCACAAGGTCGACGCACCGTCGGGGACCGCGCTGCGCATGGGTGAGGTGGTCGCTGCTGCACTGGGCCGCGATCTCGAGAAGGTGGCGGTGTACGGTCGTGAAGGCCAGACAGGTGCCCGTGATCGGCAGACCATTGGTTTTGCGACCACGCGTGCCGGTGACATTGTCGGTGATCATACCGTGCTGTTTGCTGCTGATGGCGAGCGTGTGGAGATTACCCACAAGGCTTCCAGCCGGATGACCTTTGCCCGTGGTGCGGTGCGTGCTGCGCTGTGGCTGGACGGCAAGATACCCGGTCTGTATGACATGCAGGACGTGCTCGAACTGCGTTGAACCGCTGTCACTTTTCGTGAAAAAAACAGGCCGTTCTTGATTCTTTGCTCAGTGATGGCCTTGTTTAACCAGTCTTGGGCCGATTGGTGGTAGACCAAAACAGCCCTTTTCTGTAAGCTACAGCTTTAGTGTGTCCACTAAAAGCGCGCAGATGAATCTATCCAAGAAAGCGGGGTGACGTATCGAAACGTCACTCCGCTTTTTTGCAACCTGCGAACGCCCTTTCAGGCTTTAACTACGGGAGGTCTTCTTGACTAAGCCAGCCATACTCGCCCTTGCTGATGGCAGCATTTTTCGCGGCGAAGCCATTGGAGCCGACGGCCAGACCGTTGGAGAGGTGGTGTTCAACACCGCAATGACCGGCTATCAGGAAATCCTTACCGATCCTTCCTATGCCCAACAAATCGTTACCCTGACCTACCCGCATGTCGGCAATACGGGCACCACGCCTGAAGACGCCGAGTCTGATCGTGTATGGTCGGCTGGCCTGGTCATTCGTGACCTGCCGCTGGTGGCCAGCAACTGGCGTAACAAGCTGTCGCTGCAAGACTATCTCAAGGCCAACAACGTGGTGGCCATTGCCGGGATCGACACTCGCCGCCTGACCCGCATCCTGCGTGAGAAGGGCGCTCAGAACGGCTGCATCCTGGCCGGCGACAACATCAGCGAAGAAGCGGCGATTGCTGCTGCGCGTGGTTTCCCTGGCCTCAAAGGCATGGACCTGGCCAAGGTTGTCAGCACCAAAGAGCGTTACGAGTGGCGCTCCAGTGTCTGGGAACTGAAAACCGACAGCCATCCGGAAATTCCGGCGGCCGACCTGCCTTACCATGTCGTGGCGTTCGACTATGGCGTCAAGGTCAATATCCTGCGCATGCTGGTGGCTCGCGGCTGCCGCGTCACTGTGGTGCCTGCCCAGACCCCGGCCAGTGAAGTGCTGGCGCTTAATCCTGACGGCGTGTTCCTGTCCAACGGCCCTGGCGATCCAGAGCCTTGCGACTACGCGATCGCTGCCATCAAGCAAGTGCTGGAAACCGAAATTCCGGTGTTCGGTATCTGCCTGGGTCACCAGTTGCTGGCCCTGGCTTCGGGCGCCAAGACCGTCAAAATGGGGCATGGCCACCACGGCGCCAACCACCCGGTCCAGGATCTGGACACTGGCGTGGTCATGATCACCAGCCAGAACCACGGTTTTGCGGTAGACGAAGCGACCCTGCCGGGCAACGTTCGCGCCATCCACAAATCGCTGTTCGACGGCACCCTGCAGGGTATCGAGCGCACCGACAAGAGCGCGTTCAGCTTCCAGGGTCACCCTGAAGCCAGCCCTGGCCCGACTGACGTGGCGCCACTGTTCGACCGCTTTATCGATGCGATGGCCAAGCGTCGCTGACCGGTTGCCTTGAGAATGAAGTAATCAGGTGTCAGGGTGGCCCCGGCAATCTCTGTAGCAGGAGTTGCGCCAGGCGCTGCCACCCGGTACCGCAATGAATTGATCAAGACGGCTTGCCGACTGACCTGCGGATTTGAGTGACAACCCATGCCAAAACGTACAGACATTAAAAGTATCCTGATTCTCGGCGCCGGCCCCATCGTGATCGGTCAGGCCTGTGAATTCGACTACTCCGGCGCCCAGGCCTGTAAAGCCCTGCGCGAAGAGGGTTACCGGGTTATCCTGGTGAACTCCAACCCGGCCACCATCATGACCGACCCGGCCATGGCGGACGCGACCTACATCGAGCCGATCAAGTGGCAGAGTGTTGCCAAGATCATCGAGAAAGAGCGTCCAGATGCCGTATTGCCGACCATGGGCGGCCAGACTGCACTGAACTGCGCTTTGGACCTGGAGCGCGAAGGCGTTCTGGAAAAGTTCGGCGTGGAAATGATCGGTGCCAATGCTGACACCATTGACAAGGCCGAAGACCGTTCGCGTTTCGACAAGGCTATGAAGGCCATTGGCCTGGCCTGTCCGCGTTCCGGTATCGCCCATTCCATGGAAGAAGCCAACGCGGTACTGGAGACGCTGGGTTTCCCTTGCATCATCCGCCCGTCCTTCACCATGGGTGGCACCGGTGGCGGTATCGCTTACAACCGTGAAGAGTTCGAAGAAATCTGCGCCCGTGGTCTGGATCTGTCGCCAACCAAGGAACTGCTGATCGACGAATCGCTGATCGGCTGGAAAGAGTACGAGATGGAAGTTGTCCGTGACAAAAAGGACAACTGCATCATCGTCTGCTCCATCGAAAACTTTGACCCGATGGGCGTGCACACCGGTGACTCGATCACTGTGGCACCTGCACAGACCCTGACCGACAAGGAATACCAGATCCTGCGTAACGCCTCGCTGGCGGTGCTGCGCGAGATCGGCGTTGAGACCGGTGGCTCCAACGTTCAGTTCGGTATTTGCCCGAACACCGGCCGTATGGTCGTGATCGAGATGAACCCGCGTGTTTCGCGTTCCTCGGCGCTGGCTTCCAAGGCAACCGGTTTCCCGATCGCCAAGATCGCGGCCAAGCTGGCTGTGGGTTACACCCTCGACGAGCTGCAGAACGACATCACTGGCGGCAAGACCCCGGCGTCTTTCGAACCGTCGATCGACTACGTCGTGACCAAGCTGCCGCGCTTTGCGTTCGAGAAGTTCTCCAATGCCGACGCTCGCCTGACCACTCAGATGAAGTCGGTGGGTGAGGTCATGGCCATTGGTCGTACCTTCCAGGAGTCCCTGCAGAAAGCCCTGCGCGGTCTGGAAGTCGGTGTCAGCGGTCTGGATCCGAAACTGGACCTGAGCCACCCGGAAAGCATGAGCACGCTCAAGCGTGAACTGACCGTTCCAGGTGCTGAGCGTATCTGGTACGTCGCCGATGCGTTCCGTGCCGGTTTCAGCGTCGAAGACATCTTTGGCATGAACATGATCGACCCTTGGTTCCTGGTGCAGATCGAAGATCTGATCAAGGATGAAGAGAAGATCAAGACCCAGGGTCTGTCGGCCATCGACCGTGACCTGATGTTGCGCCTCAAGCGCAAAGGCTTCTCCGATGCCCGTCTGGCCAAGCTGCTGGGCGTGACCGAGAAGAACCTGCGCACTCACCGCCAGAAACTGGAAGTGTTCCCGGTTTACAAGCGCGTTGACACCTGTGCGGCCGAGTTCGCCACCGACACTGCGTACATGTACTCCACGTACGAAGAAGAGTGCGAAGCCAATCCTTCGACACGCGACAAGATCATGATCCTCGGTGGCGGTCCGAACCGTATCGGCCAAGGTATCGAGTTCGACTACTGCTGTGTACACGCGGCCCTCGCGCTGCGTGACGATGGCTATGAAACGATCATGGTCAACTGCAACCCGGAAACCGTCTCCACCGACTACGACACCTCTGATCGCCTGTACTTCGAGCCAGTGACCCTGGAAGACGTGCTGGAAATCGTCCGTGTCGAGAAGCCAAAAGGTGTGATTGTCCAGTACGGTGGCCAGACGCCGCTGAAACTGGCGCGTGCCCTTGAAGCAGCCGGCGTGCCGATCATCGGCACCAGCCCTGATGCCATCGACCGTGCTGAAGACCGTGAGCGCTTCCAGCAGATGGTTGAGCGCCTGAACCTGCGCCAGCCACCAAACGCCACCGTGCGCAGCGAAGACGAAGCGATTCGTGCAGCGGCCAAGATCGGTTACCCGCTGGTGGTGCGTCCATCCTATGTATTGGGTGGCCGTGCGATGGAAATCGTCTATCAGGAAGAAGAGCTCAAGCGCTACCTGCGCGAGGCCGTTCAGGTCTCCAACGACAGTCCGGTGCTGCTCGATCACTTCCTCAACTGCGCAATCGAGATGGACGTCGATGCTGTCAGCGACGGCACCGATGTGGTGATCGGTGCGATCATGCAGCACATCGAGCAAGCCGGTGTTCACTCCGGTGACTCGGCCTGTTCGCTGCCGCCGTACTCGTTGCCGGCCCATATCCAGGACGAGATGCGCGACCAGGTCAAGAAGATGGCCCTTGAGCTGGGTGTCGTCGGTCTGATGAACGTGCAGTTGGCGTTGCAGGGCGAGGACATCTACGTCATTGAAGTGAACCCGCGTGCTTCGCGTACCGTGCCGTTCGTTTCCAAGTGCATCGGTGTATCCCTGGCAATGATCGCAGCCCGTGTCATGGCCGGCAAAACCCTGAAAGAGCTGGGCTTCACCAAGGAAATCATTCCTGACTTCTACAGCGTCAAGGAAGCGGTGTTCCCGTTTGCCAAGTTCCCGGGTGTTGACCCGATCCTCGGCCCGGAGATGAAATCCACCGGTGAAGTGATGGGCGTGGGCGACACCTTCGGCGAGGCATTTGCCAAAGCCCAGATGGGTGCCAGCGAAGTGCTGCCAACGGGCGGTACTGCGTTCATCAGCGTGCGTGACGACGACAAGCCGCTCGTGGCGGGTGTCGCCCGTGACCTGATCAACCTTGGTTTCGAGGTAGTCGCTACCGCTGGTACTGCCAAGCTGATCGAAGCTGCGGGCCTGAAGGTGCGCCGGGTCAATAAGGTGACCGAAGGTCGCCCGCACGTTGTCGACATGATCAAGAACGACGAAGTGACTTTGATCATCAATACCACCGAAGGCCGTCAGTCGATCGCTGACTCCTACTCCATTCGTCGCAATGCGCTGCAGCATAAGATCTACTGCACAACCACCATTGCGGCTGGCGAAGCGGTCTGTGAAGCGCTCAAGTTCGGTCCGGAAAAGACCGTGCGTCGCTTGCAGGACCTCCATGCAGGAATGAAAGGATGAGTACCAAGTACCCAATGACCGTCGAGGGCGCTCGTGCGCTCGAAGAGGAACTGGCCCACCTGACCAAGGTGGTCCGGCCAAAACTCAGTCAGGACATCGGCGAAGCACGCGAGCTGGGTGACCTGAAGGAAAACGCCGAATACCATGCCGCCCGTGAGCAGCAGGGCATGGTTGAAGCGCGCATCCGTGACATCGAAGGCCGCATGCAGAACGCTGTGATCATCGATGTCACGACCATCCCGCATACCGGTAAGGTGGTGTTCGGCACTACCGTGGAAATCGCTAACGTCGAAACCGACGAAAGCGTGATCTACAAGCTTGTAGGTGAGGATGAGGCAGATGCCAAGCAGGGCAAGATTTCTGTCACTTCGCCAATTGCACGCGCGTTGATCGCCAAGCAAGAAGGTGACACCGTGGTGGTGAAGGCCCCCGGTGGTGATGTTGAGTACGAAATCATCGAGGTTCGTCACATCTGACACCTCGGGCCAGTACCGATGTAACAGGCAGGCTGTTCATCCTCAGGGGTGAGCGGCCTGTTTCATCTATCCAGTCCCGATTTTCAGGCAGCTTGCTGCGCAGTGTCCTCGGACCCTGTAAGGTAGCTGAATGAAGGTTTTGCCAAGTGGGTGAAGCAGGCCGACCGTTGGTCGAAGGGTAGCAGGGCGCGCGATTGCGGCCCTGACGATGCGCGAATCAGCCGGCGCGATGAACGTTGGAAAGGTTCTTGTTCGGCTTGGGATTCTTGCGGTAGATCAGTGCCATCTTGCCGATGACCTGAACCAGCTCTGCCGAGCCGCTCTTGCACAGCTCTGCGACGCTCTGCAGTCGGCTTTCGCGATCCAGGATGTTGAGCTTGATCTTGATCAGCTCGTGGTCGTTCAGAGCGCGTTCAAGCTCGGCGAGCACACCTTCGGTCAAACCATTGTCAGCCACGATCAGAACCGGCTTGAGGTGGTGGCCAATGGATTTGTACTGTTTCTTCTGCTCTTGAGTGAGCGGCATAATCTGACCCCTGCGTCTGGTCTGGTGAAAAACGGCGGCTAGTTTACCCGAGCAAGTCCGAGACCGCCCATATAATCGCGACCCGTTTAAAATTGAGGTGCCCTGTGGCCCGTTCCAAATCAAGCCAAGGCTGGCTTAAAGAACATTTCGACGATAAATACGTGAAGATGGCGCAAAAAGACGGCTATCGTTCGCGCGCCAGTTACAAGCTTCTGGAGATCCAGGAGAAGGACAGAATCATTCGTCCAGGCATGACCGTGATCGACCTGGGAGCGGCCCCGGGCGGCTGGTCTCAGGTCACCAGTCGGCTGATTGGTGGTCAGGGCAAGCTGATCGCTTCGGACATTCTGGAAATGGACAGCATTCCGGATGTCACTTTCATTTGCGGCGACTTTACCCAGGACGCCGTGCTGGCGCAGATCCTCGAGGCGGTAGGTAATACGCAAGTAGACCTTGTTATTTCCGATATGGCCCCCAATATGAGTGGATTGAGCGCTGTGGATATGCCTCGTGCCATGTTCCTCTGTGAGCTGGCGCTGGACCTGGCGGGGCGTGTGTTGCGTCCAGGTGGCGATTTCCTCATCAAGATTTTCCAGGGTGAGGGCTTCGATACCTACCACAAGGACATCCGTCGGCTGTTCGACAAGGTGCAGATGCGCAAGCCGTTGTCATCGCGCGACCGGTCTCGCGAGCAATACCTTCTGGCCCGTGGCTTCCGTGGTCTGGAGGGTTCGGCCAGCGAAGAGCGTCTTTGATCCTGTGCCGGGCGCTTTTGGTATGGTGCGATAGTTTTTTTCAAATGGCGTGCAGATGTCGCCTGAATGAACATCTTGTAGCTAATGTTTCACAAAGGGTTACAGACGGCGCCTGCCACATTGGGGGGTTCTGTAGTAAGTTAGGGCGGTGATTATCATGCGAGGCACGCTTGCTGCGTGGAGCTTGCTTCAGAGGGTAGCTAATTGAACGATATGGCAAAGAATTTGATCCTGTGGTTGATCATCGCGGCTGTCCTGGTGACGGTGATGAACAACTTCTCCAGCCCGAACGAGCCGCAGACCCTCAACTACTCCGAATTCATCCAGCAGGTGAAGAGCGGCAAGGTCGAGAAAGTCTCTGTGGACGGCTATGTCATCACAGGCAAGCGCAGTGACGGCGATACCTTCAAGACCATCCGCCCTGCCATCCAGGATAACGGCCTGATCGGTGATCTGGTCGACAACAACGTGGTCGTCGAAGGCAAACAGCCTGAGCAGCAGAGTATCTGGACCCAGTTGCTGGTGGCCAGCTTCCCGATCCTGGTGATCATTGCTGTCTTCATGTTCTTCATGCGGCAGATGCAGGGCGGTGCCGGCGGTAAGGGCGGGCCGATGAGTTTCGGCAAGAGCAAGGCGCGCCTGCTCTCGGAAGATCAGGTCAAGACGACCCTGGCCGACGTTGCAGGTTGTGACGAAGCCAAGGAAGAAGTCGGCGAGCTGGTCGAGTTCCTGCGTGATCCGGGCAAGTTCCAGCGCCTGGGCGGTCGGATCCCGCGCGGCGTACTGATGGTCGGTCCTCCGGGCACCGGTAAGACCTTGCTCGCCAAGGCCATTGCTGGTGAAGCCAAGGTGCCGTTCTTCACGATTTCCGGTTCAGACTTCGTCGAGATGTTCGTCGGTGTTGGTGCCAGCCGGGTCCGCGACATGTTCGAGCAGGCCAAGAAGCATGCGCCATGCATCATCTTCATCGACGAAATCGATGCGGTCGGTCGTCATCGCGGTGCCGGTATGGGCGGTGGTCACGATGAGCGCGAGCAGACCCTCAACCAGTTGCTGGTAGAGATGGACGGCTTCGAAATGAATGACGGCATTATCGTCATTGCAGCGACCAACCGTCCCGACGTTCTTGACCCGGCGCTGCTTCGTCCAGGCCGCTTCGACCGTCAGGTGGTCGTCGGTCTGCCGGATATCCGTGGTCGCGAGCAGATTCTCAAGGTCCACATGCGCAAAGTGCCGATGGGCGAGAACGTCAATCCGGCAGTGATCGCACGCGGTACGCCTGGCTTCTCTGGTGCCGACCTGGCCAACCTGGTCAACGAGGCGTCACTGTTTGCTGCCCGCAGCGGCAAGCGCCTGGTCGAAATGAAAGAGTTCGAGCTGGCCAAAGACAAGATCATGATGGGCGCCGAGCGCAAAAGCATGGTCATGTCCGAGAAAGAGAAACAGAACACCGCTTATCACGAAGCAGGCCACGCGATCGTTGGTCGTCTGGTGCCGGAACATGACCCGGTCTACAAGGTTTCGATCATCCCGCGTGGTCGTGCCCTCGGTGTCACCATGTTCCTGCCTGAAGAGGATCGCTACAGCCTCTCCAAGCGTGCGCTGATCAGCCAGATCTGCTCGCTGTATGGCGGCCGTATCGCTGAGGAAATGACCCTGGGCTTCGATGGGGTTACCACCGGCGCCTCCAATGACATCATGCGCGCCAGCCAGATTGCCCGGAACATGGTGACCAAGTGGGGGCTGTCCGAGAAGCTTGGCCCGCTGATGTACACGGAGGACGAGGACTCAGGTTACCTGGGGCGCGGTTCGAGCCAGAACACCAGTTTCTCCGGTGATACGGCCAAGCTGATCGACTCTGAAGTGCGCAGCATCATCGATCTTTGTTATGGCACGGCCAAGCAGTTGCTGACCGATAACCGTGACAAGCTCGATGCCATGGCTGATGCGCTGATGAAGTACGAGACCATCGACAGCGACCAGATCGACGACATCATGGCCGGTCGCACGCCGCGTGAGCCTCGTGATTGGGAAGGTGGTTCCGGTACCAACGGTACGCCAATTCCCGAGCCCCGTCCTGAAGCGCCTATCGGCGGCCCTGCTGCCGATCATTAAGGTCTGACATGACTTCAACGCTGTATCCGACCCGGTTGCCTTGCGGCAACCGGGTTCTTGATTTGGCCCGGACGCATGTCATGGGCATTCTGAATGCGACTCCCGACTCTTTCTCCGATGGCGGCCGCTACAGCCAGCTTGATGCTGCGCTGCGCCATGCCGAAGCGATGGTGCTGGCTGGTGCGACTCTGATCGATATTGGTGGTGAGTCCACTCGCCCTGGTGCGCCACCGGTCTCTGTGCCCGAAGAGCTGGAGCGGGTTGCGCCGTTGGTCGAGCGGGTCGCTCAAGAGCTGGATGTGGTGATTTCCGTCGATACCTCAACCCCTGAGGTAATGCTGGAAACCGCACGTCTGGGGGCGGGTCTGATCAACGACGTCCGCTCGCTGCGCCGTCCTGGTGCTCTGGAGGCGGCTGCGCAGACCGGTTTGCCGGTTTGTCTGATGCACATGCTGGGCGAGCCTGGCGATATGCAGGATAATCCGCACTATCGCGACCTGGTTCAGGAAGTCAGTGATTTTCTGGTCGAGCGTATGAAGCAGTGCGCAGCCGTCGGTATTGGCGCTGAGCGCATTATTCTCGACCCCGGGTTTGGCTTCGCCAAGACACTGGATCACAATCTCAGCCTGTTCAAGCACATGGAAGTTCTGCAAGCGTTGGGGCGCCCACTCTTGGTGGGTGTCTCGCGCAAGAGCATGATTGGCGGTGTGCTGGGGCGTGCGGTGGATGAGCGCCTGTATGGCGGTCTGGCCCTGGCGGCTCTGGCGATGAGCAAGGGCGCGCGGATCCTGCGTGTGCACGATGTTGCCGAGACGGTCGATGTCGTACGCATGATTACAGCTGTCGAGTCAGCTGAATAAGAACACTGTGGAGCACCCATGACTACCAAAAAATATTTCGGCACCGACGGCATTCGCGGTCGTGTTGGCCAGTACCCGATTACCCCTGATTTCATGCTTAAGCTGGGCTGGGCAGCGGGCATGGCGTTTCGCCGTATGGGCGCCTGCCGGATTCTGGTGGGTAAGGACACTCGTATTTCTGGCTACATGTTCGAATCCGCCCTGGAGGCCGGTCTTTCGGCTGCCGGGGCCGATGTCATGTTGCTGGGGCCGATGCCTACGCCGGCGATCGCCTACCTGACCCGTACCTTTCACGCAGAAGCCGGTATCGTGATCAGCGCTTCGCACAATCCGCATTACGATAACGGCATCAAGTTTTTCTCGGGGCAGGGCACCAAGCTGCCTGACGAGATCGAAATGATGATCGAAGAATTGCTCGATGCGCCGATGACCGTCGTGGACTCGGAGAATCTGGGCAAGGTGTCGCGGATCAACGACGCAGCCGGTCGTTATATCGAGTTCTGCAAGAGCAGCGTGCCGACGGGCACCAGCTTTGCCGGGCTGAAACTGGTGGTCGATTGTGCTCATGGCGCTACCTACAAGATCGCGCCCAGCGTGTTTCGCGAGTTGGGGGCTCAGGTCAGTGTTCTGGCTGCGCAGCCCAACGGCCTGAATATCAACGAAAACTGCGGCTCTACGCACCTTGAATCCTTGCAGGCCGCCGTGCTGGCCGAGAAGGCCGATCTGGGCATCGCCTTTGACGGCGATGGTGACCGGGTGCTGATGATCGATCAGACCGGTGCGATAGTCGATGGCGATGAGTTGATGTACATCATTGCCCGCGACATGCATCAGCGTGATCGCCTCAATGGCGGTGTCGTCGGTACATTGATGAGCAATCTGGGGCTTGAGCTTGGGCTGGCCGAGCTCGGCATTCCATTTGTTCGGGCCAATGTCGGTGACCGCTACGTGATTGCCGAACTGCTGGAGCGCAACTGGCTGCTCGGCGGTGAGAACTCCGGACATGTGGTATGTATGCAGCACACCACGACCGGGGATGCCGTTATCGCCGCGCTGCAGGTGTTGATGGCCCTGCGCCGTGCAGGTGAAAGTCTGGCTCAGGCGCGCCAGAAACTGCGCAAATGCCCTCAGGTGTTGATCAATGTGCGCTTCGCCGGCGGTCTGGATCCGGTCGCTCATCCATCCGTGCAGCAAGCTTGTGCCCGGGTAACCGATGAGATGGCGGGGCGTGGTCGGGTGTTGTTGCGCAAGTCCGGGACCGAGCCGCTGGTGCGTGTCATGGTCGAAGGTGAGGATGAAGTGCGGGTCCGGGCCTATGCCGAAGAACTGGCCAGGCTGGTCGATGAAGTTTGTTCCTGAAAACGGCTTGCCAGCTTTGAAATGGTTGGGTAATATCTGCGCCCACTTTGACCGACGAGGTAAAGCATGCGTCGCCCTATGGTAGCTGGTAACTGGAAGATGCACGGTACCCGCGCCAGCGTCGCTGAGCTGGTCGAGGGACTCGCAGCGCAGGACCTGCCTGGCAGTGTTGATGTTGCAGTGATTCCTTCGAGTCTGCATATCGGTCAAGTTGTCGACGGGCTCCAAGGTACGTCGATCGTCGTGGGAGCCCAGGATGCAGCCGTTCAGGCTGAGCAGGGCGCCCTGACAGGCGAGACGGCATCGGTTCAGTTGGTCGATGCGGGTTGCAAGCTGGTTCTGGTTGGTCACTCCGAGCGACGCCTTTTGTTGGGCGAGTCTGACGAAGTGCTCAATCGCAAGTTTGCGGCCATTCAGGCAAGTGGTCTGGTGCCGGTGTTGTGTGTTGGGGAAACTCTTGCACAGCGCGAGGCGGGTCAAACTCTTGAGGTGGTCGGGCAGCAGCTTGACAGTGTCATCAAGGCGTTTGGTATCCAGGCGCTGGTCAATGCCGTTGTTGCCTACGAGCCTGTATGGGCCATTGGCACCGGGTTGACGGCAACACCTGAGCAGGCGCAGGAGGTGCACGCAGCAATACGTGCGCAACTGGCCGAAAATGATTCTGGGGTTGCACAAGGTGTGCGACTTCTCTACGGCGGCAGTGTAAAGGCGGCCAATGCGGCTGAGCTTTTCAGTATGCCGGATATCGATGGGGGGCTTGTTGGTGGAGCTTCCCTGAATGCAGATGAGTTCGGTGCGATCTGTCGCGCCGCGGGAAACTGACAATATGCTGGAAACAGTCGTAATCGTTTTTCATCTGCTGGGTGCCCTGGGTGTTGTTGCCCTGGTTCTGATGCAGCAGGGTAAGGGTGCTGAAGCAGGTGCTTCATTTGGTGCGGGTGCATCAAATACTGTCTTCGGAAGCCAAGGAAGTGCTACCTTTCTTAGTAAGTTTACTGCTATACTTGCAGCATGTTTTTTCTTGAGTAGCTTGGGTTTAGGTTACTTTGCTAAAGAAAAAGCTCAAGAGCTGAATCAGGTAGGTTTGCCAGATCCAGCGGTAATGGAAATCAAGCAAAAGCCGGCATCCGACGATGTTCCTATGCTTGACGGCCAGAAGCCCGCAGCTACTGTCCCGGCCGATGTTCCTCAGGCTCCGGAAAAGTAAGCAAGAATTCGACGATGCAGTTGATGTCGTCAAAGTGTTGTAATGCCGAGGTGGTGGAATTGGTAGACACGCAACCTTGAGGTGGTTGTGCCCATAGGGTGTAGGGGTTCGAGTCCCCTTCTCGGTACCATATAAAACAAGATGGCCCGCATTAGCGGGCTTTCTTGTAGGTGGATGTTCGATTGACCTGTCAAGTAATCGATCGTATAATCCGCCCCCAGCTTTGTCGCGGGGTGGAGCAGTCTGGTAGCTCGTCGGGCTCATAACCCGAAGGTCGTTGGTTCAAATCCAGCCCCCGCAACCAGTTTTAGCGGAGCCCCTATCAAGGGGCTTTTTGTTAGCTGGACAGAACGGATCTCTCTAAAGATGCGATTTTTAGAGGTTTCCGAACATGACGTCGGTGTTCAGCGGCGTTTTCACTGATGGGCTTGTGCCCATTTTTTTATTTTCAAAGCATGCACGAGGGGGTTCAGATGTCGAGCAAGCTGGAACAGTTGCAGGCCATGCTGGCCCCAGTGGTCGAAGCACTTGGCTACACATGCTGGGGGATCGAGTTCGTTTCCCAGGGCCGGCATTCAATGCTGCGCATTTTTATCGATAAGGAAGGCGGCGTCCTGGTGGAAGACTGCGAAATCGTCAGTCGTCAGGTCAGTGGCATATTGGATGTAGAAGATCCAATCAGCTCTGAGTACACGCTGGAAGTGTCGTCTCCCGGCATGGATCGCCCACTGTTCACACTTGAACAGTTTGCTTTGCACACTGGGAACCAAGTGAAAATTAAGCTGCGTTCGCCATATGAAGGACGTCGCAACTTTCAGGGCCTTCTCCGCGGGGTGGAGGAGCAGGATGTCGTGGTGCAGGTTGATGACCATGAGTACCTGTTGCCGATCGACATGATCGACAAGGCCAACATCATTCCCACGTTTGACTGAAGACGTGCCAGATACTGCGGATCCCGCGGATCCAATGGCTTGCGAAAGGCGAGGCGTACGATGAGCAAAGAAGTACTGCTGGTTGTTGAGTCGGTGTCCAATGAAAAGGGCGTACCGGCGGGTGTTATTTTTGAAGCGCTGGAGCTGGCACTGGCTACCGCGACAAAAAAACGCTATGAAGATGAAGTCGATGTGCGTGTTGAAATCAACCGTCACACCGGCAATTACGAGACATACCGTCGCTGGACTGTGGTCGAGGACGAAGACCTTGATGATCCGGCACACCAGTACGCGGTAGATCAGGCCCAGGCGCACAAACCGGGCGCTGTGGCTGGCGAAGTCATCGAGGAGAAGATCGAGTCCATCGAGTTCGGTCGTATCGCCGCGCAGACCGCCAAGCAAGTCATTGTCCAGAAGGTTCGTGAAGCCGAGCGCGCCCAGGTGGTTGACGCTTACCGTGAGCGTCTGGGTGAAATTATTTCCGGCACCGTCAAGAAGGTCACGCGTGACAGCGTCATCGTCGACCTGGGCAACAATGCCGAAGCACTGCTGGCACGTGAAGACATCATCTCCCGTGAGACTTTCCGGGTTGGTGTCCGCCTGCGAGCGCTGCTAAAAGAAATCCGCACTGAGAACCGTGGCCCGCAGCTGATTCTGTCGCGTACTGCGCCAGAAATGCTGATCGAGCTGTTCCGTATTGAAGTCCCGGAGATCGCCGAAGGGTTGATCGAAGTGATGGCTGCTTCCCGTGATCCGGGGTCGCGAGCCAAGATTGCTGTTCGCTCCAAGGACAAGCGTATTGATCCGCAAGGTGCCTGTATTGGCATGCGCGGTTCGCGTGTCCAGGCTGTTTCGGGCGAATTGGGCGGTGAACGTGTGGATATCGTGCTGTGGGACGACAACCCGGCACAATTCGTGATCAATGCAATGTCCCCTGCTGAAGTGGCGGCAATCATCGTTGATGAAGACGCTCATGCAATGGACATCGCGGTTGGCGCGGACAACCTGGCTCAGGCCATCGGTCGTGGTGGACAGAACGTACGTCTGGCCAGTCAATTGACCGGCTGGACTCTGAATGTAATGACCGAGTCGGACATTCAGGCCAAGCAACAGGCGGAGACCGGAGACATCCTGCGCAATTTCATCGACGACCTTGAAGTCGACGAAGAGCTGGCTCAGGTTCTGGTCGACGAAGGCTTTACCAGCCTCGAAGAAATCGCCTACGTACCGCTGGAAGAAATGCTCAACATCGACGGCTTTGACGAGGACATCGTCAATGAGCTTCGTGCTCGCGCCAAGGATCGCCTGTTGACCAAAGCCATCGCTACTGAGGAAAAACTGGCAGACGCCCAACCAGCCGAAGACCTGCTCTCTCTTGAGGGTATGGACAAGGACCTGGCGATGGAACTGGCGGTGCGCGGCGTCCTGACCCGCGAAGACCTGGCCGAGCAGTCGATTGACGACCTGCTCGACATCGACGGCATCGACGACGATCGTGCCGGCAAGTTGATCATGGCCGCCCGTGCCCATTGGTTCGAGTAACAAGGCGCGGCCTGAGGAGAGAAGTGCATGACGCAAGTCACGGTGAAAGAACTGGCCAAGACGGTTGACACACCGGTAGAGCGCCTGCTGCAGCAGATGCGTGAGGCAGGTCTGCCGCACACCGCCGCCGAGCAAGTAGTGACCGATAACGAAAAACAGGCGCTGTTGGCGCATCTGAAAAGCGGTCACAAGAGCAAGGCGGAAGAACCGCGCAAGATTACCTTGCAGCGTAAGACCACCAGCACTCTGCGTGTGGCCGGTAGCAAGAGCATCAGCGTAGAAGTTCGCAAGAAGAAAGTTTTCGTACAACGCAGCGCTGAAGAAATTGAAGCCGAGCGCAAGCGCGAGCTCGATGAGCGCCGTGCAGCCGAAGCGGCTGTTCGTCAGAAAGCTGAAGCAGAAGAAGCCAAGCGTCGCAGCGAAGAAGATGCACGTCGCCCTGCGAACGTTGAAGCCAAGCCGCAGCCGGTGGCCGACAAGCCTAAGCCGGTCGAGGCAGCGGTCGAGCGTGCTGCTGCGCCTGAGCCTGTGCGTGAAGCACCGGTTGCAGCACCCGCCAACAACACCCCGGCGACCACGACCATTGAAGTGCGCAAGCGCGAAGAGCGTCGTCCCGAGAAGACCCATCGCAGCGAGGACCGTCCGGCCCGTGGCAATGGCGACGGCGAGCGCAAAGGCGCCGCCCACCGCCCTGCTGCCAAGGACAAGGCGCCAAATGCGCGCGTTGCACCGCGTACCTCCGATGAAGAAAGCGATGGCTTCCGTCGCGGTCGTGGTGGCAAGTCCAAGCTCAAGAAGCGTAATGCTCACGGCTTCCAGGCACCGACCGGTCCAGTCATCCGTGACGTGGCCATTGGTGAAACCATTACTGTCGGCGAACTGGCGGTGAAGATGTCGGTCAAGGCGGCCGAGGTCATCAAGTTCATGTTCAAGATGGGCACCCCGGTGACCATCAACCAGGTACTGGACCAGGAAACCGCGCACCTGATCGCTGAAGAACTGGGTCACAAGGTCACTCTGGTCAGCGACAACGCGCTGGAAGAGTCCCTGGCCGAGTCCCTGAAGTTCGAAGGTGAGACCTTCTCGCGTGCTCCGGTCGTTACCGTCATGGGTCACGTTGACCATGGTAAGACCTCGCTGCTCGACTACATCCGTCGTGCCAAAGTAGCGGCTGGCGAAGCCGGCGGCATTACCCAGCACATCGGTGCGTACCACGTTGAAACCGAGCGTGGCATGGTTACCTTCCTCGACACCCCTGGTCACGCGGCGTTTACTGCCATGCGTGCTCGCGGTGCCAAGGCGACTGACATCGTGATCCTGGTGGTTGCAGCCGACGACGGCGTGATGCCGCAAACCATCGAAGCGGTTCAGCACGCAGTAGCGGCTGGCGTTCCGCTGGTGGTTGCAGTGAACAAGATCGACAAGCCAGGCGCTGATCTGGACCGTATCCGCAGTGAGCTGTCGGTTCACGGCGTGACGTCTGAAGAGTGGGGCGGTGATACGCCGTTCGTTCCGGTTTCCGCGAAAATGGGTACCGGTGTTGACGAACTGCTCGAAGCCGTACTGCTGCAGGCCGAGGTTCTGGAACTCAAGGCTACGCCATCGGCCCCGGGTCGTGGTGTGGTGGTCGAGTCGCGTCTGGACAAGGGCCGTGGCCCGGTGGCCACCGTTCTGGTTCAGGACGGTACCCTGCGTCAGGGCGATATGGCTCTGGTGGGCTCCAACTATGGCCGTATCCGCGCCATGCTCGACGAGAACGGCAAGCCTGTGAAGGAAGCCGGTCCGTCGATCCCGGTCGAGATTCTCGGTCTGGATGGCACCCCGGAAGCCGGTGACGAGATGACTGTACTGGCTGACGAGAAGAAGGCCCGTGAAGTTGCGCTGTTCCGTCAAGGCAAGTTCCGCGAAGTCAAACTGGCTCGCGCCCATGCCGGCAAGCTGGAAAACATCTTCGAAAACATGGGCCAGGAAGAGAAGAAGACGCTCAACATCGTCCTCAAATCCGACGTCCGTGGTTCGCTCGAGGCGCTGCAAGGTGCTCTGGGCGGTCTGGGTAACGATGAAGTGCAGGTCCGGGTCATCGGTGGCGGTGTCGGTGGTATCACCGAGAGCGACGCCAACCTGGCACTGGCCTCCAACGCTGTCCTGTTCGGCTTCAACGTGCGTGCCGATGCCGGTGCGCGCAAGATCGTCGAGCAGGAAGGTCTGGACATGCGTTACTACAACGTGATCTATGACATCATCGAAGACGTCAAGAAGGCCCTGACCGGCATGCTTGGCAGCGATGTTCGCGAGAACATCCTCGGTGTTGCCGAAGTCCGTGACGTGTTCCGTTCGCCGAAGTTTGGTGCGATCGCCGGCTGTATGGTTATCGAGGGTACTGTCCACCGTAACCGTCCGATCCGCGTTCTGCGCGAAGACATCGTTATCTTCGAAGGCGAGCTGGAGTCGCTGCGTCGCTTCAAGGATGACGCCTCTGAAGTGCGTAACGGCATGGAATGTGGTATCGGCGTCAAGAGCTACAACGACGTCAAGGTCGGCGACAAGATCGAAGTCTTCGAGAAAGTCCAGGTGGCCCGCAGCCTCTAAGTCGCGGGTTTCGGGCACGGCGTTGTTACCGTGCCTTGAGCTGAACGCAACGCCCGGTCTGACCTACGTCAGGCCGGGCGTTTGCCGCTTTCAGACCTTCAGGGTTTCGCCCAGGGTCAGTAACAGGTATCAAAAATGGCCAAAGAATATAGCCGCACCCAACGTATTGGCGATCAGATGCAGCGCGAGCTGGCGCAACTGATCCGTCGTGAAGTCAAAGACCCGCGCCTGGGGCTGGTCACCATCACTGCTGTAGATGTCAGCCGTGACCTGAGCCATGCTCAGGTGTATGTCACGGTCATGGGGCAGGACGGCAATGATGAAGTTGCCCAGAGCATCAAGGTGCTCAACACGGCGGCCGGCTTTCTGCGCATGCAGATCGGTCGTGAAATGAAGCTGCGTACCGTACCGCAGTTGCATTTCCGTTATGACGAGAGCGTGTCGCGTGGTGCGCACCTCTCGGCCCTGATCGAGCGCGCCGTGGCTGAGGACAGCCAGCACCAGCCTGGCTCCGCCTCAGACGATTCCAAGGAGTGACGGGTGGCTCAGGTCAAACGTATCCGCCGTAACGTCAGCGGTATCATCCTGCTCGACAAGCCGCTGGGCTTCACGTCCAATGCGGCCCTGCAGAAGGTGCGCTGGTTGCTCAATGCCGAGAAAGCCGGCCATACCGGTAGCCTCGACCCCTTGGCCACTGGCGTCTTGCCGCTGTGCTTTGGTGAAGCCACCAAGTTTTCGCAGTACCTGCTCGATTCCGACAAGTCTTACGAGACGCTGGCGCAGTTGGGCAAGACTACGACCACCGCAGACTCCGAAGGCGAGGTTTTGCAAACCCGTCCGGTGACCGTTGGTCGCCAGGATATCGAAGCGATCCTGCCGGATTTTACCGGTCAGATCAGCCAGATACCGCCGATGTACTCGGCTCTCAAGCGTGATGGGCAGCCGTTGTATAAACTGGCGCGTGCAGGGGAAGTAGTGGAGCGCGAGGCGCGTTCTGTTACTATTGCGCGCCTGGAGTTGCTGGCGTGCGAAGGCGAGACTGCACGACTGGCCGTGGATTGCAGCAAAGGCACCTATATCCGTACCCTGGTGGAAGATATTGGTGAGCGTCTTGGCTGCGGTGCCTACGTCGCCGAGTTGCGCCGCACCCAGGCCGGCCCTTTCAGTCTGGCCCAGACGGTCACGCTGGAAGAGCTTGAGCAAGCCCATGCCGAAGGCGGCAACGAAGCCATTGATCGCTTCCTGATGCCCTCAGACAGCGGGTTGCTCGACTGGCCATTGCTGAAGTTCTCGGAGCACAGCGCTTTCTACTGGCTGCATGGTCAGCCAGTCAGGGCGCCGGACGCACCGAAGTTCGGCATGGTCCGGGTACAGGATCACCAGGGCCGCTTCATCGGTATCGGTGAAGTGAGCGAAGACGGGCGTATTGCGCCGCGTCGACTGATTCGGTCAGAGTGACCGAAATCCGCATGGCTGGTGTCAGGCATGCGGGCGAGGGTGGCTGTCAACAGGCACGGTCACATCTCTTTTTTAAATACGAGGCTTTGGCCTTGGCCTGTTGGAATCGTCCCGCAAGGACGGCTCCTTGACTTGAAGGATTGCCCAAATGGCACTCAGCGTTGAAGAAAAAGCTCAGATCGTAACCGACTACCAGCAAGCTGCCGGTGATACTGGTTCGCCAGAAGTGCAAGTTGCACTGCTGACCGCCAACATCAACAAGCTGCAAGGCCACTTCAAGGCCAACGGTAAAGACCACCACTCCCGTCGTGGTCTGATCCGCATGGTAAACCAGCGCCGCAAGCTGCTGGACTACCTGAAAGGCAAAGACGTGAGCCGTTACAGTGCTCTGATCGGCCGTCTGGGTCTGCGTCGCTAATCACGGCGTGGTGACTCTCTTTCCGCCAAGCCTGGTTGCGTCAGTCACTGACGGGCCAGGCGTCTGGCCGGAAAGAAATATGAGGTTGGTAGCCTGTCTGGGCATATCGGTCAAACCGATGTGTCTGGCAGGCTTCCAGCCTCAAGTTTTATCTGGACTGCCATCGGGGCCGATTCCCCGTGCTGCCCAAGAATTCGCAAGAAGACATTTTCCCCAGAGCCACAAATGAAAGGTAGGAAACCGTGAACCCGGTAATCAAGAAGTTTCAGTTCGGTCAATCGACCGTAACCCTGGAGACAGGCCGCATTGCCCGTCAGGCCTCAGGCGCAGTACTGGTCAGCGTTGACGACGACGTCAGCGTTCTGGTGACCGTAGTCGGTGCCAAGCACGCCGACCCAAGCAAGGGCTTTTTCCCGCTGTCGGTGCACTATCAGGAAAAAACCTACGCGGCCGGCAAGATCCCGGGTGGCTTCTTCAAGCGTGAAGGCCGTCCTTCCGAAAAAGAAACCCTGACCTCGCGTCTGATCGACCGTCCGATCCGTCCTCTGTTCCCGGAAGGCTTCCTGAACGAAGTGCAGGTCGTCTGCACAGTGGTTTCCACCAGCAAGAAGACTGATCCGGACATCGCTGCGATGATCGGTACTTCCGCGGCCCTGGCCATCTCCGGCATCCCGTTTGACGGCCCGGTAGGCGCTGCCCGTGTGGCCTACCACCCGGAAACCGGCTACCTGCTCAACCCGACTTACGAGCAGCAGACTGCTTCGAGCCTCGACATGGTCGTGGCGGGTACTGCAGAAGCAGTACTGATGGTTGAATCGGAAGCCAAAGAGCTGACCGAAGACCAAATGCTGGGTGCCGTGCTGTTCGCCCACGACGAATTCCAGGCCGTGATCAACGCCGTCAAGGAATTCGCTGCCGAAGCCGCCAAGCCAACCTGGAACTGGCAGCCAGAAGCCGAGAACACTGTCCTGCTCAATGCCATTCGCAGTGAGTTCGGCGAAGCCATTTCCCAGGCTTACACCATCACCGTCAAGGCCGACCGCTATGCTCGCCTGGGCGAGTTGCGTGACCAGGTTGTTGCCCGTCTTGCCGTTGAAGAGAATGGCCCGTCGGCTGGCGAAGTCAAAGCTGCTTTCGGTGAAATCGAATACCGCACCGTGCGCGAGAACATCGTCAACGGCAAGCCGCGTATCGATGGCCGTGACACCCGCACCGTTCGCCCGCTGAACATCGAAGTCGGCGTTCTGCCAAAGACTCACGGTTCGGCGCTGTTCACCCGTGGCGAAACCCAGGCGCTGGTGGTTGCAACCCTGGGTACTGCCCGTGATGCACAACTGCTCGACACTCTGGAAGGCGAGAAAAAAGACAGCTTCATGCTGCACTACAACTTCCCTCCATTCTCGGTGGGCGAGTGCGGCCGCATGGGCGGTGCTGGCCGTCGCGAGATCGGTCACGGCCGTCTGGCACGCCGCAGCGTACAGGCCATGCTGCCTAGCGCTGACCAGTTCCCGTACACCATCCGCGTGGTATCGGAAATCACCGAATCCAACGGTTCCAGCTCCATGGCTTCGGTCTGCGGTGCTTCGCTGGCGCTGATGGACGCCGGTGTGCCGGTCAAGGCGCCAGTGGCCGGTATCGCCATGGGTCTGGTCAAGGAAGGCGAGAAATTCGCAGTCCTGACCGACATCCTCGGTGACGAAGACCACCTGGGTGACATGGACTTCAAGGTTGCCGGTACTGCCAACGGTGTTACTGCTCTGCAGATGGACATCAAGATCAAGGGCATCACCGAAGAAATCATGGAGATTGCCCTGGGCCAGGCCCTGGAAGCACGCCTGAACATCCTCGGTCAGATGAACCAGATCATCGGTCAGTCGCGCAGCGAGCTGTCAGCCAACGCGCCGACCATGCTGGCGATGAAGATCGATACCGACAAGATCCGCGACGTGATCGGCAAAGGTGGTGCGACCATCCGTGCCATCTGCGAAGAAACCAAGGCTTCGATCGACATCGAAGACGACGGCTCGATCAAGATCTTCGGTGAAACCAAAGAAGCCGCTGAAGCAGCCCGTCAGCGCGTACTGGGTATCACCGCAGAGGCCGAGATCGGCAAGATCTACGTCGGCAAGGTCGAGCGTATCGTTGACTTCGGTGCGTTCGTCAACATCCTGCCTGGCAAGGACGGTCTGGTTCACATCTCGATGCTCAGCGATGCTCGCGTAGAGAAAGTGACCGACATCCTCAAGGAAGGTCAGGAAGTCGAAGTGCTGGTACTGGACGTGGACAACCGCGGCCGTATCAAACTGTCGATCAAAGACGTGGCGGCTGCCAAAGCTTCCGGCGTCTGATTCAGGTGTGAATCGGGCTGTCTTGGGCAGCCCGGTTGCCTGCGAAAATAAGACACCACTGCGAAGAGCGGGGTTTTTTTTGTTTCGGATATT
>NZ_JANJFL010000008.1:67023-143928 GCF_024584215.1 Pseudomonas sp. LJDD11
GGTCTGGCCCGCCGGGCTGCCCAAAAAAACCCCCCCCCAGACAAGGGGCGTGGATTTTTTTCGCCTGCAGATTTTGCGGCAATCAGCCTGAGAGGTTGTACGACGATTGCTGGCACCGGGCCGGACTGTATAAACTGAGATGCATTCTCATCAGTAAAGCTTACTCATTCCATGCCCACACCTGCAGACTATGCGCCTGTCCAACGCCTCTACACCGCTCATCATGCGTGGCTGACCGGTTGGTTGAGCCGTCGTGTGTATGACCGCAGTGATGCCGCAGACCTGAGCCAGGATACTTTTCTGCGCGTACTGAGTGTCCCGCATCAGGCTGAAGATCTGCGTGAGCCGCGCGCCTATCTGGCGACCATTGCCAAGCGTCTGCTGGCCAATCTGTATCGCCGTCGTTCTCTGGAAGACGCCTGGCGCGATGCGCTGGCCAGCTTGCCGGACGAACAGGCGCCCAGCGCTGAGTCTCAGGCCGCCATTCTCGAAGCCCTCAATGAGGTCGATCAGGTGCTTTCCAGGCTCTCGGCCAAGGCCCGTCAGGCGTTCTTGATGTCGCAGATCGAGGGCTATAGCCAGGAAGAAATTGCCCTGACCTTGAATATCAGCGTGCGTACCGTGCAGCGTTATCTGTTACAAGGTTTCGAGGAATGTATCGTCCTGGCTTCGAGTGAATGGCTTTGAGTGCAAAGACTGTCCCGATTGACCGTGAGATTGCTCGCCAGGCGGCGGCATGGATCCTGCGGCTGCAGGCTGCGGATGTAACCGAGCAGGATCACCAGAATTGCGCCCACTGGCGACGCCAGCACGCCGAGCACGAGCGTGCCTGGCAACTGGCCAACCGCTTCAGCGAACAATTGCAGAGTATTCCTCCGGCAGTCGGGCGCTCGACCCTGTATCGCAGTGCCAACCTTAAACGGCGCCTGGCACTCAAGAGCTTGACCACCATGATCGTCGTCGGCTCGCTGGGCTTTGCCGCATCGCGCAGCCCGGCGGTGGTTTCGCTGGTGGCGGATATCAGTACCGGCGTAGGCGAGCGCCGCACCGTCAGCCTGTCTGACGGCACCCTGGTGCAACTCAATACCGACAGTGCCATCGACGTTCGCTACACGCCGGCTGAGCGCATGCTGGTGCTGCGCAAAGGCGAGATTTTCGTCACCACCGGCCGAGCCGATGGCCGACCGTTTTCGGTGGAGTCCGGGCTTGGCAATTACCGGCCGATCGGTACGAAGTTCTCGGTTCGCCAGTTGGCTGACCACGACCTGCTGCAAGTGCTGGAGGGGCAGGTGGCCGTCGTGCCGCACCAGGCGCCTGGCGTGCGTCTGGACGTCGCTGCCGGCCAGCAGGCGCGTGTCACGACCCGCACGGTCCAGGCGTTGCCTGAGCCGGTGCGGGGCATTGACTGGCTGGACGGCGTGCTGCGGGTCGAACGCATGCCGCTGGCTGACTTTGTCGCCGAGCTGGGGCGCTACCGGCGTGGCTGGACCCGCTGTGAGCCGCAAGTGGCCGGGCTGTTGATTTCCGGTGCCTTCCAGCTACAGGACACTGACAGCGTCCTGGCGGCAGTGGCGTTGACCCTGCCGGTGAAGGTCAGTTATGTGACGCGGTATTGGGTCACGCTGGGGCCGCTGCAAAAAAGTTGATAAACCCTGTCGTGTTTTTTGCCGGTGGCGTGTCCTCCCTCCTGAAAACGCACTTACACGCCATCAGGAACCCCCTTCATGCCCGCATCATCGCTGTTTCGTGTCGCTTTGCTCGCCAGGGCCATCGGCGCTCCGGCGCTGGCCTTGAGCTGCATCGCCGTGGCGCCGCAGAGCCATGCCCAGCAAGGTACGCAGTACTATGATGTTCCAGCCGGCCCGCTGAGCGAAAGCCTCGCCGCCTTCGCTGCCAAAGCCGGGGTGACTCTACCGATTGACCCGGTCGTGACCCAGAACCTGCGCAGTGACGCACTCAAAGGCGAGTGGACGATCAGTCAGGGATTCGGGCAACTGCTGCGTGGCAGCGGCCTTGAGGCCGTGCCACAGGCTGGCAACACCTACACATTGCGTGCGTTGCCGGCCAACGGTTCGGCACTGCAGCTCGATGCCACCAACATTTCCGGGCAGCATTCAGGCAGCCAGGCGATTGGCACGGTCGAAGGTTATAGTGCGGCGCGCAGCGCTACCGGAACCAAAACCGACACACCGTTGCGCGATATCCCCCAGTCGATTCAGGTGGTCACCCGCCAGGTGATCGAGGATCAACAGATCACCAGCCTGGGCGATGCCTTGAGTAACGTCAGCAGTATTCAGCGCGGCAACACTCACGGCGGCACTACCGAGAGCTTCTTCATTCGCGGTTTTCAGAACACCACTTATGCGGTGGACGGGATGATGACCAACTCGCTGGTGGTCCGCCCGGAAATCCTCAGCGACCTGAGCAACATCGAGCGCGTTGAAGTGCTCAAGGGGCCGGCCTCGGTGTTGTACGGGCGCGGCAACCCCGGCGGTTTAATCAACCTGGTGACCCGCAAGCCGACCTATACGCCGCAAGGCCAGCTCAAGGCGCAGGTCGGTTCCTGGGACATGCGCCGCTTGCAGGCCTACCTCAGCGGTCCACTGGACAGCCAGCATGCTCTGGCCGGCGGGCTGGCCATTGCGACGCAGACCGAGGGCAGCTTCCGCGACCTGTACCGCGACAGCCACCGGCGCTTCATCGCGCCGACGTTGCTCTGGGAACCAAATGAGCTCACTCGGGTAGAGATGGGCCTGGAGTACACCGAAACCGACGCCCAGTACGACCGCGGCCTGCTGGCGCTCAATGGCAAGGTCGACTCGCGGCATAAACTGTTTCTTGAAGAACCCTGGTCCAGAGCTGAAAGCGACAAGACTGCTGCCTGGGTACGCATCGAGCATCAAGCCAACGACTGGCTGACCCTGCGTCAGGTCACTCGCTGGGATGAATCGAGCAAGCACATGCTCAACGTGTCCCAGCAATCGCTGCAAAGCGATGGCCGCACGACCAATCGGCGGGCGACGGATTTCGACGAGTCGGCCCGTTCGCTGAGCGCCCAGTTCGAAGCCATTGCCGATTTATCGCTGTGGGGGCTGCAACATCAAGTGCTGGGTGGCTTCGAGACGGTCAATGGCAGGCGCCAAGTGCGGATGCTGCGCGCCAATCTGGCAGCGCTGGACATCTTCAACCCTGTGCATGGCGCACAGCCTGGCCCGTTCAGCTTTGGTGAAGACACTCGGGTGCGGCAGAACAGCTACGGGCTGTATCTGCAGGACCAGATTGACCTCAGTGAGCAATGGAAACTGCTGCTTGGTGTGCGCTGGGACAAGGTCGAGCAGCGCAACCGCAACTACACGGCAACCGGCAGCTACAGCGATATCAATATCGAGCCGTCGGACACTTCGCCGCGGGCCGGCATCGTCTATCAGCCGACTGACCGGCTGGCCTTGTATGCCAGCTACAGCACGTCCTTTGCGCCGCAAAACCGGCTGACCCGCGATGGCAGCGTGCTGGACCCGGAAACCGGCGAACAATACGAGATCGGCGCCAGGTACGAGCTGATTCCCGAGCGCATGAGTGCCACCCTTTCGGCATTTGAGATCCGTCGTGAGAACCTGTCCACCACAGACCCTGCCGATAGCAACTATTCGATCCAGACCGGTCAGCAGCGGGTGCGCGGCCTCGAACTGGATGTAAGCGGCGAGATCAGCGATGGCTGGAACCTGATCGGCAACGTGGCCGTGCTCGATGCCAAGCTGATCAAGGACACCCAGCTTGAAGAAGGCAATCGCCTGGAAGGTATTCCGGTGCTCAGTGGCTCGCTATGGTCCAGCTACCAGTTGCAGAACGGCCCACTGCGAGGCCTGGGTATGGGCGCTGGGGTGATTTATGCCGGCAAGCGTTATGGCAACCTGGCCAACAACTACAGTGCCAGCGGTTATGCGCGCATCGACATGAGCCTGTTCTACGACATCAATGAACAGCTGCGGGTATCGCTCAATGCCCGCAACGTGACCGACCGCGATTACATCGAGACGGTCGCCAGTGCCGGTAACTATGCCGGCGAACCGGCCTCCGTGACCGCTACTCTGAGCATGGGCTTCTAGATCTGATTCGCCAGCCGCTGAGCTGCTCAAGGATTAACCTGTCAGCTGGGTGTAACACTTGCAACTTGCAAGCGTCCTGAGCGGCCGAGCGGGCAATCTGCACGATGCGCAAATTATAATTAATTTTTAACTTGTTGATTAATAACGAAATTATAAGGGTTAAAAAGTTGGCACAGCGCTTGCGATATACCTGTTAACCCTCGCTAGACATTGGCGCGGTTTTTCAGAAAAACAGGAGTTCATCGTATGAAGAAGTTCGCTATCGCTGCTGCTGCCGCTGCTCTGACTCTGTCCATGACCGGTGGCGCATTCGCCCAGACCGCTACTCAGGCTCCGCTGATGCTGGCTGCCAACACGACTGTTGAAAACGCCAAGCAAGAAGGCAGCGACACCTGGATCACCACCAAGGTGAAGGCTGACCTGCTGACCGAAAAAGGCATTCCGGGCTCTGACATCAAAGTAGAAACCGCTAACGGCGTGGTTGCCCTGTCTTCGGACGTCAAAGTGACCGAAACTCAGAAGGACACTGCCGTGAACATCGCCAAGAACATCAAAGGCGTGAAGTCGGTGACTGCTGAAGCGCTGAAAGCTGAATAATTCGGTTCGACTATGAGCATCTGACACGGGTTCTGGCCAGGGAGGCCCGAGCCTGGTGTAGAAAGTTCATGCGATCGGCCACACGGATGTGGCCATTACAGGCCCCGGCTCTTGAGTCGGGGCCTGTTCTATTGGAGTCTTGAAAAGTCACTGGCGCTACTGGCCGCGCTTGCTGTCAATGCGTATCAATCGTCCGCCTTCGAAGCGCAAGTAACGAAACATGCCGTGATCAGGGCCGTAGATCCACTCCTCGATTCGTACCTGTTCCGAATACCGATAGTTGCCGCTAAAGCTCTCCTTCGAGCCGATCACCGCCTGGCTGACCGGCGTGCCGCACTTTCTTTCGACCTCGAAGGCATGGTCACCGAGGCTGATCAACTGGCTGCCGCAGCGCATGGTCGATGCCTGTGCCGGGATTGCCAACAGTGCGGTCAGGGTCAGGGTGACGCAGGTCAAAGAGCGGCTCATGGGTTATTCGCTGTCCAGATGCAGGGGGGTGATGACCTGGCCGTCGGCCTGGGCCTTGCCGAGTTGCGCGTCGATGAAGTACACCCGATCATCTTCCAGTCCTGCTTTGCCCACCAGATAATCCTTGATGCTGCTCGCCCGGTCCTGACCGAGCTCGCGTAACAGCACTTCATTGCTGCTCCAGAACTGCAGCATGGCATTGCGTAGCTGATTGGTGCGGGCTTCCTGATCAAGCTGTTCCCACTGTGCCGGTGGTTGCTGCTTGAGCCGGGCGCGATAAATGCCTTCGAGCATCGGTGCCTTTTCGTCTTCCGGCACCTGCAACAGGCTGGCGTTGGCCGGGACCTTGTCACCACGGCGCTGCATGATCTTGTAGTAGGTCAATTGATACTCACGCTCCAGACGCTGGCGCGCGATCAAAGGGCCGTCACTGCTTTGGGCACTGGTGCCCTCGATTTCCAGACGCAGTGTCGGACGCTCCTTGAGGGCTGCGGCGAGTTTGTCTAGCGCCTGTTGCGCTGTACCTGACAAGCTGCTGGAGCCAGGCGCAAACTGGATGCTGCCCAGATCCTGCGAGCCGCCACCGGCCACCAGCCCGCCGATAAATTTGAATGGCGACTGGGCGGCGCGTACTACCAGATTGCGCAGGGTCTGCCAGACAATCGGCATGACACTGAACTGCGGGTTATTCAGGTCACCCTCCACCGGCAATTCCAGAGAGATCCGCCCTTGGGGATCTTTGAGCAGTGCCACCGCCAGCCGAATCGGCAGGTCCAGGGCATCCGGGCTGTCGACCTTCTCACCCAACTGCAACTGTTCGACCAGCACAGTGTTCTCGGCCTTGAGCCGGCCTTCGCTGATTTGATAATGCAGGTCGAGGTTCAGCCGGCCCTTGCGGATGCGAAAGCCTGCGAACTTGCCCGAGTAAGGGGTCAGCGTGGTCAGTTCGACGCGTCTGAAACTGGTCGCGATGTCCAGGCTGGACATCGGGTTGAACGGATTGAGGCTGCCGTGGATGACCACCGGGGCGTAGCGGTCGACCTTGCCCTGGATGTTGACGGGGGCCGGCTTGTTGTGGCTGTTATCGATCGGGCCGATCCGGCCGTTGAGTTGTTGCACGGCGGTGGCGAAGTTCGGCGTCAGGGTGAAGTCAGCGAAGTACGCCGAGCCATCATTGATGTTCACTTCCCCGACCCGGATACCCAGCGGCTTTTGCGCGCTGGCGCTGCTTTTGCTGCGGGTCGCGGTTTTTGGCTCGGCCGGCTGTGGGATCAACAAGTCATCGACGTTGGTGGTGCGGTCTTCGTTGATCATGAAGCGCGCATAGGGTTGCTGCAGATCGACCCGGTCGATGGACAGGCTTTGTCCATGCTGATAGTTCAGGCCGCCCAGCAGCAGTTGCTGCCATTTGACGAAGTCACGCTGCTTGAGCGTGTCGAGGGCGTGCAACTGGTTGACCTGCGCCTTGCCGGTGACGCTCAGGGCCAGCGGCTCGGTGCTCTTGAGATCCACTGCCAGGTCGCTGCCGAGCATGCCGCTGCGCAGTTCCAGACGGATGAACGGGCTGATATAGGCTTGAGCGATGCGCAGGTCGAGGTCTTCACTGGTGACATTGAGCCTGGCGCTGACCGGGGCCAGATTCACTTCGCCGGCGGCGGTCAGCTTGCCTTGCTTACCCAGGCCGGTATCGAGCCTGAGCTTGAAGGGCGACTTGTTCAGGCTGTCGAAATTTTGCAGGTCGAGATTCAGCGGGCCCAGTTCCAGAGCAACGGGGTCGCTTGGCACCCGGTCGGCGAGATGGACCTGATAGTTGCGCAGTTGTACATCGCGCACCAGCACCTGCCAGGGCCGCGAAGCTTCAGCGGGTTTGCCCGGTGCGACTGGCGCCGCAGGCTCGGCCGCTTTGTCGTCAGCGGCGGGTTTGGCGGCGGCGGGCTTTTTGGGGGCAGGCTGGCCGGCGAACAGTTTCTGCCAGTCCAGTTGCCCGTCTGCTTCACGGGCCGCCCAGGTTTCCAGTTTCTGGCTGCGCACTTTACCGACTACTACCTGCTGCTTGACCAGATCCAGGCTTGTGTCACTGACCTCCAGGTTTTGCAAACGCACCAGTGAACGGCCATCGGGGGCGTTGAGTGCCAGGGCCGTCACGTTTGCCCGGATGTTGCTCAGTTGCAGCTCAGTGTTCTTGGCCAGATTCAATTTGTAGCCGGTTTCCAGGCTCAGTCGGCCATCCTGCAAGACCAGCGGCACGGCGTCACGTACATAGGGCCACCAGAGTTTCATCTTGCTGTCGGTGACCTTGAGGGTGCCTTCGGAGGCAATCGGCGCCAGGCTGAAGCGGCCCTGCCAGTCGATCTGCCCGCCGTCAGGGCCGGCCGCCACCAGGGTGGCATCAGTATTGTCTTCAGGCAGGGTGCTGAGATTTTTCAGTTCCAGATTCAACTGGTCGTAGAGAAACTCGATCGGCTCGCCGGGACGCAGGTCACGAAAGTGCAGGTAGCCATCGACCAGCCTGATGCGGTCAATGCGCAGGGCAAAGGGCTTGCCAGCAGGTTCGGCTGCGGGCGATGGCTCAGTGGCAGGCAGCTTGAACAACTGCGTGAGGTTCAATTGGCCGCTCTTGTCGAACAGCAGTTCGGTTTTCGGCTTTACCAGCTCGACGTCAAGCAAATGTAGGGCACCGCTCCACAGGCTGTCGATCTGCAGATTGGCGTAGAGCTTTTCCAGGGCTACCTGCTCTTGGCCCGGTGTGCCGATATTCAGCCCCCAGAGCTTGAGTTCCAGGCTGTAGGGGTTGAACTCCAGGCGCTCGATGCGGGCCGGTACGCTGGCGTACTCGGCCAGTTGCTGGTTGGCAACGCGCAGTGCGATGCCCGGCAGGATAAAAAAGCCCAGCAGGCTGTACAGCACGAAGACCGCCACCAGGGCGCCAATAATACGTTTAAGACCTTTGGGCATTGGTGCAGCGCTCTCTCTGGCAGGAGGTGCTTGGAGTATGGCATGCGCTTTCGGTTCACAAGCCAGTGCCGACCAGCTTCGTAGGAAAATTCCCTATATTTGCCTGCCTTCAGAACTGCAGAACCAGCGTTTTGAGCGGTGGTTGATTATCCAGTGACGGAAAATCATCGGCCGGTCGGATGACTTGCCACTCGCGCACGGGGCGTCCGGCCTTTTCAGCGCAACGCAGCACCTGTTCTTGCCATTCATCCATCGGCACCTTGGCGAGGTTGTTACAGCAGATCAGCACGCCATCTTCGGCAGTCGCCAGCAGTGCCGGTTTGAGCAGGCTCTGATAATCACGCCACAGGTCGACTGTGCCAAAGGCGCTCTTGGCCCAGGCGGGCGGGTCGAGCAGAACCAGGTCATATTGGCGTGGCAAAAGACGCGGATAGGCTGGCAGCTTCTGCCCGCGCCGGGCGGTGACCGGCAGGCCCGCCAACTGACGGATCGCCGGAAAGTAATCGGACTGGATGAACTGCATCGGTGGCAGTTGCGGATTGAGCGTGCCGTTCTCACGACCGACGGCCAGGTTGCCCTCGGCGAAATCCAGGTTGCACACCTCGCGGGCGCCGCCGGCTGCTGCGCTGAGGCCGACCCCGCAGGTATAGGCGAACAAATTCAATACACTCTTGCCGGCGCTGTGTTGGCGCACCCAGCTGCGGGCATTGCGCAGGTCGAGAAACAGCAGCGGGTCCTGGCCTGGGTGTCTGGCACGGACCCGGTACTTCAAGCCGCCTTCATGGCCGACGCTATCCTGCAAGGCCGCTTCGCTGGCCTGAAATACACTGTCTTGGCGATCAATCCTGGAGTTGCCGCCCGAGCGGTCGTTGTACACCGGCAGCAGTTCAAGCCCAAGATGGCGCTGGACGGTATCGATCAACCCCGGTACGACGTCGCTCGCCAGGCTTTCATGGAAGCTCTGAATCAGCAGTTGGGGGCCGTAGCGGTCGATGGTCAGACCTGCGGCACCTTCCTGGCTGCCATGGAACAACCGGTAGCAATCGGTGCCTTGCGCATGCAGTTCAGCCAGCAGCGCTTGACGACGGTCGAGGGCGACGCTGAGCGCCTGGTTCAGGAAGGACATGCAAAGCGCCTCGGGCAGGAACAGGAATGAGGCGCGGGAGTTTATCAGTTACGCAGCCGGCACGGAGGGCTCTGCGTGCCGGCATACAGGAGCGTTGACATCCTCCCCGGCCTGAAGGCCGGAGATTCCTACGGCGCTCAGGCGCGGCATCGAGCCGCCCCCGAGTCGCTTCGGTGGGTTCCTGCTGCTGGCGCCATGACCTCTGCGCTCACTTCACAGGCTAACCGGGCGTGTCCCGCCCTTAGTACATTGATCGCGCCAACCACATCGGCGTTGCCTTCAAAACCACATCCCAGACACCTGAACAGCGCTTGCGTCTGGCGGTTGGCCGCCGACACATGGCCGCAACACGGGCACGTGCGGCTGGTATTTTGCGGCGGCACGGCAATCAGCCAGCCGCCGCGCCACGCCAGCTTGTAGTCCAGTTGGCGGCGGAACTCGAACCAGCCCTGATCGAGGATGGACCTGTTCAGGCCAGACTTGGCCCGAACGTTTCTTCCCGGCGCCTCGGCCGTGCCTGCCGCCGACCTGGACATATTGCGTACCTGCAAGTCCTCGATACACACCATCGCGTGGTTTTGGCTGATCGTGGTGGAGCACTTGTGCAGGTAGTCGCGGCGGGCATTGCCGATGCGCGAGTGAATGCGCTGGACGCGGGCTTTCGCTTTCTTCCAGTTGCGGCTGAATCTGACCTTGCGGCTCATCGCCTGCTGCGCTTTGCACAGCGCGGTTTCATGGCGTTTGAAGCTGTTGAGGGGTGCGTAGAACGAGCCATCCGAAAGCGTGGCGAACCGGGCAATGCCCATGTCGATGCCGACTGCCGCACCCTGTGCCGTGGGCTGCTCATCGACCTCGCGTTCGGTCTGGATACTCACGAACCACTTGCCACACGACTGGCTCACGGTGATGTTCTTCACCGTGCCAGGCACCTCGCGGCTGTTGCGGTAGCGCAGCCAGCCCAGTTTTGGCAGAAACAGGCGGCTGTTGGTCTGGTCGAGCTTGATCTGTTTCGGGTCGGGATAGCGCAAGCTGTTGTTCTGCCCCTTCTTCTTGAACCGGGGAAAGTCGGCTCGCTTGGCGAAGAAGTTGGTGTAGGCCCGTTCCAGATCCTTGAGGCTCTGTTGCAATGGGTGAACAGGCGCATCGGCCAGCCATGCGGCTTGCGGGCTATTGCGCCACTCGGTCAGCAACTTGCACAGGCCCGCATAGCCGAGCTTCTTCTCGCCTTGCTCGTGGCGTTCCTTCTGCAACGCCAGCGCCTTGTTGAAGACGAAGCGACAGGAACCCGCAAAGCGGCGCATTTGCCGCTCCTGCCGGCCGTCTGGCATGAGTTCGTACTTGAAGGCTTGAAGTCGTTGCATGCTGCTCTTGAGCCATGAGCAATGAAGACGACATTAGGCGCGGACGGCACGGTGTTTTCAAGATGCATGCCCATGGGGTCTTTGTAACGAAATACCGCCATAGAGGGGCATCTGTGTCGCCATGTTACTTCAACCGGGGACGGCTACGCCGTCCGCGCTATCCTTCCCCGCCCTGAACGGCGGGGCTTGTCGCGCCCAGATGGTCAGCTGCGAACCACGCCATCGACACGTGGCTTGCGCACCCGGCGGCGGATGAAGAGGGCGCTGAACAGCACGATCAGGATCAGCACCGTGAAGAACACGGTGTTGAACACCGGGAAGGGCTCGTCACGGCTGCTGGTCGACTCAACGGCGGTGATGTTGGGGAACATCGACAGGATCTGGATACGCCAGCCGTAATGACGGATCAGGACCAGTTGCTGTGCGTCACGCGAGTAGCCCTGGGCCTTGGCCTGCAGGTCGGCCGAGTCGAACTTGAAGTACCACGGGAAGCTCCAGCCGGTGTCTTCGTTGCGGTAAACCACGACTTTCTTGGTTTGCGGGTCTTCGGTGTTAATGAAGTAAACGTCACGGGTCGGGCCGTCTGCCGGGTTCTCGGCGTTGATCACGCCGTCAGCGTCCATGCGTTTGACTTCAACGCCGGTGACCAGCACCACATCATGCCGTGGCAGCAGGTAATGCAGGCTCAGTGCGCCCACGCCCACAACCAGAAAAACCACCAGCCAGATCGACCGTCTGAGCCACTTCATGTCATTGTCCTCTTTGAAGAATTGCTTGAGTGTCAGGAATCTGCGGCTTTCTACTAGAAATCGCGCGACTTTGCTTGAATTCCAGTATTTTGCAGCAAATCAGTTATTACAAAATTCGACAAGGCCATCACGGATGGCTGCAAACGACGGAGAGTTGCATGATCTGGTTCCTGGAAGGGCAGTCCAGCCAACGTGAAATCATCATGGGCGCACGCGAAGCCTTGCCAGCGTCGGTACGTATCGTTGCCTCGCATCGCCAGGAGCGTCCGGAAATTACCTGCCAGGCTGACATCGCCCTGCGCGAACCCCATAACAGCGCCGAGCGGGTCGACTGGGTGATCAGCACGGCCCGGCAACTGGGGGTAAAGGTCGTGGTGGCCGGACGCATTGGCAGTGTTTATGAAAACCATCGTCAGCGTTTCGCTGAAGCCGACCTCGATCTGGTCACCGGCGGCCTGTCGCCGCAAACCTTCCACAGCGTAGACGACAAGAGCTGTTTTACCGCCGCCGCCGAGCAGGCCGGGCTGGCCTGTATACCGGGCATCACGGTAACCAATGCCGAGCAATTGCAAGAGGCCTACGCCGCGTTGAGCGTGTACGGTGAGGTATGCATCAAGCCAACGGTCGGCATTTTTGGTCATGGCTTCTGGCGCTTCAAGGACGGCGTTGATGCGTTCCGCTGTTTTGCCAACCCTGATGCGCGCGAGACCACCTTCGACGCTTATCTGCAGGCCTATCGGCAACCTGGCGAGCGCCCTGCGATGCTGGTCATGCCGTACATGGCGGGCAGTGAGTGTTCGGTGGACCTGATCTGTGAAGGCGGCAAGGTGATTACCGGGGTCGGGCGGCGCAAGCAGGGCCTGCATCAGAGTTTTGAGCGCGATACGCCAGCGGTGCAACTGGCGATGCAGGCAGCCGAACACTTCGGCTGCGACGGCCTGGTCAATGTACAGACCCGCGATGACGCGCAGGGCAAACCGCACCTGCTGGAAATTAACCCGCGTTATTCCGGCGGTATCGGTTATACCCGTGAAACAGGCGTCAACTTGCCCGGTATTTTTGCGTGTCGACGTCTTGGCCTGAAAGAACCGGAAACAAATTGGTTGCCAAATATGCGCGTGAAGGCCATTACGGTGGCTGTACGGGCTCTCGCGTGATCGTGAATAATAGATTTTTACTATTAGTCAGTCTTTCAGCCCATCAAGGAGGACCGGTATGAAAGTGCTGGCACCTGGCGCAAACATCGCTCTTGCCAATGCCCGCTGCTCCTGGAATCTGGAGAGCGGCAAGGCTTCGGTTTTCGGCGACTTTGCCGCCGTGGCGCTGCTGCCGGTCAACGAGAAGCGCCAGCCTACCGGCGACGCCGCGTTGCTGCATGATGAGCAGCGCTGGATGGAATGGAGCGGCGGCCCGGAAAACGTCGGCTGCACCCTGACCCTCGACAACCTTCCGGGCGGCAGCGACCGGGTGCTGTTGATGGTTTATGTCTATGCAGCGGCCGGCCCGGTCAGTGACGTCAGCAGCGTGGCCCTGCAGATCGACAACGACATCGAGTATCGCCTTGACCTGCGCGACAACGGCGAAGCCTCGATCATCATCGGTGAGTTCTACCGCCGCAATGAGCAATGGAAATTTCGTGCCCTGAGCGAAGGCTCGGCCTATGGCCTGGCGGCATTCGGGCGCAACATCGGCCTGACGGTCAGCGATTACCACCCGCGGCGCGGTGCCAATAGCGGTGGCCAGAACGAACCGCGACATCAGTCAGCGACCGGCACGGCATTCGCGGTGGGGCCGGCGCACTTGATGACCTGCGCGCATGTCATCGAAGACATGAGCGTACTGCATATCAGCTCTCTGGAAGGCCGCTACAAGGTCGAACCGGTGGTGGTTGACCGACGCAATGACATTGCCTTGCTGCGCGTGCAGGGGGCCTCGCCGCTTCACTCATTGCCGTTTCGCGAAGGGCCGGGCTGCGAGGCGGGTGACAACGTCGTTGCCCTGGGCTATCCGCTGGCGTCGATTTCCGGTGGCAGCCTGCAGGTCACCCAAGGCGGTATTTCCAGCCTGTTCGGCCTGCACAGCGATGCCAGCCTGTTGCAATTCACCGCACCGATCCAGCCTGGCTCCAGTGGCAGTCCACTGTTCGACAGCGGCGGCGCGGTGGTCGGCATGGTCACCTCCAGCGTGCCGGACGCACAGAATATGAACTTTGCAGTCAAATCCGCGCTGCTGGTGGCGTTTCTACAAGCCTGTCGGGTACCAACGACGTTGCTGCGCCCGGAAAGAACCTACAGCACAACTGAAATATCCCGTACCGCACAGTCGGCGTTATGGCTGGTCGAAGCCTCCCGTAGCTGACTCTGATTGGTCGGTACACCCCGATACACTTGCTTCTCCAACCAGGATTTGATCGATGAACAGCCGTCAGGCGCTTCCCCAACCGACCATGCTGCATGCCCAATTGATGCGTGGACGCCTCGATGTGACGGTGGATGCCTCCTCCATTGCCCCTGATTCGCTGTTCGGCTTTGCCGAGCGGCGTAACCCCAAGCGTGCCTTTCTGTTCGTCTCACGAGTACTGGGCCGGCACATTCCTGTGCGCCCGGCGGTCATGCAGCAGAGTTTCGAAGACCTTGCCGCGCGGATTCCTGCGGACCTGCCGGGGCCGGTCCTGATCATCGGCATGGCAGAGACTGCCGTCGGCCTTGGTGCCGGGGTGCATCGCGCCTACAGCCAGACCCGCGACGATGTGCTGTACATGGTCAGCACCCGGCATCCAACCGGTACTGAGTTGTTCGCCCGTTTCGAAGAAGAGCACAGCCATGCCAGTGCCCACCTGATTCACCAGCCTGTCGACCCGCTCCTGCGCGAAATGATGCTTGCCGCGCGTTCGCTGGTGCTGGTCGATGACGAAGCCTCGACCGGCAAGACCTTCATCAACCTGCATCACGCGCTGGTCGAGGCCGGCCTGACGCGGATCGAGCGATTGGTGACCTGTGTGCTGACCGACTGGTCGGCAGGCGCGGTCAGCCGCAGCGCAAACGTGCAGACCGAGCAGGTTTCGCTGCTGCAGGGTAACTATCACTTTGCCGAAGACCCTGAGGCGCCATTGCCTGAAATGCCTCAGGTAGGCACCGTGGCGGCGGGTGACTGGTCATTGTCGGCAGATAATGACTGGGGCCGGCTGGGGGTGCGTTCGGTCAACGACAGCCTGGCGCCGGACCTGCAAGTCAAGGCCGGGGAGAAAATCCTCGTGGTGGGTACCAGTGAGTTCGTCTGGCGGCCGTTCCTGCTGGCTGAGCGGCTGGAGCGGGCCGGTGCCGATGTGCATTTCAGCTCCACCAGCCGTTCGCCGATTGCTTTGGGCCATGCCATCGGGCATGCCTTGTCGTTCGCTGACAACTACGGGCTGGGGATTCCCAATTTTCTCTACAACGTCCGCCCCGGGCACTACGACCGGGTACTGATCTGCACCGAAACCCCGGCTCAGGCCGTCGCGGCCGAACTGGTCGAAGCACTCAATGCCGAGGTCATCTGTGATGAGTAATCCACGCCCTCTGATTCTCGTCGACCTTGACGACACGCTGTTTCAGACCGCGCGCAAGACCGCGCCGGGTATCGAAAAGCACCCTGCGACCGTGGATATCAGCGGTAACCCCAACGGCTACATGACCAACGTGCAGCAATCGTTCGTCAACTGGATGCTGGCCAATGCCGACGTGGTGCCGGTGACCGCCCGCAGTGTCGAGGCCTACAGCCGGGTAAAGCTGCCATTCACGCAGGGCGCCATCTGCTCGCATGGCGGGGTGATGCTCGATGCCGGCGGCCGGGTGGATCAGGACTGGAACGAGCAGATGAAGCAAACCTTGGCGGGCTATCAGATGCGTTTGCACGAGCTGTGCGCCGCGACCCTGGCGATTGGTCAGGAACTGGGTTTTTCGTTGCGCGGCTGGGTGGTGGAGGAGGCGCGCCTGTTCCATTACGTCGTCACCAAGCACAACGAAAGCGACGACCGGATCCTTGAGCGGGTGCTGGCTGAAGTTCAGACCCGTGGCCTGCTCGACGGCATGCATGTGCATGGCAATGGCAACAACCTGGCATTCCTGCCCGATGGTCTGGCCAAGCGCTATGCCGTGCAGGAATGGTTGCGCCGCGACCGGGCGGTGCATGGCGAGCGCCCGGTGTTGGGCTTTGGCGACAGCATCACTGACCTGGACTTCATGAACGAATGTCACTGGTGGGCAACCCCGGCCCGCAGTCAGTTGGCCCGGGTGTTTCTGGAGGCGACCGGTGAGTAACCCGCGGCACGGCCCGGTGCGCGGTCCGATTCAGGGCATGCCCACCGTCGGCAGCGGCAGCTACCGTGAGGACGACGTGCAGTTTCTGCTGCGCAGTGTCGACATCGAAGTCACCGGCGTCGAAGAAAAAGAGCGGTTGATCCAGACCCGGCAAAAGCACTATTCGGAAATGATCAGCCAGGAACAGGCGCCGACGCCTGAGCACCAGCAGCTATACGAGCGCGCCCTGGCGTACAACGGTCAGCGTATGGCCGAAGATGTCCAGGCACTTGCCCAAGCCCTTGACCGGGAGTGCCACGGGCCGCAGATCGTGCTGGTGTCGTTCGTGCGTGCCGGCCTGCCGTTGGGCGTGCTGCTGGGCCGCGCCCTGCGCGACCTGGGGCGCCAGGTCTTTCATTACGGCATCAGTATCATCCGCGACCGGGGCATCGATCAGCTTGCCCTGAAGACGATCATCGAGGCTCATGGCGCGCAGTCGATCATGTTCGTCGACGGCTGGACCGGCAAAGGCGCAATCAGTGCTGAGGTACAACGTAGCCTGGCGCAAGACCCGCGTTTCAGCGGGCCGCCCCGGCTGGTGGTGCTCGCCGATCCCTGCGGCCGCGCCTGGCTGGCGGCCTCCGCCGAAGACTGGGTCATTCCTTCCGGGATTCTCGGTGCTACCGTTTCCGGGCTGGTCTCGCGCTCCATCTGGCCGTCTGAGGCCGGTTTGCATGGTTGCGTGGTCTACGATCATTTGCAGGCCCACGACGTGACCCGGCCGTTTGTCGACCGGATTGACGGTCTGCGTCGGCAATTGCCTGCCGTAACCACGGCGCAGCCATGGTCGGCAGACCAGGCTGGGCAGTTGCAGGCAGCGGCGGGGCAGGCCATTGATGGTCTGGCGGTGCGGTTTGCAGTGAGCAACTTCAACCGGATCAAACCGGGTATTGCGGAAGCGACGCGGGCAGTCATGCGCCGGGTACCTGATCATGTACTGGTGCGCGACAAGCGTGACAGTGACGTGCAGCTACTGTTGCATCTGACCGAACGGGCGGGCGTCCCGGTCGAGCAGGTTGGTGCTGCGCTGGGGCCCTATCGGGCGGCAACCATTATTCGGAGTCTCAGCTGATGGCCCTTTTTTCGCCTTATGCGCTGGGCGCGACCCTCTACATGCCGGCCACCCGGGAAGATATCCTCGAGGTGGTATTTGGCCGCAAGATTCCCGAACTCCGCTCGTTGGTGGTGTGTCTGGAAGATGCCGTGGCGCCGGTTGATGTGGCCACGGCGCTGGATAACCTGCGTGAAGTGCTGCTGCGTATCGAGACTGTCGGCGGGCGTCCCGAAAATGGCCCGTTGCTGTTCGTGCGGCCTCGTGATGCGCAGATGGCGGCGGTGCTCAACGACTGGCCGCTGATGCGCCATGTGGACGGTTTCGTGGTGCCCAAGCTGTCGCTGGGCAACCTGCGCAGTTGGGAGCAGGCAGTGACCAATCCGGCGCTGGCGCTGATGCCGACCCTGGAAACCCCTGAGGTATTCAATCCGCTGGCCATGGCTGACCTGGGCCAGGCGCTCAAGGGCAGTCTCGATCAGCGCATCATTGCCTTGCGCATTGGCGGCAATGACCTGATGGGGTGCCTGGGGTTGCGACGCAATCCGGCCATGACGCTGTATGGCACGCCGATGGGCTATGTGATTCCAATGCTGGCGGGGGTCATGGGGTCGCTGGGTTTTGCCCTGACCGCGCCGGTCTTCGAACAACTGGCAACCCCGGAAATTCTTGAGCAGGAGCTTGCACTGGACATCTCCCATGGCCTGGTGGGCAAGACCGCGATCCATCCTTCGCAGATCACCGCCATCCAGAACGCCTTGCGGGTCAGCCTGGAAGATATGAATTCTGCACGGATGATATTGAACTCTGCGGCGGCTGCGGTGTTCAAGTACAACGACGCGATGTGTGAGCCGGCCACCCATTACAAGTGGGCAACCCGCATCATGGAGCGCGCCAAGTGGCATGGCGTGTTGCCGGCGCCGGCTGCAATCGTGGATGCCAGCATTCGACTCGCTGAGGCGGTTAGCTAAATGACAGAGCCAGTGATAGAACCCGATCTGGAAGTTGAGGTGCAGGAGCGCCTGTTGGCGGTGTTCGATTTTGACGGAACCCTGACCCGGCATGACAGCTTCGTACCTTTTCTGAAGTTCGCCTTCGGTCAGCGGACATTTTCCTCGCGCATGGCGCGCATGGTGCTGCCCGGTCTCGGTTATCTGGCGCGGCGCGTGACCCGCGACGAGTTGAAAGCGCGATTGATCAAAGCTTTCCTCAGCGGCGTCGAAGCCCAGTGGGTCGAGGAAAAGGCCCAAGCCTTCTGCGACGCGTGGTGGGATCGCCTGATGCGCCCGACCGCCTTGGTTTCCGTGGCAGCCGAGCTTGAAAAGGGCGCCATTGTGACGCTCTGCTCGGCATCGCCAGAAATCGTTCTGCGCCCGTTTGCTGATCGCCTCAAGGTCGAGCTGATCGGCACCAGCCTTGAGATTGTCGATGGCAAGCTGACCGGGCTGATCGAAGGCAGCAATTGCCGACGTGATTCCAAGGTCAGCCGTCTTGAAGGTGTCTACGGCCCGCTGAGCCAGTTCCGGGTGCGCGCCTGGGGCGACACCAGTGGTGACCACGAATTGCTCGCCGCCGCCCAGGATGCCCACTGGCGACATTTCCATCCGGCGTGGCAGCGGGGGCGCTACAAGGCCCTGCCCAAAACCCCGTCCAAGGCGGCCATTAACGCCAAGTTACACAATCGTGATGGCTTTGATGAGCCATCGCGGTAACGCTGTCACGCTTTTAATCCGACTACCGTAGTTCAAGGGAGCGAAAAATGGCACTCACGTTGGCAAAAAACCAGACAATCTCGCTGGAAAAGACCGCCGGCACGGGCCTGAAAAAGGTCAGCATGGGCCTGGGCTGGGATCCCGAGAAAGCCAGCGGGTTCTTCGGCAAACTGCTCGGCGGCGGTGGCGAGATCGACCTTGATGCCTCGTGCATCATGCTCGACGCCGACAAAAAGCCGCTGGACCTGGTCTGGTTCCGTCAGTTGCAATCGCGCGACGGCGCCATCCAGCACTCCGGCGACAACCGTACCGGCGAAGGCGCCGGTGACGACGAAACGATCAGCGTCGACCTGGAGCGTCTGCCGGGCACCGTCAAGTACCTGGTGTTCACCGTCAACTCGTTCACCGGGCAGACCTTCGAGAAGGTCGCCAACGCCTATTGCCGTATCGTCGACAATGGCTCGCGCAACGAGCTGGGTCGCTTCGACCTGTCCGAGAAAGGCCATCACACCGGCGTGGTCATGTCCTACCTGACCCGTACCGCAAGCGGCTGGGACTTCACCGCAGTCGGTCAGGTGACCAACGGCCGTACCGCTGACGATCTGGTCGATCTGGCCATTGGAGCGATTCGCGCATGACCCACCTTGTCCCAGGCGCCAACGCGCCAGTAGCGGCCGGCCCATTGACGGTCGACGTCGAGTACTCGCCTCTGGCAGGTGCTGAAATCGACATCTCTGCATTTTTGCTGACCAATACCGGCAAGGTGCGTGGCGACCAGGACATGTGTTTCTACGGCCAGACCAGCGTCAACGGCGGCGCTGTGCAACTGACCGACAGCGCTACCGGCAAGGTGCGCTTCAATCTGGACCTGGCGCGACTGGACCCGGCGATCGAGAAGGTTGCACTGACCGCAACCATCCACGAGAACAAGGCCAGTTTCGATAAGGTCTCGCGTTTGCAGGTGAGCATCAGCGGCGGTCTTGAGGCGGCAATTTCCACCTCGGGCATGCAGGAAACCGCACTGATTCTTGGTGAGTTCTATCTGCGTCAGGGCGCCTGGAAATTCCGCTGCGTTGCTCAGGGTTTTGCTGGCGGCCTGGAGCCGCTGGCGAAGAACTTCGGGGTTGAGGTGGCGGCTCCCGAGGTGCAGCCTCCAGCTCCAGCTCCAGCTCCAGCTCCAGCTCCAGCTCCAGCTCCAGCTCCAGCTCCAGCTCCGGCACCGGCACCTGCGGCCAAACCCACGGTCAGCCTGAGCAAGATCACGCTGGACAAGACACGCGCCTCGATCAGTCTGGAAAAGACCAGTGCCGGTTTCGGCGAAATTCGCGTCAACCTGAACTGGAACCGCCGCAGCGAAGGTTCGGGCGGTTTTTTCTCGCGGCTCAAAAGCAATGCCATCGATCTCGATGTCGGCTGCCTGTTCGAGCTGCAGGACGGTTACAAGGGCGCCGTGCAGGCGCTGGGCAATGCCTTCGGTTCGCTGCAGGAAGAGCCTTACATCAAGCTGATGGGCGACGACCGTACCGGTTCTGTCAGTGAGGGTGAGTGGTTGCATATCAATGGCAGCCACTGGAGCAAGATTCGCCGGATCCTGATCTACGCCTTCATTTACGAGGGCGCACCGAACTGGAAGGAAACCGACGGGGTGATCACGATCCACGTGCCAGGCCAGCCACCGATCGAGGTGCGTCTGAACGAGGAGGGCGGTCGCCAGGGCATGTGTGCGATCGCCCTGCTGGAAAACGACAACGGCGCGGTCAAGGTGACTCGCCGGGTTGATTTCCATAACGGCCACAGCAATATGGACAAGGCTTACAACTGGGGTATGCGCTGGGCGGCTGGCTCGAAGTGAATGTCGTTGATGTCAGTGGGTGCCTCTAAAAACGTAGGCGAGGCAGCCAGCGCCAGGCGAAATCAGGCTAAAAAGCGGAGCTTACGGGTTGTAAGTGAGCACTTTTAGCCTGATTTCAACAACGCGATGGCCACGCAGGTAGTTTTTAGAGGTGCCCACGTGGATTCCGTAATTAAGAGTGTTGGGGCGGCCGTGCCGCTCCAAAGGGGGATAGAATGCTGGACTGGTTGAAAAGCAATGCAACAGCGGCGCGTGACAAACTCGCCTCTGAGGTCTCGAAGTACAAGAACCGCGAATTCCTTGATGCGGTTGTGTCGGGATGTGCGCTGGTCGCGGCTGCTGATGGTGATATCAGCTCCGCCGAGAAGCAGAAGATGGCGGGTTTCATCCAGAACTCCCAGGAACTCAAAGCCTTTGACATGAAAGATGTCATCAAGGCCTTCCAGGATGCTTGCTCCAAGTTCGAATTCGATGTCGAGATCGGTCGTGCCGAAGCACTCAAGACCATTGGCAAGATCAAGAACAAGGAAGATGCTGCGCGTCTGTTGATTCGCGTCTGCTGCGCCATTGGTGGTGCCGACGGCAGTTTCGAAGAAAGCGAGCGCCAGGTGTGCCGGATCATTTGTCGCGAACTGGGCCTGAACCCGGCCGACTTCGATCTGTAATCTATATCCCTCGAGGTACTCTGTTAAATGGAAAGCAGCACTGCTATCGGCTTCCCGCCCCTGACAATGACCGTATTTATCGGTCTTGCCGTTGGCGCGATGATCATCGACCTCTTTTCGCACCGCGGCAACAAGCCGATCACCCTGACCCAGGCCTCTCTGTGGTCGATCTTCTGGGTCGCCATCTCGGTGGCGTTCGGCGTGTTCCTGTACTTCCAGCACGGCTCAGAAGTTTCGACCCTGTTCTTTACCGGCTATGCGCTGGAAAAAGTCCTCAGTGTCGACAACCTGTTCGTGTTCATGGCCCTGTTCGCCTGGTTCAAGATTCCCGATGGCCTGCGCCATCGTGTTCTGTACTGGGGCATCATGGGCGCCATTGTGTTCCGCGGCATCTTCGTGGCCATCGGTACCGGCCTGCTGGCCCTGGGCCCATGGGTCGAAGTGGTGTTTGCGATCATCGTTGCCTGGACCGCAATCATGATGTTGCGTGCCGGCGATGACGACGACGAAGAGATCGACTACTCGCAGCACATGGCTTACCGCTTCGCCAAGAAACTGTTCCCGGTCTGGCCAAAGCTGCACGGCCACAACTTCTTCGTGCGCCGTTCGGTACTCGAAGAAGAGATCAAGAAGCCTGAAAACGCCGGTATCACTCTGGCGGCCAAAGGTGCTCTGTTTGCAACCCCACTGTTTCTGTGTGTGGTTGTGGCCGAGATCTCCGACGTGCTGTTCGCTTTCGACTCGGTACCGGCGATCATCGCTGTCAGCCGTGAGCCGCTGATCGTCTACTCGGCGATGCTGTTCGCAATCCTGGGCCTGCGTACCCTGTACTTCGTCCTCGAAGCACTCAAGCGCTACCTGGTGCACCTGGAAAAAGCAGTTATTGCGTTGCTGTTCTTCATCGCCTTCAAACTGGGCCTGAACGCAACCGATCACATCTTCGGCCACGGCTACGGCATCAGCCCGAACACCAGCCTGATCGTCGTCATGGTTGTACTGGCCATCGGTATTCTGGCCAGCGTACTGTTCCCGGCCAAAGACGAAGAACCGGCTGCAAAAGCGTAAATACTGGAAAAAGGAGATTACCCAATCATGGCTTTGACTCTGCAAAAAGGTGGCAACCTTTCGCTGTCCAAGACTGACCCGAGCCTGACCAATGTGTTGATCGGCCTGGGCTGGGATCCACGCGCCACCGACGGTCAGGAGTTCGATCTGGACGCCAGTGCTTTCCTGATCGGCGCCAGTGGCAAGGTCCGCAGTGAAGCGGATTTCATTTTCTACAACCAGCTCAAGAGCGCTGATGGCTCCGTCGAGCACACCGGTGACAACCGTACCGGTGCCGGTGACGGCGACGACGAAGTGATCAAGGTCGACCTGAGCCGCGTACCGGCCGACGTCGAGAAAGTCGTGTTCGTGGTCACCATCCATGACGCCGATTCGCGCAAGCAGAACTTCGGTCAGGTGGGTGGTTCGTTCATTCGCGTGGTCAACGAGAAAAGCGGCAGCGAGATCGTACGTTACGACCTGGCTGAAGATGCCTCGACCGAAACCGCCATGCTGTTCGCCGAACTGTACCGCAACAATGGCGAGTGGAAATTCCGCGCTGTCGGCCAGGGTTATGCCGGTGGCCTGCGCGCTGTTGCCAACAATCTCGGCCTGAATTTCTGATTCAGGCTTTATCTGTATTCACTGGAGGAACACGCAAATGGCTGTAAGTCTGAGCAAAGGCGGCAACGTCTCTCTGTCCAAAGAAGCTCCTGGTCTGTCGGAAATCACTGTTGGCCTGGGCTGGGACCCTCGCGTGACTGACGGTACCGAGTTCGACCTCGACGCTTCGATCTTCGTCGTTGGTGAAAATGGCAAGGTGCTGAACGACAGCGGCTTCATTTTCTACAACAACAAGAAGTCGGCTGATGGCTCGGTCGAGCACCTGGGCGACAACCGCTCCGGCGCTGGCGAAGGCGACGACGAGTCGGTACTGGTCAAGCTGACCGGCCTGGCTGCCGACGTGAAGAAGCTGGTGTTCGCTGTGACCATCCACGACGCCGATGCACGCAAGCAGAGCTTCGGTCAGGTTTCCAACGCCTACATCCGCGTTGTGAACAAGGCTGACGGCAAGGAAATCGCCCGTTACGACCTGTCGGAAGATGCTTCCACCGAAACCGCGATGATCTTCGGTGAGCTGTATCGTCACAACGACGAGTTCAAGTTCAAGGCCATCGGCCAGGGCTTCGCCGGCGGCCTCAAGCCACTGGCTGAAGCTCATGGTGTATCGATCGGCTGATCCTGATCGGTAAACAAAAACCGCCATCTTCGATGGCGGTTTTTTTATTAGAGAATTCCTGCGCTTTTGGCTGCCTTCAGCCAGTCAGGAAACTCCTCCATCAGCAGGTCATAGAGTTTCTCTTCAGCAATCTCGTCCAGTCGGTCGAGGGCGAAGAAATTGCAGTTATCCACCACTCGGCCTTCCATGTCGTCGAGCTTCTCCAGAACCCCGTAACCATGCCCGCCCAGGCCGACAAACTGCCAGAAGATCGGTAGCCTGGCGGCTTCGCTCATCAGTTTGATGATCTCGCGGTTCTGCGATACGCCGCCATCGCTGATGAACAGGATATACACCGGGGTACGGTCGCCAGACTGCTTGTAGAAGTCGATCACCTGACGCATGACCTTGGGTTCGTTATTGACCCGTGAACCCAGTTCCCAGTCGCGCCAGCCGCCATGGTCGGTCTTGATGAAATCGCGGAAGTTGCTCAAGGTGACCGGCGTCAAGCGCATTGGCTTTGCGGCAAAGGCCCAGCAATCCAGCGCGCCGTCATCGTCAAAATGCACTGCCAGCGGCAACAGACGGTCAACGACTTCCTGGACATGGCCTCTGGAGTACTGGCCGTTCATGGAGCCGGAAGCATCCAGCACCAGCCCGACCCGGGCACGGGTATCGGTCAACTGCGCCTTTTCCAGGCTGACCTGGGCTTTCTTGGCCAGGCTGACCAGTTGTGGAGCCGCCTCGGCCACTTTCTTTTCCAGAGAAATTTTCGCGGCCGCCACGACAGGTGCCGGCGCCGGAGCAGGCTCATCGGCGACCTCGCCGCCAAAATGCACCACCAGGGCATCGAGCCCTGCGTTGTAGCCCTGCAGGTTGGAAGCCAGCCGCCACTCACCGTTCTTGCGATACAGGTCAATGACCATGATCGCTTTTTCGGCGTTGAAGCTGCTGCCGGAGAACTCGCCGCGGGCAACCTCGCGACCCGCCTCGCCGATACTGAAGTGGCTGGCGCGGATCTGCTGCATGGTGCCTGCACCATCGATCGAGGCGGTGAACACCAGCCGATCAATGCTGGCCGGCAGGCTGCTCAGGTTCAGGCGAAACTCATTGCCTTGCTGCTGGATGCTATTGCACGGGCTGGCCGGCTGATTGAAGAAGATCATGTAGCGATCATCTGACAGCTTGCCGTTGGCGTCGACGCCGAAGCACACATAGTCAATGACATGTGGCGAGTCGATGGCGAGGGTCAGGGTCAATGTCTGGCCCGAGATCAGGTTCGACAGCGGGACACGTTGTCCTTGGGAAATCAGCATGGCGCCTCCTGGAGTTTGACGTGGACGTTTGACTGCAGCGATCAGCGTTCGCTGCGGCCCACACTGCCAGCCGGCAGGGCCGCCAGCATGCGTCCGGCCAGGCGCGAGAAGGGCAGGCTCTGCAGCCAGACGGTGCCGGGACCGGTCAGGCGGGCGAAAAACACGCCTTCGCCACCGAACAGCATCGACTTGATACCGCCGACCATGCGGATGTCGTAATCGACGTTCTGGGTCATGGCTGCCAGGCAACCGGTATCGACATCCAGCGATTCCCCAGGTGCCAGCTCGATACGCCTTACCGTACCGCCGGTATGCACGAACACCCAGCCGTCACCTTCGAGTTTCTGCAGGATGAAGCCTTCACCGCCGAACAGCCCGGTGAGGATCTTTTTCTGGAACTGGATGCCGATGGACACGCCCTTGGCCCCGGCCAGAAAGCTGTCTTTCTGGCACACCAGCTTGCCGCCGAAATCGCGCAGGTTGAGCGGCAGAATGGTGCCGGGGTAGGGTGCAGCGAAGGCCACCCGGCCTTTGCCTGCGCCCTGTTGCGAGAACACCGTGGTGAACAGGCTTTCGCCGGTGAGCATGCGCTTGCCGGCACCGAACAATGAACCGAGTAGCCCGGAGGACTGACTGCTGCCGTCGCCGAAGATGGTTTCCATCTGTACGTCGCAGGTCTTGTACATCATCGCCCCGGCTTCGGCCACGGCGCTTTCACCACGGTCCAGCTCAAGCTCGACGAACTGCGTCTCGCTGCCGTACAGCTTGAAGTCAACGCCCTCGGTCACTGCCAGGGCGCCATAACCACTGGAGGCGCCAGACGCCGGGCTGGCTGCCGCTGGAACCGGTTGGGCGGAGGGCTGTGCGGGCGGTGCACTGTGCGGCGGCACTGCAGTGGGCCGAGGCTGCAGCATGTCAGCAGTCGGGTCGGGGAAAGGCGTGATGCCGTCCTTTTTCACGGCACGCACCTGTGGCACCTGATAAATCAGCTGCCAATCGGCCATGCCTGCGGTCCAGCACCAGGCGCCCGGTGCTTCCCGGGCAATCAGTCGAGCCGCTGCGTCATCCATCGGGCCCAACTGCTTGCCCGCATTCACTACGAACCACTGTTGCATGGTGCTGACTCCTGCTATAGATGCGATGGCTGCCTTACAGGCTCAGACGCATGGACAGGTCCACCGCCTTGACATCCTTGGTCATCGAGCCGATAGAGATATAGTCCACCCCCGTTTCTGCAATCACCCGCAAGGTCTGCTCGCTGATGCCGCCGCTGGCTTCGAGCTTGGCGCGGCCATTGTTCAGGCGCACCGCTTCGCGCATGTCATCCAGGCTCAGCTCGTCGAGCATGATGATATCGGCGCCGGCGTCCAGCGCTTCGCGCAGCTCATCAAGGCTCTCGACTTCCACCTCGACCGGTTTGCCTGGCGCGATCTTGTGTGCGGCCGCAACGGCCTGAGGGATGCCGCCGCAGGCGGCGATGTGGTTTTCCTTGATCAGGAATGCATCGTAAAGGCCGATGCGGTGGTTATGGCAGCCACCGCAGGTAACTGCATATTTTTGTGCCAGACGCAGGCCCGGCAGGGTCTTGCGGGTGTCGAGCAATTGCACTTGTGTGCCGTTTACCAGGTCGGCGAAGAACCGCGCGCGGGTGGCGACACCGGACAACAGCTGCAGGAAGTTCAGCGCACTGCGTTCACCGGTGAGCAATGAACGGGCCGGCCCCTCAAGATGAAACAGAATCTGGTCAGCGTTGACCCGGTCACCGTCGGCAACTTGCCAGTGCACTGCAACCCGTGGATCAAGCTGGCGGAACACGGTATCGACCCAGGCCGTGCCGGATATCACCGCATTATCGCGAGAAATGATCGTGGCCTTGGCCAGACGGCTCTCCGGGATCAACTGGGCAGTGATGTCGCCGCTGCCGACATCCTCAAGCAACGCACGACGGACGTTGGCTTCGATTTCAGCGGTCAGGGCAGCAAGTCGTACATTCGGCATAGCGGGCTCCACTCACAAAGTCGGCCGAGTATAAGGCACGCCACTGCCGCTACCCACCCATGGCAGGCCTTGACCGGCGATTTTTTGCCGGGGCGGCGCATGACAGTTGGTCGGTTTCAGGGCGCTGTTTGCGACAGATCAGCAAATTTGTGGTCTACGGGGGGAGGCAGGGATTCCCCTATGGAATTGCGAACGGATCTTGCAAGATAATCACGACTTGTAATTGACGTCATGAGATTGACATTGGTTGTGGGTTTGAGCTGCCAAGGCCGAGCGCAGTCGTTTCACACAGCCTCTGCGGGTGTAACGCCAGCAGTTTCCAGGTGCACCCGAGAGCCAATTCCTGTCAGGAGATACAATGCAAAGCGACGAAAAGGTTGTGCCACTGAGCAAAGCGGTGCCGTTGCAGGCGACCCAGACGCCATTGGCTCGCTTGCCTGTCGTGTTGTTGCAGGTGCGCGACAAGGCTGCGCAGCAGCTCAAGGACGCCTTGCAGAGGCTGTTTGACAATGCTGACGACACCCTCTTCGAGATGGCTGATCGGGCGCGTAACAACAGCGAGCAGAACCACTTCTTCGAGGCCATGCGTGATCTGCGCCTCAAGCGCAAGAGCATCGAGCGAACCTTCGTCGACAAGTTCTACGAAGCGTTTCTGGTTCTGGGCCAGTACCAGGTCGCCGAGCCTGTGCTGCCGGGGCCAGTGGTCTTCGACAAGCTGGAACTGGTCAATAATGACGATCTGGAGCGCACCGTGGCGGTTGATGCCATGGTGACCAAGGTCATGAGCCGCGACAGCCTGGCCCTTGGTCAGTTGACCGCGCGCCTGAACCAGTTGGTCCCCCAGCCCATCACCGACCAGAGCAATCCGCTGGGGCCCATGCTGCTGTGCGATTTCTTTCTGCAATCGGCGCGCAGCTTCGGGGTGGAAATTCGGGTCAAGCTGATCATCCTCAAGCTGTTCGAGAGATACGTTCTGGCCGATGCCGATCAGCTGTACGCAGAAGCCAACCAGTTGTTGATCGCCACGGGCATCCTGCCTGACATGAAAGCCCTGCCGGCGCGGCGCATGACCGATCGCGGGCAGCGCGAGCAGCGTACTGCGCGGCTGGAAGATCCGGCGCTGGTTCAGGCTACCGAGAAGCTCGACAAAGGCGTTCAGGAAGTCTTCGAGGCAATGCAGGAACTGCTGGCGCATCTGCGTGGCAGCCTGGCACCTCGGCATGATTCCAATGCCGAAATCCGGCCGATTTCCAGTCAGGACCTGCTGCGCCTGTTGTCGCACCTGCAGCAGTACGTACCGTCTGGCGAGGAGGTCGAAGACTTCGACCTGCGTCAGCAGCTTGAACAACTGCTGACCCGCGTCAGTGTGCGCAGCGGCAAGTCACGGATCGTCGGTGGCGGCGATGAAGACGTTATCAACCTGATCTCGATGCTGTTCGAATTCATCCTGGACGACCGTAATCTGCCGTCTTCGCTGCGTGCGCTGATCGGCCGGTTACAGATCCCGATGCTCAAGGTCGCGGTGCTCGACAAAAGCTTTTTCAGCCGTGGCAGCCATCCGGCGCGTCGTCTGCTCAACGAGATCGCGTCTGCCGCGCTGGGCTGGGGCGGGCGTGATGACTATCAGCGTGATTCGCTGTACCTGCGGGTCGAGCATATCGTCCAGCGGCTGCTCAATGACTTTGTCGACGACACGGCGATCTTCTCCGAGCTGTTGGCGGATTTCCTCGCCTTTACCAGTGATGAGCGGCGCCGCAGCGAGTTGCTTGAACAACGCACCCGCGATGCCGAAGAAGGCCGTTCGCGAGCTGAGTTGGCCCGTCAGCGTGTGCAGCAGGAGCTGAACCTTCGGCTGCTGGGCCGAACCCTGCCGCAGGTTGTTGTGCGCCTGCTTCAGGAAGCCTGGAGCAAGGTGCTGCTGCTGACCTGCCTCAAGCACGGTGAGGTCTCCCAGGAATGGCAGGCCGGCCTTGATGCCGTGGACGATCTGATCTGGAGCGTCGAGCCGCACGAGGAACCCGAGGCTCGCCAGCGTTTGCTTGAGCAGGTCCCGGGGCTGCTCAAGGTGTTGCGCGAAGGGCTGGCCAGTGCGGCCTTCGACCCTTTTGCCACCAGCGAATTTTTCAGCCAGCTGGAAGTGCTGCACATGCAGGCACTGCAGCGTCTGTCGCGGCATCAGCAGGGGGCGACCGAAGCGCCGCTGGCAACTGATGACGCTGCGCCGATGATCAATGTGGTCGAGGAAATCGTCCTCATTGCGCCGGAAGAACAACTGTTCAGCGAGCCGCTGCAGTCATTGCCCGTCGATGACGCCGGTCTGCTGCAGGTCAACCGGCTTAATGTCGGGATGTGGGTCGAGATTCAGGAGGATGAAGAGCACAAGCTGCGTTGCAAGCTGGCCGCCATCGTCGAGCCGGGTGGCCGCTATGTGTTCGTCAACCGCACTGGCATGAAAGTCCTGGAAAAGACCCGTATGGGCCTGGCGGTGGAGTTCCGCCGCGGCTCGGTGCGAGTGCTGGACGATTCCTTGTTGTTTGACCGTGCGCTGGCCTCGGTCATGGGCAACCTGCGCAGGGGCAAGGGCGCCTGAACACAAGTGGAGGGCGTTCTGCAACTGTCGCAAAACGCCCTGGCAAGGGCATACTGGCGGCTGTCCAAACGTCCATCAAGGAGTGTTCATGCAACTGGACTCCGCAAGCGGTTGGTGTCGCGGGATCAACCACTGCCCGTCGCCCAACTTCAATGCGCGGCCCGCAGGCGAAATCTCGCTGCTGGTAATCCACAATATCAGCCTGCCGCCCGCCTGTTTCAAGACCGGCCATGTCCAGGCCTTGTTCCAGAACCGTCTGGACCCAGGCGCGCATCCGTATTTCGAAGGCATTGCCGAACTGCGTGTTTCAGCGCACTTTCTCATCGAGCGTGATGGTGAAGTCAGCCAGTTCGTGTCTTGTCTGGAGCGTGCCTGGCACGCCGGAGTGTCAAGCTTCGAGGGGCGTGAGGGCTGTAATGACTTTTCCATCGGCATCGAGCTGGAAGGCACCGACGATCAGCCTTTCACCGATCTGCAATATACGGCGTTGGTCGAGCTGACCCGGCAGCTGCGCCAGGCCTGGCCGGGCATCACCGTCGAGCGTATCTGCGGGCATAGTGATATCGCCCCGCAGCGCAAGACCGATCCGGGGCCGTGCTTCGACTGGGAGCGTTTTCGACAGGCTGTGCAGCAGGTGTGTGGGGGTAACGAATGAGTTTTCTGGTGTTGTTGCTGGCAATTGTGATCGAAAAATTTTCTGCTCTGCGCCGACAGGTCCAGCGTGACGATGCCTGGCTCAAGCAATTGGCACGGCTCGAAGCGGCGCCGCGTACCGCGCGGCAGCCCTGGCTGGTACTGGCGCTGGTCGTATTGCTGCCGGTGCTGGTGTTGCACCTGGCCATGCTGATCATTGGTTCGGTTGCCTACGGCTGGATGCTGTTGCCGGTGCACCTGCTGGTGTTGATCTACAGCCTGGGCCGCGGTGATGTGCTCGCCGCATTGGGACCGTTTCGTGATGCGTGCCGACGCGGTGATGTGCAGGCGGCGGTGCATGTCGCCGAACGGGATCTGCACGTCCAGGCCGACAATGAACAGCAACTGATCTCCGGTGTGCAGGCGCAACTGCTGTGGCAGGCCTACCAAGGCTTTTTCGCGGTAATTTTCTGGTATGCCCTGCTCGGTCCCGTGGCTGCGCTGGCGTATCGCTTGCTGGCGCTGAGCGCCGAGAAGGCCAGCAGCAAGCCAGTGGCTGAGCGTGCCGGGCAATTGCGCCATGCCTTCGACTGGATCCCGGTACGCCTGCTGGCGGCCAGCTTCGCGCTGGTCGGCAACTTTGCCGCCGTCAGCCGGGAACTGTTGCAGGAACTGCTGAACTGGAACATCAGCGCGGCGCGTCTGGTCGCCCGCATCGGCTGTGTGGCCAGTGAAGTACCGGCGCCGACTGTCGGGATCAGTGCGGTCAACAGCCTGGATCTGATCTGGGAGTTGCTGGTGCGCTCGGCCGTTGTCTGGTACGCAGGTTTTGCCCTGTGGACGCTGCTGTTCTGAGTCACTGCCGCGGTGTTTGAACCTGGCTGGCCCAGCCTAGTATCTGCATGGCATTGGCGGTGCTGGCCTGGGCCAGTTGCTCGGCGCTGATGCCCATCAGCGCTGCCAGCGCCCGGCAGATATCGGGCAGGTATTGCGGGCTGTTACGCTGATGCGCATGCATGGCCGGCGCCATGTCCGGTGCGTCGGTCTCCAGCACCAGGCTGTCGAGCGGTAACTGCGGCAGCACCCGATGCATGCGCAGCGCCTGCGGCCAGGTGGCGGCGCCGCCCAGGCCCAGCTTGTAACCCAGCCTGATGTACTCCCGGGCTTGTTCGATACTGCCGGCGAAGGCGTGCACGATACCGCTGCGTTTGAGTTTGTAGCGCTTGAGGGTGGCGATTACTTCGGCATGGCTGCGGCGCACGTGCAGCAGCACCGGCAGATCAACATCCGCAGCCAGGCCCAGTTGCGCTTCGAATAGCGCTTGCTGACGCTGACGATCAAGCTCGGGCAAAAAGAAGTCCAGGCCGATTTCACCCACCGCGCACAACTGCCCATGGCCTTTGAGGCGCGTCAGCCAGTCGCCCAGCTCGTTGAGGTGTTGCGGCCGGTGTTCGTCGAGATACACCGGATGCAGGCCAAAGGCCGCGTACAGCGCCGGATTGGCCAGGCACAGTTCCCACAGCCGCTGCCAATTGCGTTGATAGACCCCAAGCACCACCATGCGCTGCACGCCCAGACTCAGGCTGTGGCGCAGCACCGCCGCGCGGTCGGCGTCAAACTCTGGAAAGTCCAGATGGGTGTGGGTATCGATCAACTGCACGCTCAGACCTCGCCAATCCGCTGCTTGAACGTGCGCGGTATGGCGTGTACGCCGGGCTGGTAGTGTTCCTGCTCGATGGCGCTCAGGGCCAGTTCCAGTGCCTTGTCGGCGATCAACTGGTGTTGCTGAGCCATGGCGTTGACCGGCAGCGGCAGGAAATCCAGCAACTGGGTGTCGCCAAAGGTGCCCAGATGCGGTGTCGCATGGCGCGGCAGGGCATCAAATACCCCTTGCAACAGCACGTAGGAGGTGGTCACCAGCGCGTCAGGCAGGTGCCCGAGGCGTTGCAGCAGTTCCTCGGTCAGGCGTTGTCCGCAGGCGCGGCTAAACGCATCACCCTGTTCAATGATGACCTGGCCGCTGAAGCCTTCCAGCGCCTGACTGAAACCGGCCGCCCGTTCGCGGCTGACGCTCAGTTCCGGGCGTGCGCCGATCAGGGCGATGTGCTGCGGGCGGGTCTTGAGCAGGCTTTGGGTCAGTTGCTGGCTGGCTTGCTGGTCATCGCTGACCACTGAGCAGAACAGCTCACGGTCCATCTCGCGGTCGATGGCAATGATCGGTATGCCCTGGCTTTGCAACTGGCGGTAGCTATCATCACTGGCCGGCAAGCCGCTGGCGACCAGCAGCGCGTCGCAGCGGCGGGCGCGGAACAATTGCAGCAATTGCAGCTCACTGAGCGGGTCATCGTCGGAGCTGGCGACCAGTAACTGGTAGCCACGGGCGCGGGCACCTTGTTCCAGCAGCTTGGCAATGCGTGCGTAGCTGGGGTTTTCCAGGTCCGGAAGGATGAAGCCCAGGGTGCGACTGTGCCGGCTGCGCAAGCCTGCCGCCTGAGGGTTGGGGCGAAAGTCGTGTTGTTCGACCACCGCCCGCACTCGCTCCACAGTGGCCGGGCTGATGCGTTGTTGCTCAGCCTTGCCGTTGATCACATAGCTGGCGGTCGTGACTGAAACCCCTGCCAGACGCGCGATATCACTAAGTTTCACCGAAGATTCCTTTGTCTTGGTTGCCTCATGGCCGCAGGGATTCTCTCCCAAGCGGCGTGATCTTTACAGCAGACCATGGGTGACGACGAATGCTCGAACTATTTGACGAGCGTCGCAGCGAATCGGCCCGGTGGGCTTCAACCTGTGCAAAGAATCGAGTAATGTGCCGCATAAGTTTAGATTAAACGTTTCAGCAGGCAAGTTTTTACGTTAATCACTTATCGCTGAAACTGTAAGGCGGACGGTGAATCTGTTCTCTACGCTGTCGGTATTTGTGCAACAGAATTTCTAAAACAAGAATCAAGCGGCGTATTGGCGCCAAACAGGAGTCAGGCATGCTCGAACTCGCTCTGGAGCAGATTTCCATGGCCCAGGTGGCAGCGGACAAATCCGCAGCCCTGCAACTGTTGGCCGATCATCTGGTGGCTGACGGTCTGGTTGCCCCTGGGTATCTTCAAGGCTTGCAAGATCGCGAGCAACAGGGCTCGACCTTTCTGGGGCAGGGCATTGCCATCCCTCACGGCACCCCGCAGACCCGTGATCAGGTGCACACCACCGGGGTGCGTCTGATGCAGTTTCCCGAGGGGGTGGACTGGGGCGATGGGCAGATCGTCTATCTGGCGATCGGTATCGCGGCCACCTCCGATGAGCACCTGCGCCTGCTGCAATTATTGACCCGGGCGCTGGGCGAAGATGATCTGGGACCGTCATTGCGTGCCGCCAGAACGCCAGAGGATCTGCTCAAGCTATTGCAAGGCGCCCCGCAGGAACTGGCCCTGGATGCGCAGATGATCAGCCTGGGCCTGTCGGTGGAGGATTTCGAAGAGCTGGTCTGGCGGGGCGCGCGGTTATTGCGCAAGGCCGATTGTGTCAATAACGGTTTTGCCGCAATCCTGCAGCAGGTCGAAGCCCTGCCACTGGGTGACGGCCTGTGGTGGTTGCACAGTGAGCAGACCGTCAAGCGTCCGGGGCTGGCGTTTGTAACCCCGGACAAGCCTCTGCGCTACCTGGGCCAGCCGTTGACTGGCTTGTTCTGTCTGGCCAGCCTGGGCGAGGCGCACCAGGCGCTGCTTGAGCGTCTATGTGCCTTGCTGATCGAGGGCCGCGGCCAGGAACTGGGCCAGGCCACCAATAGCCGCACGGTGTTGCAGGCGCTGGGGGGGCAGGTGCCGCCCGAGTGGCCTGCTGCACAGATCGTTCTGGCCAACGCCCACGGTCTGCATGCCCGGCCGGCCAAAGCGCTGGCGCAACTGGCCAAGGGCTTTGATGGCGAGATTCGCGTGCGGGTACTGGAAAGTGCCGAAACCGCGGTGTCGGCGAAGAGCCTCAGCAAGCTGCTGAGCCTGGGGGCCCGCCGTGGCCAGACCCTGGAGTTCGTGGCTGAGCCGAGTATTGCCAGCGATGCCTTGCCGGCGTTGCTGGCGGCTGTGGAGCAGGGCTTGGGCGAGCAGGTCGAGCCGCTGGCTGCCGTACCTGCAGCTGCGCCCGTGTTGCAGGCGGCTACGCCTCTTAGCGTAGCGGCGCCGTCGGCCGGTGCCGTGATCGCTGCGGTGGCGGCGTCACCGGGCATTGCCTTGGGGCCGGCCCATGTGCAGGTAACGCCGACCTTCGACTACCCGCAGCAAGGCCAATCGCCGGCTGCCGAGCGCGAGCGTCTGCACAACGCCCTGGCTCAGGTGCGCGACGAGCTCGGCCAACTGATTCAGCGCAGCCAGGCCAAGGCGATCAGCGAGATTTTTGTTACCCATCAGGAAATGCTCGACGACCCGGAACTGAGCGCCGAGGTATTGCGATGCCTGGACAGCGGTGCCAGCGCCGCCGCCGCCTGGGATGGCGTTATCGAGTCGGCGGCCTCGCGCCAGGAAGCACTCAATGACGCCCTGCTCGCCGAGCGGGCTGCTGACCTGCGCGACGTCGGTCGGCGGGTGCTTGGCCATCTGTGCGGTGTGCGGCAGGTCGCCGAACCGCAGCAACCTTATGTGCTGGTGATTGATGAGGTTGGCCCGTCCGATGTGGCGCGCCTCGACCCGCAACGGGTAGCCGGCATTCTTACCGCACGCGGTGGCGCCACGGCGCATAGCGCGATTGTCGCTCGTGCGCTGGGCATCACCGCGCTGGTGGGCGCCGGTGAGCAGGTGCTGTTGATCGAGCCGGGCACGCCGTTGCTGCTCGATGCGCAACGTGGCCGCCTGACCGTGGCACCGGATCAGGCTGTGGTGCAGCGCGCCCTTGATGAGCGTGACGCCCGCGAGCAGCGCCTCAAGGCTGCCTTCGCTGCACGCTTTGAGCCGGCCCAGACCCGCGACGGTCATCGGGTTGAGGTGTGTGCGAACATCGGCGACAGCAGCGGCACACCGGCAGCCGTGGAGCAGGGTGCTGAGGGTATTGGCCTGTTGCGTACCGAGCTGTTGTTCATGGCTCATGACCAGGCGCCGGACGAAGCGACCCAAGAACTCGAATACCGGCGGGTGCTGGATGATCTGGGCGGCCGTGCGCTGGTGGTGCGCACGCTGGATGTTGGCGGCGACAAACCGCTGCCGTACTGGCCCATCGACAAGGAAGAGAACCCGTTCCTCGGCGTGCGCGGCATCCGTCTGACCTTGCAGCGCCCGCAGATCATGGAGGCGCAATTGCGTGCCCTGCTGCGCGCTGCCGATAACCGTGCGCTGCGGATCATGTTCCCGATGGTCGGCAGTGTCGAAGAATGGCGTCAGGGCCGCGACATGGTTGAGCGCCTGCGCCGCGAGATTCCGGTCAGCGATCTGCAAGTGGGCATCATGGTCGAGGTGCCATCTGCCGCCCTGCTGGCCCCGGTACTGGCCCAGGAGGTGGACTTCTTCAGCGTAGGCACTAATGACCTGACCCAGTACGCGCTGGCCATCGACCGGGGTCACCCGACGTTGTCAGCCCAGGCCGACGGCCTGCACCCGGCGGTCCTGCAATTGATCGACATGACCGTCAAGGCGGCGCATGCCCAAGGCAAGTGGGTCGGCGTGTGTGGCGAGCTGGCCGCCGATCCGCTGGCCGTGCCGGTGCTGGTCGGTCTTGGGGTGGATGAGCTGAGCGTTGCGGCGCGCAGCATTGCCGAGGTCAAGGCCTGCGTGCGCGAACTCAGCCTGTCGAGCGCTCAGGCACTGGCCCGGGAGGCGCTGAAAGCCAGCAGCGCCACACACGTGCGTACACTGGTGGAGGCTCTCTGAATGGCGCGGATTCTGACCGTTACTCTCAATCCGGCACTGGACCTGACCGTCCAGCTGGGGCAACTGCGTATCGGCGAGGTCAATCGCAGCGAGGCGATGCACACCCATGCGGCGGGCAAAGGACTCAACGTCGCCCAGGTGTTGGCTGATCTGGGCCATCAACTGACCGTGTCGGGGTTTCTTGGCCTGGATAACCCTCAGGCGTTTGATCGATTGTTCGAGCAACGCGGCTTTGTCGATGCGTTTGTCCGGGTGCCGGGCGAGACGCGCAGCAATCTCAAGCTGGCCGAAGCCGATGGGCGAATCACCGATATCAACGGGCCGGGTCTTGAGGTCGGTAGCGAGGCGCAGCATGCGCTGTTTGAGCGTATCGAGCGGATCGCCGGACAGTTCGACGCGGTGGTGGTGGCCGGCAGCCTGCCGCGCGGCGTAACGCCACAGTGGTTGCAACGCTTGCTGGGCATGCTCAACAAGCAGGGTGTCAAAGTGGCCCTCGACACCAGTGGCGAGGCGCTGCGCGCCGGTCTGCAAGCTGCGCCGTGGCTGATCAAGCCCAACACCGAAGAGCTGGCCCAGGTGCTTGCTGTGCCGCTTGACTCCGTTGCCGCGCAGACGGCGGCGGCCCGCGAGCTGCAGCGCCACGGTATCGAGCATGTGGTGATTTCCCAGGGTGGCGAGGGGCTGTGCTGGTTCCGCGCTGGCGCAGCGCTGCATGCGCGACCGCCCAAGGTTCGTGTGGCCAGTACGGTGGGGGCCGGTGACTCATTGCTGGCGGGGCTGTTACACGGCCTGCTAAATGGCCATGAGCCGCAACAGGCGCTGCGCACCGCCACGGCAGTCGCGGCGTTGGCGGTGACCCAGATCGGGTTCGGCATCAGCGATGCCGCACAACTTGAATCGTTGGCGAGCGGCGTGACCGTGCGCAGCCTGAGCGAAGAATAACAAGAGGAAAGGGTAATGAAATTAGCCATAGTCACGGCCTGCCCCAACGGCAAGATCAGCAGCGTACTCAGCGCCCGCTTGCTGGACGCGGCAGCCCAGCGCCTGGGTTGGTCGACCTGCGTCGAGGTGGTCGACCCGCACAAGCCGCAGCGTTGTCTGTCGGCGCAAGACATCGAGCAGGCCGATCTGGTGGTTGCCGTGTACACCGGCCCTCTGGATCTGAGCCGGTTTGCCGGCAAACGCTTATACCAGGCTGCGCCCGCTCAGGCGTTGCAGGATGCCGAAGGGTTTCTCAAGGGCGCCGCCGCGCAGGCACAACCTTTCCAGCCGGCGAGCAGCCCGGCGGCGGCCGTGCAGTCAGCCGCGCAGGGCGCGCGTATTGTGGCCATCACCGCCTGCCCGACCGGCGTGGCGCACACCTTCATGGCCGCCGAGGCCTTGCAACAGGCTGCCAAACGCCTGAACCACGAGCTGCAAGTGGAAACCCAGGGTTCGGTCGGTGCCCGTACCCCATTGAGCGCCGAGGCCATTGAACAGGCCGATGTGGTGCTGCTGGCCACCGATATTGAAGTGGCCACCGAGCGCTTCGCCGGCAAGCGGATCTACCGCTGCGGTACCGGTATCGCCCTGAAGCAACCTGAAGCGATCCTCGGCAAAGCATTGAGCGAGGCAGTGGTCGAAACCCACGGTAAAGCCAGCGCGGCAGCGACCAAGAGCGAGGGCAATGGCGTCTATAAACACCTGCTGACGGGTGTGTCGTTCATGCTGCCGATGGTGGTGGCCGGCGGCTTGTTGATTGCCTTGTCGTTTGTGTTCGGCATCGAAGCGTTCAAGGAGCAGGGCACTCTGGCGGCGGCCCTGATGCAGATTGGCGGTGAGGCGGCGTTCAAACTGATGGTGCCGCTGCTGGCCGGTTACATCGCCTGGTCCATCGCCGACCGGCCGGGGCTGGCGCCGGGGATGATCGGCGGCTTGCTGGCCAGTACCCTCGGTGCGGGCTTCATTGGCGGGATCGTCGCCGGTTTTCTGGCCGGCTACAGCGCGCAACTGATCAACCGTTATGCGCGTTTGCCGGCCAGCGTCGAAGCACTCAAACCGATTCTGATCATTCCGCTGCTGGCCAGCCTGTTTACCGGGCTGATGATGATCTACGTGGTGGGGCGGCCGGTGGCAGGGATGCTCAGTGCCTTGACCCAGTTTCTGGAAACCATGGGCACCGCCAACGCCATTTTGCTCGGTGTGGTGCTTGGCGCGATGATGTGCGTCGATCTGGGCGGGCCGATCAACAAGGCGTCTTATGCGTTCTCGGTCGGCTTGCTGGCATCGCAGAGCTACGCGCCCATGGCGGCGGCGATGGCGGCCGGTATGGTACCGCCGATCGGCATGGGCATCGCCAGCCTGCTTGCGCGGCGCAAGTTTGCCCAGAGTGAACGAGAGGCCGGCAAGGCGTCTTTCGTGCTGGGCCTGTGTTTCATTTCCGAGGGCGCGATCCCGTTTGCCGCCAAAGACCCGTTGCGGGTCATTCCGGCAAGCATCGCCGGGGGCGCCCTGACCGGCGCCCTGTCGATGTATTTTGGCTGCAAGCTGATGGCGCCGCATGGCGGCCTGTTCGTGATGCTGATCCCCAACGCGATCAACCATGCCTTGCTGTACCTGCTGGCCATCGTTGCCGGCAGCCTGCTGACCGGTGTGCTCTACGCCATGCTTAAACGCCCGGATGTGGTCGAGTTGCGAGTGGCGCCGCAGAGCTGAGTTGCCGTGGCAATACAGGCGTCAGTCGTGTCGCGGCTGGCGCCTGCTTCTGTAAAACCCTGTCACATATGATGTCGTACTTGGCTTATCATTAGTCACCTAACGACGGGACGGGGTGTGGGGCATGCTGGCAATTTTTCTTGAAACACTCAATGTCACCGCCCCGGTGTTTGCCATGCTGTTCATGGGCGTGTTTCTCAAGCGTATCGGCGCCATTAATGACGGCTTCATCGTTACCGCTTCGTCGCTGGTGTTCAATGTCACCATGCCGGCGTTGCTGTTCATGGGCATTGTCCATGCTGATCTGAGCACCGCCCTGCAGCCTGACCTGCTGATCTTTTTCACGCTCTCGACCCTGTTGAGCTTCGCCCTGCTGTGGGGCTGGGCGATCTGGCGCATTCCGTTCGAAGACCGCGGCGTCTACGTGCAAGGCGCATTCCGTGGCAATAACGGCGTGGTCGGCCTGGCGCTGGCGGCGAGCATGTACGGTAGCCATGGCATCTCGGTCGGGGCGATCCTCGCGGCGATGGTCATCCTCTATTACAACGCGCTGTCGACCATGATCCTGGCGGTGTATAGCCCGGTGATCAAATCCGACCCGTGGAGCGTGATCAAGAGCGTCTTGTCCAACCCGCTGATCATCAGCGTAATCGTCGCTTCGCCGTTCGCCTACTACGGTGTGCGCCTGCCGACCTGGTTCGAAACCTCGGCCAACTATCTGGCGCAGATGACCCTGCCGCTGGCGCTGATCTGTATCGGTGGCACCCTGTCGCTGGCCTCGCTGCGCAAGAGCGGCAAAATGGCGGTTGGCGCGAGCCTGATGAAAATGGTCTGGCTGCCGCTGATCTGTACCCTGGCGGCCTGGGCTTATGGTTTCCGGGGCGCAGAGCTGGGCATTCTGTTCCTGTACTTCGCCAGCCCGACCGCAGCGTCGAGCTACATCATGGCCCGCTCGGCCAATGGCAACTACGAGTTGGCGGCAGCGATCATTGTGCTGACCACCCTGGCGGCCGCAGTGACCACCAACATCGGAATCTTCCTGTTGCAGTGGGGTGGCTGGATCTAGGCAGTTGCAGGCGGGGAGCGCCTGCGCTGCTATCGGTGTTGGCGCCACCAACTGCGCAGCATGCCGAGCAAGACCAGAGCGGTCAGTGTCGGCAGCACGAAGCGTAGCATCAGGCTTTCCAGGCGTTCGGCCTGCAGCGAGCCGGTGCTGAAGCCGATGATGTCCAGCCCGTAGAGTGCGTAGAGCGCCAGCAGCAGCAGGCCTTTGAGGCGGTCTATACGCAGCCCGGAATGCAACAGCGGCAGGCACAGTACCGTCACACCGAGCATGATCGGCAGGTCGTAGACCAGTGAGTTGGGCGAGACTGACAGCGGCTGTGGAGCGACCAGCGTGGTCAGGCCCAATACGCCGAGCAGGTTGAACAGGCTGCTGCCGATCACGTTGCCTACGGCGATGTCGCGTTCGCCGCGCAGGGCTGCGATCAACGAGGTGAGCAGCGCCGGGATCGAGGTGGCGACCGCCATCAGGGTCAAACCGATGATGCGCTCTGACAGGCCCAGGTGAATGGCGATCACCACGGTCGCCTCGACCAGCATATGGCCACCGCTGACCAGCGCCGTCAGGCCTGCGGCCAGCATCAGCAAGTGCTTGGCTGCCTGTGGCCGACGGCTCAACTGTTCGGTGCTCTGGTAATGCCCGTGTCGTGCGCCGTGGCTGGCCTGACGCAGGATGATCAACAGGCAGGCGGCAAGGCCCAGCAGCAGTATCACGCCGTCCAGCGTACTGATTTCACCGTTGCGTGCCAGTACGAACAGCAGCACGCAGGCGCCAATCAGCAAGGGTATATCGATACGCACCACCTGCAATGGCACACGCAAGGGGATGATCAGTGCACACAATCCCAGCGTGACCAGCATATTGAAGATATGCCCGCCGACCACGCTGCCCACCGCGATATCCGGGCTTGCCGTCAAGGCCGCCTGCAAGCCCACCGACAGCTGTGGTGCGCTGCTGCCCAGGGCCACGACGGTCAGGCCGATGATCAGCGCACGCACCTGTAACAGGGCGGCCAGGCCGACAGCGGCGCGTACCGACAAACCGGCACCGATCAATAGCAACAGCAGGCCGCTGGCCAATTGCAGCAGCAGTTGGGGGGGCAGAGCAATCAGATAGCTAATGGCAAGGCCCTCATTCCAGGCTCTGGATACGGACTTTGGCGGTTCCGCTGCGCAGCATGCCCAGTTGCTCGGCGGCTTCGCGGGACACATCGATCAGCCGGCCGCGGGTGTGCGGGCCACGGTCATTGATCCGCAGCACGACACTGCGTTCGTTGTTGAGGTTGGTGACTTTGACCCGGGTGCCGAAGGGTAACTGGCGATGCGCGGCGGTCAGGGCATGCTGGTCGAACGGCTCGCCGCTGGCGGTGCGCTTGCCATGGTGGGCGTTGCCGTAATAGGACGCGGTACCGATCTGGTCGTAACCGTGCGGGTCAATGGTGTGGCTGGCGCAGCCAGCCAGCAGGGAAAGCAGGGAACAGGCAATGAGCAATCGGCGCATGGAGATTATCCTTCTCGGGTTATTACGCCAGGCATGAGCCTGTATGGGCTGCAACAGATCACCCGTCTTGCAGGAGCGGCCGGGCGGCGATCCGATTTAGCTGCGAAACCTTCGCGGCTAAATCCTTCGCGGCTAAAGCCGCTCCTACAGGGGGTGACCTTGAATCAGCCTTCCAGTTTGGTCTTGAGCAGCTCGTTGACCTGTTGCGGGTTGGCTTTGCCTTTGGAGACTTTCATTGCCTGGCCAACGAAGAAGCCGAACATCTTGCCGCGCTTGGCCTCGTCGGCGGCGCGGTACTGCTCGACCTGTTCGGCGTTAGCGGCAAGCATCTCGTCGAGCATCGCCTCGATCGCGCCGCTGTCGGTTACCTGCTTCAGGCCGCGCTTGTCGATGACTTCATCGGCGCTGCCTTCACCATTGGCCATCGCTTCGAAGACCATCTTGGCGATCTTGCCGGAAATGGTGTTGTCGCGAATGCGCAGCAGCATGCCACCCAGTTGCTCGGCACTGACCGGCGACGCTTCGATTTCCAGGCCTTGCTTGTTGAGCAGGCTGCCCAGCTCGACCATGACCCAGTTGGCCGCCAGCTTGGCGTCACCGCTGATGCTGACCACCTGCTCGAAGTAATCGGCCTGCTCGCGGCTGCTGGCCAGTACGCTGGCATCGTAGCTGGACAGGCCGAACTGGCTCTGGAAGCGCTCGCGCTTTTGTTGCGGCAGCTCGGGCAGGGTGGCGCGGGTGGCTTCGATGAACGAGTCTTCGATAATCACCGGCAGCAGGTCCGGGTCGGGGAAGTAACGGTAGTCGTTGGCTTCCTCCTTGCTGCGCATGGCACGGGTTTCGTCCTTGTTCGGATCGTACAGGCGAGTTTGCTGCACGACCTTGCCGCCGTCTTCGATCAGGTCGATCTGGCGCTGGATCTCGCTGTTGATGGCCTTTTCGATGAAGCGGAACGAGTTGACGTTCTTGATCTCGCAGCGGGTGCCGAACTCGACCTGGCCCTTTGGCCGGATCGAGACGTTGCAGTCGCAGCGCAGCGAGCCTTCGGCCATGTTGCCGTCGCAGATGCCCAGGTAGCGCACCAGCGCATGAATGGCGCGCACATAGGCGACCGCTTCCTTGGCGCTGCGCATGTCAGGCTCGGAAACGATTTCCAGCAGGGGCGTGCCGGCGCGGTTCAGGTCGATGCCGCTCATGCCGCTGAAATCTTCGTGCAGGCTCTTGCCGGCGTCTTCTTCCAGGTGCGCCCGGGTAATGCCGACGCGCTTGACCGTGCCGTCTTCCAGAGTGATGTCCAGGTGGCCCTTGCCGACCACCGGCAGTTCCATCTGGCTGATCTGGTAGCCCTTGGGCAGGTCAGGGTAGAAGTAGTTCTTGCGCGCGAACACGTTGTGCTGGCCGATCTCGGCATCGACCGCCAGGCCGAACTTCACCGCCATGCGCACGGCTTCTTTATTGAGCACCGGCAGCACGCCCGGCATGCCCAGATCAACCAGGCTGGCCTGGGTGTTGGGCTCGGAGCCGAACGTGGTGGCACTGCCGGAGAAAATCTTCGATTGGGTCAAAAGCTGGGTGTGGATTTCCAGCCCGATGACGACTTCCCATTGCATGTGATCTTCTCCTTAGAAGCCTTCAGGGGCGCGGGTGTGCCAGTCAGTGTTTAGCTGATACTGGTGCGCGATGTTCAGCAGGCGACCTTCCTGGAAGTAAGGAGCGAGCAATTGCACGCCGACCGGCAGGCCGTCGACGAACCCGGCCGGCATCGACAGGCCTGGCAGGCCGGCGAGGTTGGCGGTGATGGTGTACACGTCTTCCAGATACGCGGCGACCGGGTCGCTGCTCTTGGTGCCGAGCTTCCAGGCCGGGTTCGGCGTGGTCGGGCCGAGGATTACGTCGACCTCGGCAAAGGCGTTCATGAAGTCGTTCTTGATCAGCCGGCGGATCTTCTGTGCCTTGAGGTAATAGGCATCGTAGTAACCGGCCGACAGCGCATAGGCGCCGACCATGATGCGGCGCTGCACCTCAGGGCCGAAACCTTCGCCACGCGAACGCTTGTACAGGTCGGTGAGGTCTTTGGGCTCTTCGCAGCGATGGCCGAAGCGCACGCCGTCGAAACGCGACAGGTTCGAGGATGCCTCGGCCGGCGCGATGACGTAATAGGCCGGGATGCCGTGCTGCAGATTCGGCAGGCTGATTGGCTTGACCACGGCGCCGAGCTTTTCCAGCTCCTTGACGCTGTCTTGCACCAGTTGCGCAATGCGCGGGTCCAGGCCAGCACCAAAGTACTCTTTCGGCAGGCCGATGCGCAGCCCCTTGAGCGAGTCGTTCAGGGTCGCGCTGTAGTCCGGCACCGGTTCATCGATGCTGGTGGAGTCTTTCGCGTCGAAGCCGGCCATGCCTTGCAGCAGCAGGGCGCAGTCTTCAGCGGTGCGGGCCAGCGGGCCGCCCTGGTCGAGGCTTGATGCGTAAGCAATCATGCCCCAGCGCGAAACCCGACCGTAGGTCGGTTTCAGGCCGGTGAGGTTGGTCAGCGCAGCAGGCTGACGAATCGAGCCGCCGGTGTCGGTGCCGGTGGTCGCAGGCAGCAGGCGCGCGGCAACCGCCGCTGCGGAGCCGCCGGACGAACCGCCGGGTACGTGCTCAAGGCTCCAGGGGTTTTTCACCGCACCGTAGTAGCTCGACTCGTTGGCCGAACCCATGGCGAATTCGTCCATGTTGGTTTTGCCCAGCGTCACGGTGCCGGCTTTGGCGAGCTTTTCCACAACCGTGGCGTCGTACGGCGCCCGGAAGTTGTCGAGCATGCGCGAGCCACAGCTGGTGCGCACACCCTGGGTGCAGAACAGGTCCTTGTGTGCCAGCGGGGCACCGAGCAGTGCGCCGGTTTCGCCGGCAGCGCGCCGGGCATCGGCGGCCTGGGCCTGGGTGATGGCCAGGTCTTCGGTGACGGTAATGAAGCTGTTGAGCTGCGGGTCGAGCTTATTGATGCGCTCGAGCAGGTTGCGGGTCAGCTCTTCAGAGGAGAATTTCTTGTCGGCGAGTCCGCGGGCGATCTCGGCCAGAGTCATTTGATGCATGCAGGCGCTTTCCCTTACTCGATGACTTTCGGTACCAGATACAGGCCTTGCTCGACCGCTGGGGCGATGGCCTGGTATTCGTCGCGATGATTCTGTTCGGTGACGGCGTCTTCGCGCAGGCGCTGCGAGGCTTCCAGAGGGTGCGCCAGCGGTTCGATGCCGTTGGTGTCGACCGCTTGCATCTGGTCGACCAGGCCGAGAATGCTGTTCAGTGCTTCGGTGGTGCGTGGCAAGTCGGCATCGTCAAGGCCCAGGCGGGCCAGATGGGCGATCTTTTCCACGTCGCTGCGTTCGAGCGCCATGAGAATTCTCCAGTGGGGTGCGAAGGATCAGGGTCCATGCACTGATTGCGGAACACAACGGCGATTTTGCGGTCCTAGAACCTCAAACGCGCAGGGTCGTGCTCGGAAAAACAGCCAATTTAACATATTGGCTCCTTGCCCAAAATCCCTGTCGTTGTTAGAGTTTGCCGCACTTTTTTACCCACGCGTTCCCTAGGGTCCCCTTCCCATGTTCAAGAAACTGCGTGGCATGTTTTCCAGTGATCTTTCTATCGACCTGGGCACTGCCAACACCCTTATTTACGTGCGTGAGCGCGGTATTGTCCTGAATGAACCCTCGGTTGTTGCCATCCGCACCCACGGCAACCAGAAGAGCGTCGTCGCTGTAGGTACCGAGGCCAAGCGTATGCTGGGCCGTACTCCAGGCAACATTGCTGCCATTCGTCCGATGAAAGATGGTGTGATCGCCGATTTCAGCGTCTGCGAAAAGATGCTGCAGTACTTCATCAACAAGGTTCATGAAAACAGCTTTCTGCAGCCAAGCCCGCGCGTGTTGATTTGCGTTCCGTGCAAGTCCACCCAGGTTGAGCGCCGCGCCATCCGTGAATCGGCACTCGGTGCCGGTGCCCGTGAAGTGTTCCTGATCGAAGAGCCGATGGCCGCTGCCATCGGTGCCGGCCTGCCGGTTGAAGAAGCCCGCGGCTCGATGGTCGTCGACATCGGTGGTGGTACCACCGAAATCGCCCTGATCTCGCTCAACGGCGTGGTCTATGCCGAATCCGTACGGGTTGGCGGTGACCGTTTCGACGAGGCCATCGTGACTTACGTGCGCCGTAACTACGGCAGCCTGATCGGCGAATCCACTGCCGAGCGTATCAAGCAGGAAATCGGCACCGCGTTCCCGGGTGGTGAAGTCCGTGAAGTTGATGTTCGTGGCCGTAACCTGGCCGAGGGCGTGCCGCGTGCCTTTACCCTGAACTCCAACGAAGTGCTTGAAGCCTTGCAGGAGTCGCTGGCGACCATCGTTCAGGCGGTCAAGAGCGCGCTGGAGCAATCGCCACCTGAGCTGGCTTCGGACATCGCCGAGCGCGGCCTGGTGCTGACTGGTGGTGGCGCCCTGCTGCGCGACCTCGACAAGTTGCTGGCCCAGGAAACCGGCCTGCCGGTAATCGTTGCCGAAGACCCGCTGACCTGTGTGGCTCGTGGCGGTGGCCGCGCGCTGGAAATGATGGACAAGCACTCCATGGACCTGCTCTCCAGCGAGTGATTCGTCGGACGTGCGCCAGCCACTTTTTGGTGAGGGGGTGCTTACAAAGTCGGCGAACCAAGGCAATACAAGGCGAAATTGGCCGAAAAAGCGGAGTTTACTGTAGTAAATGAGCATTTTGAGGTCGATTTCAACGCAGTATCGCCGAGTGCAGCCATGTTGTAAGCATCCTCTTGCAGGTAGCCCTTGTGCGACCTGTGTGCGCGCCCAACGCGCTTTTCATCTGTCCAGGCTTCTCTTGCTCATGAACATCCGCCAAGCCAGGCCCGCACCTTCGAGCGAATGCCCGAAAGGAGTGGCCTATTAAACCGCTTTTCGCCAAAGGCCCTTCGCTGGGTGTGCGTCTGCTCGTGCTGGCGGTGCTGTCTGTAACGCTGATGGTGGTGGACGCCCGTTTCACCCTGCTCAAGCCGGTGCGCAGCCAGATGTCGCTGGTGCTGATGCAGGCTTACTGGGTCGTCGATCTGCCACAGCGTCTTTATCAGGGCGTTGCCTCGCAATTTGGCAGCCGCACCGAGCTGCTCGCCGAAAACGAGAAACTCAAGACTGAAGCCTTGCTGCTGCAAGGGCGCCTGCAGAAACTGGCAGCCCTGACCGAGCAGAACGTGCGGCTGCGCGAGTTGCTCAACTCCTCGGCGCTGGTCAACGAGAAAGTCGAGGTGGCCGAACTCATCGGCATGGACCCCAACCCGTTCACTCATCGCATCATCATCAACAAAGGCGAGCGCGACGGTGTGTTCCTCGGCCAGCCGGTGCTCGATGCCCGCGGGTTGATGGGCCAGGTGGTCGAGTTGATGCCTTATACCGCCCGGGTCCTGCTGCTGACCGACACCACTCATAGCATTCCGGTGCAGGTCAACCGCAACGGCTTGCGCGCTATCGCCAGTGGTACAGGCAACCCGGAGCGTCTGGAATTGCGGCATGTGGCCGATACCGCTGATATCAAAGAGGGTGATCTGCTGGTCAGCTCTGGCCTGGGCCAGCGCTTCCCGGCCGGTTATCCGGTGGCGACGGTCAAGGAAGTGATTCACGATTCCGGGCAACCGTTCGCCATTGTGCGGGCGGTGCCTACTGCCGCTTTGAATCGCAGTCGCTACCTGCTGCTGGTGTTTTCTGACGGGCGTTCGCCTGAAGAGCGTGCCGCAGAGGCGGCCCAGGCCCAGGAAAGCCTGGATAGAAGCGAAGCCGCGGTAGCGCCTGCGACACCTGCCACTTACGCGCCGGTGTTGTCGAACATTCCGGGGGCGTTGTTGCCGTTCTACCCAGGCCCTATACCGGGCCTTGCGGCACCGGCCACGCACAGCACGCCGCAGCCGGCCAGCCCTGCGCCGGCCAGCAGTCGCCCGGCCGCCAGGCCGGCGGCGAGCCCACCGGCAGCGGCCCCCGCCCACAGAACACCGTCCACCTCCCGGGAGCCTATTGGTGGTTAGTCATGGATCCCGGCGCAATGGCTGGGTGGTCTGGCTGACGTTCGCCATCGGCCTGTTGCTCAGTATCGTACCGTTGCCACAGTTCATGGAGTTCTTCCGGCCCATGTGGCTGGCGCTGTTGATGACCTTCTGGGCGCTGACCCTGCCGCATCGCATCGGCATGACCACCGCCTGGTTGCTGGGGCTGATGGAGGATGTGCTGTATGGCACCTTGCTGGGCCAGCATGCATTGATCCTGACGCTGATCACCTGTCTGGTCATGGCTTTGCAGCAGCGCCTGCGGATCTACCCGATGTGGCAGCAATGCCTGATCCTGCTGGTGGTCTATGGCGTCGCGCAACTGGCCCAGTTGTGGCTCAGCGCACTGACTGGCAATCGCCAGCCTACCCTGACCCTGGTCCTGCCGGCGCTGGTCAGTGCCTTGCTGTGGCCATGGATCAGCTATGGCTTACGCGGGCTGAGCAACCGCTTGAAAATCAATTAAGCCAGGCGCTCCAGGCGGGGCGTCGCTGACAAGGAGACGTCCTCATGCCACCTGTGCTTTACCTGGCTTCCGGTTCACCGCGACGTCGTGAGCTGCTGACCCAGATCGGCATCCCTTTCAACGTGCTGAGCGCGCAGATCGACGAAAGCCCTTTGCCTGATGAGCCACCGGCCAGTTATGTCGAGCGTCTGGCGCGGGGCAAGGCGGCGGCCGGCCTGGCCTTGCTCGACCATGAGCCTGCCTGTGTCATGGGCGCTGACACGGCAGTGGTGCTGGACGGTCGAATTCTTGGCAAGCCGCAGGATGAGGCCGATGCCTTGGCCATGCTGGCCGCCTTGTCGGGGCGTGAACACCAGGTACTCACCGCCGTGGCAGTGCTTGATCGGCAGCGCTGCGAAAGTCGGGTGGTGAGCAGCCAGGTGCGGTTCAGAGCGATCAGCGCCGACCAGGCGCGGGCTTATTGGTCCACCGGCGAGCCGCAGGACAAGGCGGGCAGCTATGCGATTCAGGGGCTGGCAGCCATATTTGTCGAGGCCCTGCACGGCAGTTATTCCGCGGTTGTCGGCTTGCCGTTGTGTGAAACAGCAGACCTGCTGGGGCTTTTCGGCATACCCTGTTGGCAAGGCCCGGAAGGTGAGCAGCCATGAGTGAAGAAATCCTGATCAATATCACCCCCATGGAGTCCCGTGTGGCGGTGGTCGAAAACGGTGTTCTGCAAGAGGTCCACGTCGAGCGCACCCAGCGTCGCGGCATTGTCGGCAATATCTATAAAGGCAAGGTCGTCAGGGTCTTGCCCGGCATGCAGGCTGCCTTCATCGACATCGGCCTGGATCGGGCAGCATTCATCCATGCCTCGGAAATCTCCCTGCGCGAAGGCTCGGCGGTCGAGCCGATCAGCTCGCTGGTGCATGAAGGCCAGAGCCTGGTGGTCCAGGTCACCAAAGACCCGATCGGCAGCAAGGGCGCACGCCTGACCACGCAGTTGTCCATTCCTTCGCGCTATCTGGTGTATATGCCGCGCACCGCGCATGTCGGCATCTCACTGAAGATCGAAGACGAGGGCGAGCGCGAGCGCTTGAAAAAGGTGGTCAGCGACTGCGTCGAGCAGGAGGGCATCAAGGAGGCCGGCGGGTTTATCCTGCGTACCGCTGCCGAAGGCGCCGGCGCCGACGAGATCCTCATGGACATCCGTTACCTGCGCCGCCTGTGGGATCAGATCGGCGAGCAGATCAAGACCATCAGCCCGCCCAGCGTCATCTACGAAGACCTGGGTCTGGCGTTGCGTACTTTGCGCGACCTGGTCAGCCCGCGGATCGAGAAGATCCGCATCGACTCGCGGGAAACCTTCCAGAAGACCGGCCAGTTCGTCACTGAACTGATGCCCGAGATCGCCGATCGCCTGGAGCACTACCCCGGCGAGCGACCGATCTTCGATCTGTACGGCGTCGAGGATGAAATCCAGAAAGCGCTGGAGCGCAAGGTGCCGCTCAAGTCCGGCGGCTACCTGGTGGTCGATCCGGCCGAGGCGATGACGACCATCGACGTCAATACCGGTGCTTTTGTCGGTCATCGCAACCTTGAAGAAACCATCTTCAAGACCAATCTGGAGGCGGCCACCGCCATCGCCCGGCAACTGCGCCTGCGCAACCTGGGCGGCATCATCATCATCGACTTCATCGACATGGAAGACGTCGAGCATCAGCGTCAGGTGCTGCGCACCCTGGAGAAACAGCTCGAACGCGACCATGCCAAAACCAACATCATCGGCATCACCGAGCTTGGCCTGGTGCAGATGACCCGTAAACGTACCCGTGAAAGCCTGGAGCAGATCCTTTGCGAGCCCTGCCACTGCTGTCAGGGGCGCGGCAAGCTGAAAACGCCGGAGACCATCTGCTATGAGATATTCCGCGAAATCCTGCGTGAGGCCCGGGCGTATCAGGCGGTCGGTTACCGGGTGCTGGCCAACCAGCGGGTCGTTGACCGCCTGCTCGACGAAGAGTCGGGCAATGTCGCGGAACTTGAAGCCTTCATTGGCCGAACCATTCGCTTCCAGGTCGAGTCAATGTATTCCCAGGAACAATACGACGTTGTGCTGCTGTAGGAGCGGCTTTAGCCGCGACACGCGGACCCGGTGGGAAGAGCCGGCCGGCGCCCCGGTCTGCTCGCGAAGAGGCCAGTAAAGTCACAGCATCTGCTGCGAATGTGCTGCCGTCTTCGCCAGCAGAGCTGCCTCCCACCGAGATTTGTGTACTTAACCGAACAGTATTGGCTTTAGCCGCGAACACCCTGCAAACAACCCGCCCAGCGTATCGATGCGAGTAACGTGTGACCAATGAGCAAACCTCGGCCCCGACTGCACTGGCCTGTATGAAACAACCCCCCATGCGACGGATTTTCGTCTGATGGGGCGTGTGCCTGGCCTGTTGGCAACCCTGACGCGTTGGGGGTTGAGCCTGTGTGCCTTGCTGTTGGTCCTGGCGGCCTTGTACGTCAGCCTTGGCCGGCAACTGGTGCCCATGGTCGCCGAGTACCGTGCCGATCTTGAAAGCCGGGTCAGCAGCGCACTCGACATGCCGGTCAGCATTGGCAGCCTGGAAGGCCGCTGGAGCGGCTTCGCTCCGGTGTTGCTGGCCCATGATGTGATGGTTGGCTCAGGCGGCAATCAATTGCGCCTCGATCAGGTGCGGGTGGTGCCGGCGCTGTGGGCCAGCCTCAAGGCCCGGACGGTGCGTCTGGCGCATCTGGAAGTCAGCGGTCTGCAAGTGGTGCTCAGCCAGGCCGAAGACGGTCAGTGGCGCTTGCAGGGGCTGCCGGTCAAGGACGACACCCCGACCGATCCGACGCAGGTTCTCAACAGCCTGCAGCAGGTCGCGCATCTTTCGCTGCTCGACAGCCAGGTCACGGTGCAGCCGTTCCAGGCCAACCCGCTGACGTTCACCTACGTCAACCTGAGTCTGGCCAGCGGCAGCTGGCAGCAGCGCCTGGACGCCCGTTTGAATCTGCCAGATGGCCAGCCGCTGGCATTGAACGTAAAGGCCCGCGTCGATGCCAGCCGCTGGCGCGAAGCCCAGGCCGATGTCTATCTGAGCCTGCCACAGAGTGACTGGGCCAAATGGTTGCCCGGCAACCTGACCCGTGACTGGCATCTGCACACCCTGAAGGCCGGTGGCGAGTTCTGGCTGGGCTGGGACAAGGGCACAGTGCAGCGTGCAGCAGTGCGTCTCAATGCGCCGCAACTGGAAGGCGGTTACCAGCAGCACAAACCTGCGCGCATCGACAATCTGGCGCTCAATGCCTGGCTGGCGCGCAACGATCAGGGGATCCGGGTCACCCTCGGTTCGCTGGCCATGAGTCTGGGCGAGCAGCGCTGGGAGAGTCGGGTGCAGGTCCAGCAGCATCAGGCCCGGCCCGGCAGCGAGAATGAGGAGCGCTGGCATGTCGAGGCCGACCGCCTCGACCTGACCCCACTGACCCCGCTGCTTCAGGCGCTGGCACCGATGCCCGATGGTCTGCGCGAGGTGGTCAAGCGTCTGCAGGTCACTGGCGGGCTGCGCAATGTGTTACTCGACTGGCGACCGCAGGCCAGCGGTGACGAGCGGCTGAGCTTTGCCGCCAACCTGGACCGGGTCGGTTTCGATGCCTACCACGGCGCGCCGGCCGCCGGTAACGTCAGCGGGGCGATCAGCGGTGATCTGGGCAAAGGCGAGCTGCGTCTGGCCACGGATGACTTCATGCTGCATCTGGACCCGATTTTCGCCAAGCCCTGGCACTACCTCAAAGCCAACGCTCGCCTGACCTGGACCCTCGATCAGGAGCGTTTCACCCTGATTGCGCCGTACATCAAAGTGCTTGGCGAAGAGGGCAAGATCGCGGCGGATTTCTTGATCCGTATTCATCTCAAGCCCGGTCATGAAGACTATATGGACCTGCGCGTCGGGCTGACCGACGGCGACGGCCGGTTTACCGGCAAGTACCTGCCTGCCGTCCTCAGCCCGGCGCTGGACCACTGGCTGCGCACCGCTATTGTGGCGGGAGATGTCAGGGAAGGGTTTTTCCAGTATCAGGGCTCGTTGCACAAGGACGCCAGCGACACCGCGCGGGTGATCAGCCTGTTCTTCGATGTGGGCAATGCAACGCTGGACTTCCAGCCGGGCTGGCCGTTGCTGACCGGCATCGACGGCAAGGTGTATGTCGAGAACAGCGGGGTACGGATCAAGGCCAGCAAGGGCCAGCTGCTCGATACCCGGGTCAGTGAGGTGCGCGTCGAGGTGCCGCATGCGCCCAAAGGGCAGCCCAGCCATCTGTTGGTAGACGGCAAGTTTGCAGGCAGCCTGGTCGACGGTCTGAAAATTCTCCAGAGCGCGCCGCTTGGTACGGCGGCGACGTTTGCCGGTTGGCAGGGGCAGGGGCCGCTCAATGGCAGCCTGAAACTGGACATCCCGCTGGAGAAGGGCCTGGAACCGAAGATCCTGGTGGATTTCGCCAGTGAGGGCGCGCAACTCAAACTGGCCGAGCCGGTACTGGACCTGACCCAGCTCAAGGGCGAGTTCCGTTTTGACAGCGCGCGGGGGTTGTCTGGCAAGGGTGTCAGTGCTCAGGCGTTCGGTCGTCCGGTTACCGCCGAGATTACCGCTGAAGGCAAGCCAGGCGCGAACGTCACGCGCATCACTGCCAATGGCCAGATTGCCTTGAAGCGTCTCACCGACTGGCTGAGCTTTACCCAGCCGCTGCCGGTGTCGGGCGATATTCCTTACCAGTTGCAGTTGCTGCTCGATGGCGCGTCGACGCCGCTGTCGATCACTTCAAGCCTGCAAGGATTGGCAGTGGATCTGCCGGCCCCGTTCGGCAAATCCCGTGATGAAGCCCGCCCCAGTGAATTGCGGATGACCCTGCAAGGCAGCGAGCGGCGCTATGATGCGGCCTATGGCGAGCTGGCCAATCTGGCCTGGGCGGCGCCGGCCAGCAACCCGGCACAAGGCCGTGGCGAGCTGTTTATCGGCCAGGGCGGCGCAGTGGTGCCCCAGGCCAAAGGCTTGCGGATTACCGGCAGCCTGGCGGAACTGGACCTCAGCCCCTGGCAGGACATTGCTCAGCGCTACAGTGGCAACGACCCCGGCGGCAGCGCCCGACAGACCCTTGGCGGTGTGGATCTGCAGGTCGGCAGGCTGACCGCCATGGGCACCACCCTGGACCAGGCGCGGGTTCAGTTGGAGCGCAATGCTGCCGCCTGGCGATTGTCGCTGGACAGTACCCAGGCCAAAGGCAGTGCGCTGTTGCCCGATGCCAAAAACGCGCCGATCGACATCGCCATGCAGTATGTACGCTTGCCGGCGCCCGATCCTGACGCGCCGGTGGTGGATAACCCGCCTGACCCGCTGGCGGAGGTTGACCCGCGCAAGATTCCGGCACTGAACGTCAATATCAACCAGCTGTTCCAGGGCCAGCAACTGGTCGGCGCCTGGGCGCTGAAAGTCCGTCCGACGCCGACAGGCTTGCGCTTGAGCGATCTGAGCCTGGGGCTCAAGGGCCTGTTGCTGGAGGGCGAGGGTGGCTGGGAAGGTGCGCCAGGGGCCAGCAGCAGTTGGCTCAAGGGGCATATGGCGGGCAAGAATCTGGGCGATGTGCTCAAAGCCTGGAATTTCGCCCCGACCGTGACCAGTCAGACGTTCGATCTGGACATCGACGGGCGTTGGCCCGGCTCGCCAGCCTGGGTCGGTCTGAAGCGTTACTCCGGCAGCCTGGATGCGACGCTGCGCAATGGTCAGTTCGTCGAGGTCGAGGGCGGTGCGCAAGCGTTACGGGTATTCGGCTTGCTGAATTTCAACTCCATCGGCCGTCGCCTGCGGCTGGACTTCTCCGACCTGCTGGGCAAGGGCTTGAGTTACGATCGGGTCAAAGGTCTGTTGGTGGCCAGCGACGGTGTCTATGTGACACGCAAGCCGATCACCCTGACCGGTCCGTCGAGTAATCTTGAGCTGGACGGCACCCTGGATATGGTCAAGGATCGGGTCGATGCCAAGCTGCTGGTCACTCTGCCGGTTACCAACAACCTGCCGATTGCCGCGCTGATTGTGGGTGCACCAGCCATCGGCGGTGCATTGTTTATCGCAGACAAACTGCTGGGCGATCGTGTAGCACGCTTTGCCAGCGTCCAGTACAAGGTCGAAGGTCCCTGGAAGGAGCCGAAGATCACCTTCGACAAACCGTTCGAGAAGCCTCAGTAACCGTATTGCCGGAAAGGACTCAGGAGCAAGCCATGACATTTGCCGTCATTCAGATGGTCAGCCAGAGCGACATTGCAGACAACCTGCGCCAGGCCCGGCGCTTGCTGGAGCAGGCCGCCGGGCAGGGCGCCCGGCTGGCGGTGCTGCCAGAAAATTTCTCGGCACTGGGCCGGCGTGACGCTGCCGCCATCGGGCGTGCCGAGGCGTTGGGCCATGGTCCCATCCTGCCATGGTTGAAACAGGCCGCCCGCGACCTCAGGTTATGGATAGTCGCCGGCACCTTGCCGTTGCCGCCCGAGGGGCAGCCCGAGGGCAAGGTCACCGCCTGCTCGCTGCTGATCGATGAACACGGCGAACAGGCCGCGCGCTATGACAAGCTGCACCTGTTCGATGTGGATGTTACTGACAATCGCGGGCGCTACCGTGAGTCTGATGACTATGCTCATGGAGCCAACGTAGTGGTGGCCGACACGCCGGTAGGCCGGCTGGGCTTGAGCGTATGTTACGACCTGCGCTTTCCCGAGTTGTACACCGCCTTGCGTGAAGCGGGCGCTGAGTTGATTACCGCACCTTCGGCGTTCACCGCCGTGACCGGTGCGGCGCACTGGGAGGTTCTGATTCGCGCCCGCGCGATCGAGACCCAGTGTTACCTGCTGGCAGCCGCCCAGGGCGGCGTGCACCCCGGCCCACGGGAAACCTGGGGCCAGGCCGCGATCATCGACCCTTGGGGGCGGGTGCTGGCCGAGCAGGACAAAGGCGAAGCCGTGCTGTTGGCGCAGCGCGACAGTGAAGAACAGGCGTCCATACGGGCGCGGATGCCGGTGTCCAGTCACCGGCGCTTTACAGTGCAGGACGCGGTGCGGCCTGCTTCGGAGTGAATATGAGTGACGTGTCCTCAGTCAGCGAACACCTTCTGGCCCCTGGCGGGTTGAGCCTGGATAACCTGCAAGCGGTGCTGGGCGAGCTGGCCGGGCCGGGAATCGACGCAGCCGATCTGTACTTCCAGGGCATCATTTCCGAGTCCTGGGCGCTGGAGGACGGTATCGTCAAGGAAGGCAGTTTCAACATGGACCAGGGCGTGGGCGTACGTGCCCAGTCGGGAGAAAAAACCGGTTTTGCCTACAGCAACGCCATCAATCTGGAAGCCCTGACGGCCGCCGCAGGCGCCGCCCGCTCGATTTCCCGTGCCGGTCAGCAGGGCCGGGTCCAGGCCTTCACTGCCCAGGATGTGACTCGCTTGTACGCGGCGGATAACCCGCTCGAAGTGCTCAGCCGTGCGGAAAAAGTCGAGTTGCTCAAACGCATCGACATCGCCACCCGGGCCCTGGACCCGCGCATTCAGCAAGTGTCGGTGAGCATGGCCGGGGTCTGGGAGCAGATTCTGGTCGCCGCCGCCGACGGTAGCCTGGCGGCCGATGTGCGGCCGCTGGTGCGCTTCAATGTCAGCGTGATCGTCGAGCAGAACGGCCGCCGCGAACGCGGTGGTCACGGTGGCGGCGGACGTACCGATTACCGCTACTTCCTCAATGAAGACCGGGCCATGGGCTATGCCCGTGAAGCGCTGCGCCAGGCGCTGGTCAACCTCGAAGCGGTGCCGGCTCCGGCTGGCACCCTGCCGGTGGTGCTCGGCTCGGGCTGGTCCGGTGTGCTGTTGCACGAAGCCGTTGGCCACGGTCTGGAAGGCGATTTCAACCGCAAGGGCAGCTCGGCCTACAGCGGCCGGATTGGCGAAATGGTTGCCTCCAAACTGTGCACCATCGTCGACGACGGTACCCTGGCAGGTCGCCGTGGTTCGCTGAGCGTCGATGACGAAGGCACCCCGACCCAATGCACCACCCTGATCGAGAACGGCGTGCTCAAGGGCTACATGCAGGACAAGCTCAATGCACGGCTGATGGGTGTGGCGCGCACCGGTAATGGTCGTCGTGAGTCCTACGCGCACCTGCCGATGCCGCGCATGACCAACACCTACATGCTTGGCGGGCAGAGCGATCCACAGGAAATCATCGCCTCGGTGAAAAAAGGTATCTACTGCGCCAACCTTGGCGGCGGTCAGGTCGACATCACCAGCGGCAAGTTCGTGTTTTCTACCAGCGAGGCGTACCTGATCGAAGACGGCAAAATCACTACGCCGGTCAAGGGTGCGACCCTGATCGGCAACGGTCCGGAAGCCATGAGCCGGGTGTCAATGGTCGGTAACGACCTGAAACTGGACAGTGGTGTCGGGACCTGTGGCAAGGATGGGCAATCGGTGCCGGTTGGCGTGGGGCAGCCGACCCTCAAGCTCGATGCGATCACTGTTGGCGGCACCGGAGCCTGAGAGCAGGGCAGGAAAGGACGGGAACTAACGCAGGCCGCGCTGCAGCTCGTCCAGCTCGCGAATGTACTTGAAGATCTTGCGGCTGGAGGCTGGCGGTTTGTTGCGTGCCACCTCGTGCTGGGCCTGGCGGATCAGCGAACGCAGCTGCTGGCGATCGGCTTCGGGGTACTCGACGACGAATTTTTCCAGGTCGCCGTCGTCACCGCCAATCAGCCGGTCACGCCAGCGTTCAAGGGCGTGAAAGCGCTCGTTGTACTGACGGGTCGAGCTGTCGAGCTGGTCCACCAGCGCCAGAATGGCCTCCTGGTCCTGATCGCGCATCAGCTTGCCGATGAACAGGATGTGCCGTTTACGGGCGGCGTGGGCCGTGTGCTTGTGGGCCTCGGCCAGGGCCTTGCGCAAGCCGTCGGTCAGCGGCAGCTTGTCGAGCAGGTCGGGTTTGAAGGTGGTCAGGCGTTCGCCAAGCTCGACCAGAGCCTGCATCTCGCGTTTTACCTGGGTTTTGCTTTTCTCCCCGTCGAGGGAGTCGTCGTAAGAATCAACCATGGGGGCCGTCCGCAAATAAACGGCGCCATGATAACCACTCGGGGGCCGCTTGTCCGGTCCGCTCGGTATACGGGCCGTGCCGAAAGCAGAATTTGATGGAGAAAGTCATGAGTGCAACCCAAAGCGTCGGCCCGCAGGCCTTGTCGGCCCTTGAGCAGCAGGTTGAGCAGATCATTGCCGAAGCCCGGCGTCAGGGCGCCACGGCCTGCGAAGTGGCGGTATCCGTGGACCAGGGGTTGTCGACCTCGGTGCGTCAGCGCGAAGTCGAGACTGTGGAATTCAATCGCGATCAGGGCTTTGGCATCACCCTGTATGTCGGCCAGCGTAAAGGGTCGGCCAGCACCTCGGCAGTCGGCCCTGAAGCGATCCGTGAAACCGTCGCCGCAGCGCTGGCGATTGCCGAACACACTTCCGAAGACCAAAGCTCCGGGCTCGCCGATGCGGCGTTGATGGCTCGCGAGGTAAAGGATTTCGACCTTTACCATGCCTGGGATATCACCCCGGAACAGGCCATCGAAAAAGCGCTGATCTGCGAAGCGGCAGCATTTGATGCCGACAAGCGGATCAAAAACGCTGATGGCACCACGCTCAATACCCATCAGGGCTGCCGTGTGTACGGCAACAGCAACGGCTTTATCGGCGGTTACGCCTCGACCCGGCATAGCCTTAGTTGCGTGATGATCGCCGAAGATGGCGGCCAGATGCAGCGCGATTACTGGTATGACGTCAACCGTCAGGGCTCTTTGCTGAGCGATCCGGTAAGCATTGGACGCAAGGCTGCCGAGCGCGCAGCCAGCCGTTTGGGCGCGCGTCCAGTACCCACTTGCGAAGTACCGGTCCTGTTCAGCGCCGAACTGGCCGGCGGGCTGTTCGGCAGTTTCCTGGGCGCGATCTCTGGCGGTAACCTGTACCGTAAGTCCTCTTTCCTTGAAGGCGCGCTGGGCCAGCGGCTGTTCCCTGAGTGGCTGACCATCGATGAACGGCCGCACCTGATGCGGGCAATGGGCAGCGCCTCGTTCGATGGTGACGGCCTTGCTACCTACGCCAAACCATTTGTCGAAAATGGCGACCTTGTGTCGTATGTGCTGAGCACCTATTCAGGTCGCAAACTGGGTATGCCCAGCACCGCCAACGCTGGCGGGGTGCATAACCTGTTCGTCAGCCACGGCAGCGAAGACCAGGCGGCACTGATCCGGCGTATGGGTCGTGGCCTGCTGGTCACCGAACTGATGGGCAGCGGCCTGAACATGGTCACCGGCGACTACTCGCGCGGTGCGGCCGGCTTTTGGGTGGAGAATGGCGAGATCCAGTTTGCCGTTCAGGAAGTGACGATTGCCGGCAACATGCGTGACATGTTCAGGCAGATCGTCGCCGTTGGCAGCGATCTTGAACTGCGCGGCAACATCCGCACCGGCTCGGTCCTGATCGAGCGCATGACCGTCGCAGGTAGCTGATAAACCACCGGTAGGAGCGACCTTGGTCGCGAATCCTCCAGACGCCCCATGTTTAACGTCTGCTGAAGATTCGCGAGCAAGCTCGCTCCTACCGATGTTCCCTCCCGAGTCGCTGCATACCCGCTGCTTTTTCCCCCTGAAATATCTATGGCGCACTCAGGGGTTGTCTTGATTCTTAATCTCATTCAATAATGACTATCATTTCTTGGCTGGATGATGGGTCATGGGATCAGTGCTGCGTGAACTACCTTATCTGGAGAACTGGCGTGAGCTGGGTCTGCGGATTCGTTGTGCGTTTGATCCTGACGAGCCGCGCCTGATCGAGCATTACCTCGCCGAAGGGCGCTATCTGGCGCGCTTTACCGCCACCCCCAAAGCGCTGGTCGCGCAATCCACGTTCCGGCTGTTGCTGGACACCGCCCGTGACACCGTACTGCCGTGGCATTGGCGCTGCCTGTGCCTGGACCAGGCCTGGCGGCCGTTGCGCGATCTCAAACTGTTGGCTGCAACTCAGACACAGCGTCACCAGTGGGATGCCTGTGTGCATGAGCTGGCGACCTGTGTGCTGCAACCGTCAATTTCTCTGACTGAACTGGTGCAAGGATATTCCGATGAGTAATACCCGTATCGAACGCGACAGCATGGGTGAACTGCAGGTCCCGGCCGAGGCCCTGTACGGCGCTCAGACCCAGCGTGCGGTAGACAACTTTCCGATCAGCCAGCAGCGCATGCCCAAGCAGTTCATCCGCGCCTTGCTGCTGGCCAAGGCCGCTGCTGCCAAGGCCAACCTGGAGCTTGAACAGATCAGCGAAGGGCAGAGCAAGGCGATTGTTCAGGCCGTCAATGATCTGCTGGGCGGCGATTTCATGGTGCATTTCCCGGTGGACATATTCCAGACCGGCTCGGGCACCAGTTCCAACATGAACGCCAACGAAGTGATCGCTACTCTGGCAACGCGCATCCTGGGCGACACGGTCAATGCCAACGATCACGTCAACTGTGGCCAGAGCAGCAACGACATTATCCCCACCACGATCCACGTCAGTGCTGCACTGGCGCTGCATGAGCATCTGCTGCCAGCGCTCAATCACCTGCTGCAAGTGACCGAACACAAGGCCGGCCAGGTGCATCAGTACGTCAAGACCGGCCGTACTCACCTGATGGACGCCATGCCAGTGCGCATGAGCCAGGTGCTCAACGGTTGGGCCCAGCAAGTGCGCGCCAATGTCGAACACTTGCAGGCGTTGCAACCGGCCCTGCAGTCACTGGCTCAGGGCGGCACGGCGGTGGGCACCGGTATCAACGCCCATCCGGAGTTTGCCAAGCGGTTCAACGCCCACCTCAGTGCACTGAGTGGCGTGAGCTTTACGCCGGGCAAGGACCTGTTTGCCCTGATCGGCTCGCAAGACACGGCCGTGGCCGTATCGGGCCAGCTCAAGGCCACTGCCGTGTCGCTGATGAAAATCGCCAACGACCTGCGCTGGATGAATTCCGGCCCACTGGCGGGCCTGGGTGAAATCGAACTGCAAGCCTTGCAGCCCGGTTCGTCGATCATGCCGGGCAAGGTCAACCCAGTGATTCCTGAAGCGACCGCCATGGTGGCTGCTCAGGTCATCGGCAACGATGCAGCCATCACCGTAGCGGGCCAGTCAGGCAACTTCGAACTTAACGTAATGCTGCCGATCGTGGCTTCGAATCTGCTCAGCAGCATTGAGCTGTTGGCCAACTCCAGCCGCCTGTTGGCCGACAAGGCCATCGCCAGTTTCAAGGTCAATCAGGAAAAACTGCAGGAAGCGCTGTCGCGCAACCCGATTCTGGTGACCGCGTTGAACCCAATCATTGGTTATCAGAAAGCCGCTGAAATCGCCAAGAAGGCGTATCAACAAGGCCGGCCGATCATCGATGTCGCGCTGGAACATACCGACCTGCAACGCAGCCAGCTGGAAGTGTTGCTCAACCCTGAAAAACTCACCGCTGGCGGTATCTGAGCCGGCGCTCTGGAGGTAGACCATGCAGCATTGGAAACGCATCATTGAACAAGCCAATCGCTGTTTCAATCTCGGCGAGTGGGTTGAAGCTCGTGAGTTATACCTCCAGGCCCTGGCGCTGGCCCAGGTGCTGTTCGAGCGCTGGGCCGACCCCGACGAAGCGGTCGCCGCCTACGTCATCTCGCACCACAATCTGGCCGATCTACACTTGAGCCTGGGGCAGCCTGAAGAAAGTGCCGAGTACCTTTGCGCGGTGCATCAACGGTTGTTACAGGCCATTCAGGATTCGCGTCTGCCCGAGACGCTGCGCCAGGCGGCGCTGCGCCATAGCAACAAGACCTACGCCGAGCTGTTGAGCTTCATCAGCGAACATGGCGAGTACCCGCGCACCAACAGATTGCTGAACAGCGCCGGCGAACACAGCCGTTCGTCGCTGCATCACCATTCAGCCACTGGCCAATACCAAGGAGTCCATTGAAATGACCTATAGCCTGCCTGCCTTGCCTTACGCCTACGATGCGCTGGAACCGCACGTCGATGCGCAAACCATGGAAATCCACCACACCAAACACCATCAGACCTACATCAACAACATCAACGCGGCCCTGGAGCAGCCTGAATACGCCCAGTACAAAGAACTGAGCGTCGAGGACCTGGTGCGCAAGATCGCCAGTCTGCCAGAGGCTCTGCGCCCGGTGGTCAAGAACCATGGCGGTGGCCACGCCAACCACTCGCTGTTCTGGACCGTGATGAGTCCTGAAGGTGATCGCGAGCCCAAAGGCGAACTGGCCAGTGCCATCGATGCGCAACTGGGCGGCTTTGCAGCGTTCAAAGAGGCTTTCACCAAGGCTGCTACTGTCCAGTTCGGCAGTGGCTGGGCGTGGCTGAGCGTTACCCCGGAGAAAAAGCTGGTGGTCGAGCACAGCGGCAACCAGGACAGCCCGTTGATGCACGGCAATACGCCGATTCTTGGCCTGGATGTCTGGGAGCACGCTTACTACCTGAAGTATCAGAACAAGCGGCCGGAGTACATCGCTGCCTTCTACAACGTCATCAACTGGGCTGAAGTGGCGCGCCGTTACGCTGCTGCGCTGGCCTGATCAACCCTTTGAGTCCTCAAGGCACGTCATGAGTCTGGAAATGTCGGTTACCAATCGTGTTCGCCTGTTTCGTCTGGCCTTCGGAAGCCTGCTGCTTCTGGGAGGGATTGCCTTGCTGACAGTCCAGGCACTGGACTGGGTGACACGTCTGTCCCTGGCATAAAGCCTCAGGCGCCCTGTGCCAGGACAGGGTGGCTGTGGTGGTGGCGGTCTTGCAGACAATAAAAACGGGGCGCTTATGGCGCCCCGTTTTTGTGTCCGGCTTTGTCATGCGGCAGATTATTCGCCTTCATCAAAATAATTGTTGATCAGCGCTACCAGCCCTTCGAGTGCCTGATCTTCCTGCTCGCCCTCGGTGAGCAGGTGAATTTCGGTGCCCTTGCCGGCGGCCAGCATCATGACGGCCATGATGCTCTTGCCGTCGACCATGCTCTCTGGGGTGCGGCCAACCCGGATCTGGCAGGGGAACTTGCCGGCGACGCCGACGAACTTGGCAGCAGCGCGGGCATGCAGGCCCAGTTTGTTGATAATGGTGATTTGACGAGCGGGCATCGCTGTGGAAGTCCTTCAACTGAGGTCGCGGTGACGAACCTGAACGTTCTTGAGTGATTGTTGCAGGACCTGGCCCAGGCGTTCGGTCAGATAGACCGAACGGTGATGCCCGCCGGTGCAGCCGATGGCGACGGTCACGTAGGAGCGGTTACTGGCGGCAAACCGCGGCAGCCACTTGTTGAGGTGGGCGAAGATGTCCTGAAACATTTCTTCCACATCGGGCTGGGCCGCGAGGTATTCGGCTACCACCGGATCAAGCCCCGAATGCTCGCGTAGCTCCGGCTTCCAGTAGGGGTTGGGCAGGCAGCGCACGTCGAACACCAGATCGGCGTCCACCGGCATGCCACGCTTGAAGCCGAACGACTCGATCAGGAAAGCCGTACCGGGCTCGGGCTTGTTCAGCAGGCGCAGCTTGATGGTGTCACGCAACTGATAGAGGTTCAGGTGTGTGGTGTTGATCTTCAGGTCGGCCAGATCAATGATCGGCCCCAGCAGTACGCTTTCGTCACGTATGGCTTCGGCCAGCGAGCGCTGTGAGTTGCTCAGCGGATGGCGTCGCCGGGTTTCCGAGAAACGTTTGAGCAGGGTAGCGTCGTCGGCGTCCAGATACAGCACATCACAGTGGATGTGCCGGGCGCGTACCTCATCGAGGATCTGCGGGAAGCGGGTGAGGTGGCTGGGCATGTTGCGTGCGTCGATGGACACAGCCAGTAGCGGCTCGCTTTGTTCGGTATTGAGCAGCGCGCGTTCGGCCAGTTCAGGCAGCAAGCCTGCCGGCAGATTGTCGACGCAGTAGAAACCGTTGTCTTCGAGCATGTCGAGCGCGGTGCTCTTGCCCGAACCGGAGCGGCCACTGACGATGATCATGCGCATGCTCACCGGCCTTTCAGTTCATCCAGCACGGCTTGATGAAGCGCCTCACCGCTGTTTGCCGCGCGCAGGCGCTCACGCACTTCGGCGCGGTCGAGCATGCTGGCGATCTGGCGTAACAGCTCCAGATGTTCATCGGTGGCAGCTTCGGGAACCAGCAACACGAACAGCAGATCGACCGGTGCGCCATCGATGGCGTCAAAATCAACCGGTGCTTCCAGGTGCAGGACAGCGCTCACCGGCGCGCTGCAGGCGGCGAGGCGGCAGTGAGGAATGGCAATGCCGTTGCCAAAGCCGGTCGATCCGAGCTTTTCGCGGGCGACCAGACTCTCGAATACGGTTTGAGTATCCAGCGTAGGTACTTCGCGGCCAATCAGGTTGGCAATCTGTTCGAGTACGCGTTTTTTACTGCCCCCCGGCACGTTAACCTGGGAACGGCCGGGGGTCAGGATGTCTTCAAGTCGGATCATGGATTGGGTGTGTTAGCGAGCGGTCGCACCTTTGAGGATGCTTTGCTGCTTTTCCTTATGCTTGAGCAATTGTCTGTCGAGCTTGTCGGTGAGCAGGTCGATGGCGGCATACATGTCGTCATGCTCGGCGTTGGCCACGACCTCACCGCCATGGATGTGCATGGTGGCTTCGATTTTCTGTTTCAGTTTCTCGACGGTCATGGTGACCTGGACATTGGTGATCTTGTCGAAATGTCCTTCGAGTTTTTTGAGTTTGAGCTCCACATATTCGCGCAGGGGCTTGGTCACTTCCAGTTGATGTCCACTGATATTGACTTGCATACAGCTTTCTCCTTTGCCTGTGCATAAAGGGGCAGGTCGACTACCTGCCTCTGGAACGCTGTGGCGCTCACCCGGCATCGACCCCAAACGAGGTCGTGCCCGGTAGCCGGTCAGTCACATCAGCCGCTTGCGTTCGCTCGATGGCGCAATGCCCAGCGATTCGCGGTACTTGGCGACGGTGCGACGGGCGACCTGAATGCCTTGTGCTTCCAGTAAACCAGCGATCTTGCTATCACTCAATGGCTTTTTCTGATTTTCCGCAGCAACCAGTTTCTTGATGATTGCGCGGATGGCTGTGGAGGAGCATTCACCGCCTTCGGAAGTGCTGACATGGCTGGAGAAGAAGTACTTCAACTCGTAGATGCCACGCGGGGTATGCATGAATTTCTGGGTGGTGACCCGGGAAATGGTCGACTCGTGCATGCCAACCGCTTCGGCAATATCGTGCAGCACCAACGGCTTCATGGCCTCATCGCCGTATTCGAGAAAGCCGCGCTGGTGCTCGACGATCTGGGTGGCCACCTTCATCAGGGTCTCGTTGCGGCTTTGCAGGCTCTTGATGAACCAGCGTGCTTCCTGCAACTGGTTACGCATGAAGGTGTTGTCGGCGCTGGTATCGGCACGGCGCACGAAACCGGCATATTGCGGGTTGACGCGCAGGCGCGGCACCGCTTCCTGGTTCAGCTCCACCAGCCAGCGGTCGGTGTCCTTGCGCACGATGACGTCCGGCACCACATATTCCGGCTCGCTGGATTCGATTTGCGAACCCGGGCGCGGATTGAGGCTTTGCACCAGCTCGATGACCTGGCGCAGCTCATCTTCCTTGAGTTTCATGCGCCGCATCAGTTGCGAGTAGTCGCGGCTGCCCAACAAGTCGATGTAGTCGCTGACCAAGCGCTGCGCTTCAGCCAGCCAAGGGCTTTTGGCCGGGAGCTGGCGCAATTGCAGGAGCAGGCATTCGCTGAGGGTGCGCGCACCGACACCGGCCGGTTCGAACTGCTGGATACGGTGCAGGACGGCTTCGATCTCGTCGAGTTCGATGTCCAGTTCAGGATCGAAGGCTTCCAGAAGTTCTTCCAGAGGCTCTTCCAGGTAACCCTGGCCATTGATGCAGTCGATCAGGGTGACGGCGATCAGGCGATCGGTATCGGACATCGGCGCGACATTGAGCTGCCATAGCAAGTGGCTCTGCAGGCTTTCACCGGCCGATGTGCGGGTTGTGAAGTCCCACTCGTCATCATCACTGCCGGGCAGGCTGCTGGCGCTGGTCTGGTAGATGTCTTCCCACGCCGTGTCGACCGGCAGCTCGTTGGGAATACGCTCGTTCCAGTCGCCTTCTTCAAGGTTGTCCACGGTCGTGGCGGTTTCCTGGAAGCTTGGCTCCGGCTGTTCGCTGGCCGGCTTGTTTTCGATATTGTCCGCCATCGGGTCGGAATTATCGAAGTCGTCGCCTTCTTCCTGGCGCTCCAGCATGGGGTTGGATTCCAGCGCTTCCTGGATTTCCTGCTGCAGGTCCAGAGTCGATAGCTGAAGCAAGCGGATAGCCTGTTGCAGCTGCGGTGTCATCGTCAGCTGCTGGCCCATTCTCAAGACTAGCGATGGTTTCATGGCAGTTGCTCAACACCTTCATTCGCCGGCGCGGGGAGCGCCATCCACTACAGGGCATCGGTAGCTGTCGTGGGAAAGTGTCGGCAGGTTGCTAGCCTCGGATGCAGTCATCGGACCTGGAGAGCGGGCTCGAAAACACGCATTTACCCGTAGCTGATTGGCTTGGGAAAAACCGTGACTTTCGAGTGCTTTCGTCTTGCCTTGGCTGCGCTCGCTACGCTTTCTCACGGCCTCTGATCGATGCCGCCTTTATTAAGCAAGTTATATGCCTGAATTCTAAAGACTTGCCTAGAGCATCAGGACAAATAATCTGTTGTCAACAGCCAGTGTGTAACCAAGGGAGGTCTACAAACGGAACTCGTGGCCCAAGTACACCTCTTTCACCAGCTGGTTGGCCAGGATGGTTTCTGCATCGCCTTCGGCAATCAACTGGCCGTCGTTGACGATGTAGGCGGTCTCGCAGATGTCCAGGGTCTCGCGCACGTTGTGATCGGTGATCAGTACGCCGATGCCCTTGGCCTTGAGGTGGTGAATGATCTGCTTGATATCACCCACGGAAATCGGGTCTACCCCGGCGAAAGGCTCGTCGAGCAGGATGAACTTGGGGGCCGTGGCCAGCGCGCGGGCGATCTCTACGCGGCGACGCTCGCCGCCGGAGAGGCTCATGCCGAGGCTATCGCGGATATGGGTGATATGGAATTCCTGCAGCAGGCTTTCCAGTTCGGCGCGGCGTGCGGCGGCGTCCAGTTCCTTGCGGGTTTCCAGGATCGCCATGATGTTGTCGGCCACGGTCAGCTTGCGGAAGATCGAGGCTTCCTGTGGCAGATAACCGATGCCGGCGCGTGCGCGACCATGCATGGGTTGGTGGCTGACATCGAGGTCATCGATCAGCACTCGCCCCTGATCGGCCTGGACCAGGCCGACGATCATGTAGAAGCAGGTGGTCTTGCCGGCGCCGTTAGGGCCCAGCAGGCCGACGATCTGTCCGCTGTCAATGGACAGGCTGACATCGCGTACGACCTGGCGGCTCTTGTAGCTCTTGGCCAGATGCTGGGCTTTAAGCGTCGCCATTTACTGGGCCTTCTGCTGCTGTTCGGGTTTCTTTTTCGGCTGGATGACCATGTCGATGCGCGGACGTGGCGCAGTGACCTGGCTGCCGGTAGCGCGGCCGGCACTGACCACCTGGCGCACGGTGTCATAGACGATCTTCTCGCCTTCTGACGTGTTGCCGTCGTTGATGACCTTGGCCTTGTCGATCAGCACGATGCGATCCTGTGCTGCGTAGTACTGGATGGTCACTGCATAGGCCTGGACGATGGGTTTGTCCACCGAAGGCTTCTGCTCGTAGTAGGCCAGGTTGCCGACCGAGGTGAACACGTCGACTTCACCCTGGGCGTTACGGGTGATGGTCACGGTGTTGCCGGTGATCTTCATCGAGCCCTGGGTGATGATGACATTGCCCTTGTAGGTGGCGATGCCTTTTTTGTCGTCCAGCTGCGCGTCATCGGACTGAATGTGGATCGGCTGATCACGGTCAGTTGGCAGGGACCAGGCGCTCGCGCTTCCCAGTGCTGCGCTCAGGCCGAGCAAGAAAGGAAGGGTTTTAACGAGCCTCATACTGTCCTCTTACTTTGGACAGCAGGTCCATCCTGCCGTCTTTCAAATATGCTTTCATCCCTACAGCCGTGCTGACACCGCCGCCGGCGTCGATTCTAACGGCTTGCTCGGTCTGCGCATATTGCTTCTGTGGGAATACAGTCATTCGACTGCTGGTAATGATGGTCGCGCGCTGCTTTTCATCGGTGCGTGCAACGCGAACGTTGTCGATCAGTTCGACCTGCTCGCCACCGGGCGATACTTCGCCGCGGGCGCTCTGCACGTGCCATGGAAAGGCCGTGCCACGGTACATGTTCAGGTCCGGGCGGGTCAGCAGGGTGACATCGCTGGCCTTGACGTGCTCGACCTTGTCGGCGGTCATCTCGTACTGCACCTTGCCGTCGGGCAGGTACTGTACGCTGCGCGCATTGATCGCGTAGTAGTCGATGGCAGTCTCGTCGGCCTTCACGGCCGGCTGGTCCATGAAGCTTTCCGGACTGACGTTCCAGTAGCCGACGGCGGCCAGCAGCAACGCCAGCACGCCAAGGATCAGGAAAGTACGAATCTTCTTGCTGAGCATAAGTGGTGTCTACAGATAGGCGGCATGGGCCGCTTCAAGGTTGTTCTGCGCTTCAAGAATAAGCTCGCAGAACTCGCGGGCTGCGCCTTCGCCACCGCGTGCTCGGGTCACGCCATGGGCGTGCTGACGCACGAAAGTGGCGGCATTGGCCACAGCCATACCCAGCCCTACGCGGCGAATCACCGGCAAGTCTGGAAGATCATCACCCAGATAGGCGACCTGTTCGTAACTCAGGTTCAGTTCAGCGAGCAGTTGATCAAGCACCACCAGTTTGTCTTCGCGGCCCTGATACAGGTGGGCAATGCCCAGACTCTTTGCCCTGCGCTCGACCACCGGGGTCTTGCGCCCGCTAATGATAGCCGTTGTAACGCCTGAGGCGATGAGCATCTTGATGCCCTGGCCGTCGAGGGTGTTGAAGGTCTTGAATTCGCTGCCGTCTTCCAGGAAGTAGAGGCGCCCGTCAGTGAGGACACCGTCCACATCGAAAATGGCTAACTTGATGCCTTTGCCACGCTGCAGCAGTTGCTCGGTCATTGCGTTGTTCTCCATTACATCACCCCCGCACGGACCAGGTCCTGCAGGTTGAAGGCACCCACCGGGTGGTCTTGCCCATCGACCACGATCAGTGCGTTGATCTTGTGGTCTTCCATGATCTTCAGCGCTTCTGCGGCGAGCATTTCGCCGCGTACGGTCTTGCCGTGTACGGTCATGACCTCGTCGATGATCGCCTCGCGAATGTCGGTGGCACGATCCAGGGTGCGGCGCAGGTCACCGTCGGTGAAAATCCCGGCCAGTTTGCCATCGGCTTCGACGATCGCGGTCATGCCCAGGCCTTTGCGGGTCATCTCCAGCAGGGCATCGCGCAACGAGGTGCCGCGCGCCACTTTGGGCAGGGTGTCGCCGCTGTGCATCACGTGTTCGACCTTGAGCAGCAGGCGCCGCCCCAGCGCACCGCCCGGATGCGAAAAGGCGAAGTCTTCGGCGGTAAAGCCACGGGCCTCCAGCAGTGCAACGGCCAGCGCATCGCCCATCACCAGTGCCGCCGTGGTCGAGGAGGTCGGCGCCAGGTTGAGCGGGCAGGCCTCTTGGGCGACATGCGCATTGAGATTGACGTCGGCGGTCTTCGCCAGCGTCGACTCAGGGTTGCCAGTCAGGCTGATCATAGTGATGCCCAGGCGCTTGATCAGCGGCAGCAGGGTCACGATCTCGTGAGTCGTTCCAGAGTTGGACAGGGCGAGAATGATATCGTCACGAGTGATCATGCCCATGTCGCCGTGGCTGGCTTCGGCCGGGTGGACGAAAAACGCCGGGGTGCCGGTGCTGGCCAGGGTCGCCGCGATCTTGTTGCCAATGTGTCCGGACTTGCCCATGCCGACCACCACAACCCGGCCCTTGCTGGCCAGAATCAGCTCGCAGGCGCGCACGAAATCGGCGTCGATGTGTCCCAGGAGACTGTCGATCGCGTCTATTTCGAGACGGATGGTGCGCTGTGCGGATTGGATAAGGTCGCTGGATTGGCTCATGTCTGGATCGGTCAGCCTGGGAAAAGGCGGCGATTATAGCGGTATTGTCGATCCGGCTCACGCTCTGATCGTCGCAGTCATTCTTTAACGATGAGTCGGCTCAAGCGACTCAGTGTCTTAAGTGTTGTAACGGCATGTGAGTACAGGCGGTGGACGTCGGTTCCGTACTTGGGTGGCACGCAGCAGCGGTGGTATAGTTCGCGGCTTGTCCGGCCCGCCAGTATCGACGCTCCCGGCGCGGAGCAGGCTCGGCAGGTGTGGCCGTATTGCAAGGAGTTCAGATGAGTGCCGATGACGCGTACGCGGTCGAATTGAAGGGTGTCACCTTCAAGCGCGGTGCCCGCAGCATTTTCAACAATGTTGATATTCGTATTCCCAAAGGCAAGGTCACCGGCATCATGGGGCCTTCCGGTTGTGGCAAAACCACCTTGCTGCGCCTGATGGGCGCGCAGTTGCGCCCTGACGCAGGCGAAGTGTGGGTCAACGGCCAGAACCTGCCGCAGCTGTCGCGCGGCGATCTGTTCGATGCGCGCAAGCGCATGGGGGTGCTGTTCCAGAGTGGCGCGCTGTTTACCGACCTTGATGTGTTCGAGAACGTCGCGTTTCCTCTGCGTGTCCACACCGAGCTGCCAGACGACATGATTCGCGACATCGTACTGCTCAAACTGCAGGCGGTGGGGCTGCGCGGCGCTGTCGAGCTGATGCCCGATGAGCTGTCCGGCGGCATGAAGCGTCGGGTCGCGCTGGCCCGGGCGATTGCCCTCGATCCGCAGATTCTCATGTATGACGAACCGTTCGTCGGTCAGGATCCCATCGCCATGGGGGTTCTGGTTCGCCTGATTCGCCTGCTCAACGATGCGTTGGGCATCACCAGTATCGTGGTTTCCCATGATCTGACCGAAACCGCCAGTATCGCCGACTACATCTATGTAGTGGGTGACGGCCAGGTGCTGGGGCAAGGTACGCCGCAGGAGCTGCTGGCGTCGGACAACCCGCGCATCCGTCAATTCATGACGGGCGAGCCGGACGGTCCTGTGCCTTTTCATTATCCGGCAGCGGATTTTCGCGACGATCTTTTGGGGACGCGCTGATGCGCAACAAATCAATCATCGAGCGTGTGCGCCTGCTTGGGCGCGCAGCCATCGACGTCATCACCGTGCTGGGGCGTTCCGGCATCTTTCTGTTCAATGCCTTGCTGGGGCGCGGCGGTATCGGCGGCGGTTTTCAATTGCTGGTCAAGCAACTGTACTCGGTCGGGGTGATGTCGCTGGTCATCATCGTCGTCTCGGGCGCGTTCATCGGTATGGTGCTGGCGCTGCAAGGCTTCAGCATCCTGACCAAGTACGGTTCCGAACAGGCGGTCGGGCAAATGGTTGCCCTTACCCTGTTGCGTGAGCTGGCGCCGGTCGTGGCGGCGCTGCTGTTTGCCGGTCGGGCCGGCTCGGCGCTGACTGCCGAGATCGGCAATATGAAATCCACCGAGCAACTGTCGAGCCTGGAAATGATCGGTGTCGACCCGCTCAAGTACATCGTTGCCCCGCGACTGTGGGCCGGCTTTATTTCATTGCCGGTGCTGACCATGATCTTCAGTGTGGTGGGTATCTGGGGCGGCTCCTGGGTCGCCATCGACTGGCTGGGAGTCTATGAAGGTTCTTTCTGGTCCAATATGCAGAACAGTGTTTCTTTCACTGACGATGTGCTCAATGGCCTGATCAAAAGCGTCGTATTTGCCTTGGTAGTGACATGGATCGCGGTTTTTCAGGGTTACGATTGCGATCCTACTTCCGAAGGGATCAGTCGTGCCACGACCCGTACCGTGGTCTACGCCTCACTGGCGGTGCTGGGCCTGGACTTTATTCTGACCGCCTTGATGTTTGGAGATTTCTGATGCAAAACCGCGCCATCGAAACCGGTGTCGGACTGTTCCTCCTGGCCGGCATCCTGGCCTTGCTCCTGCTGGCCCTGCGGGTCAGTGGTCTGAGCGCCAGTGCGACCAGCGACACCTATAAACTTTACGCTTACTTCGACAATATTGCCGGTTTGACTGTCAGAGCCAAGGTAAGCATGGCCGGTGTCACGGTGGGCCGGGTGACGGCGATCGATCTGGATCGCGATACCTTCACCGGGCGCGTGACGCTGGAAATCCAGAAGTCGGTGGATAACCTGCCGACCGATTCCACGGCATCGATTCTGACTGCGGGCCTGTTGGGTGAGAAATACATCGGTCTGAGTGTGGGAGGGGACGAGGCCCTGCTCAAGGATGGCGGTACGATCCACGACACCCAGTCGTCGTTGGTGCTCGAAGACCTGATCGGTAAATTTCTGCTCAACACCGTGAGTAAAGAAGCCAAATGAGGAGCTTTTCCATGATCTCTATTTTGCGTCGCGGTCTGCTGGTCCTGTTGGCAGCATTGCCGATGCTGGCCAATGCAGCGGCTGCGCCCTCTGCCCACGACCTGATCAAAGGCACTACGGATCAGTTGCTGGGCGACCTGTCGGCCAACAAGGAGCAGTACAAGGCCAACCCCAGTGCTTTCTATGATGCGCTCAACCGCATTGTCGGGCCGGTGGTGGATGCCGATGGCATTTCACGCAGCATCATGACCGTCAAGTATTCGCGCCAGGCCACGCCTGCGCAGATGCAACGCTTCCAGGAGAACTTCAAGCGCAGCCTGATGCAGTTCTATGGCAACGCATTGCTGGAGTACAACAACCAGGGCATCACCGTAGCGCCGGCCAAGGATGAGAGTGGCGAGCGCACCAGCGTCGATATGCAGGTCAAGGGCAACAACGGCGCGGTCTATCCGGTTTCCTACACCCTTGAGAAGATCAATGGTGAATGGAAAGTGCGCAACGTGATCATCAACGGCATCAACATCGGCAAGCTGTTCCGTGACCAGTTCGCCGATGCCATGCAGCGCAATGGCAATAATCTGGACAAGACTATCGATGGCTGGGCCGGTGAAGTGGCCAAGGCCAAGGAAGTCACCGACGAAGCTTCGCAGAAGGCGGCGCAATGACCGAGTCGGCGGTGCGTCTTGTCGGCGCCGGCGAGCTGCGTCTGGTCGGTGTGCTCGACTACAGCACCGGTCCGCAGTTGCGCAAGCAGGGCGCGGCGCTAATTCGTTCCAGCAGCCTGCCGACACTGGTCATTGATTGTTCAGGTGTCAGCCACTCCAGCAGCGTCGGCCTGGCGCTGCTGTTGGGTTTCATGCGTGATGCGCAAAGTGCAGGCAAATCGGTCAGCGTTCACTCCATGCCGGCGGACATGCGCAAGATCGCCGAGGTATCGGGCGCCAGTGCGCTGTTTGACAATCATTCTCCCGCATGACCTTTACAGCCCCCTGTCTGCGTAAACCCCGGGCGGGGTTCGCATAGCAGGGGCTTTTTTGTATCATGGCCGACCCGCGCGCACAGAGCGCCGATCGAGGTTAAGCATGCAGGCTGTCGAAGTAAAAAGCTTCCTTGAAGCAAAATTGCCCGGAATCAAAGTGGAAGTCGAAGGCGAAGGCTGCAACTTCCAGCTCAATGTCATCAGTGATGAGTTGGCTGCCCTGAGTCCTGTCAAGCGTCAGCAACAGATCTACTCCCATCTCAATCCCTGGATCGCTGATGGCAGCATCCATGCGGTTACGATGAAATTTTTCAGCAGCGCGGCCTGGGCCGAGCGCGCCTGACCCTACCGGTGTCGAGATTGCAATGGATAAATTGATTATTACCGGCGGCGTCCGTCTGGACGGCGAAATTCGTATTTCCGGGGCCAAGAACTCGGCGTTGCCGATTCTTTCTGCAACCCTGCTCGCCGATGGGCCTGTTACGGTCCAGAACCTGCCGCATCTGCACGACATCACCACCATGATCGAGCTGTTCGGTCGCATGGGTATTGAGCCGGTGATCGACGAGAAGCTCAGCGTCGAGATCGACCCGCGCACCATCAAGACCCTGGTCGCGCCGTATGAGCTGGTCAAGACCATGCGCGCCTCGATTCTGGTGCTCGGCCCGATGGTCGCCCGCTTCGGTGAAGCTGAAGTGGCCTTGCCGGGCGGCTGCGCCATTGGTTCGCGTCCGGTTGACCTGCATATCCGCGGCCTGGAAGCCATGGGCGCGATCATTGACGTCGAAGGCGGTTACATCAAGGCTCGCGCCCCGGAAGGCGGCCTGCGTGGCGCACATTTCTTCTTCGATACCGTCAGTGTGACCGGTACCGAGAACATCATGATGGCCGCCAGTCTGGCCAAGGGCCGCACAGTGCTGCAGAACGCAGCCCGTGAACCTGAAGTCGTCGACCTGGCGAACTTCCTGATCGCCATGGGTGCCAACATTCAAGGTGCCGGTACCGACACCATCACCATTGACGGTGTCGAACGTCTGCATTCGGCCACCTACAAGGTGATGCCGGACCGTATCGAGACCGGTACGTACCTGGTGGCTGCGGCAATCACCGGTGGCCGGGTCAAGGTCAAGGACACTGATCCGACCATTCTCGAAGCGGTACTGCTCAAGCTGCAGGAAGCGGGCGCCGAAGTGACCACGGGTGACGACTGGATCGAGCTGAACATGCATGGTCGCCGTCCTAAAGCGGTCAATGTACGTACCGCGCCGTATCCGGCGTTTCCGACCGACATGCAGGCCCAGTTCATCTCCCTCAATGCCGTTGCCGAAGGCACTGGCGCAGTGATCGAGACGATCTTCGAAAACCGCTTCATGCACGTTTACGAAATGCACCGCATGGGCGCGCAGATCCAGGTCGAAGGCAACACCGCGATCGTCACCGGCACCGAAGTGCTCAAGGGCGCTCCGGTCATGGCCACCGACCTGCGTGCTTCGGCCAGCCTGGTGATCTCGGCGCTGGTTGCCGAAGGTGACACGCTGATCGACCGTATCTACCACATCGACCGTGGTTACGAGTGCATCGAAGAGAAGCTGCAGTTGCTGGGCGCGAAAATTCGTCGCGTACCGGGCTGACCTGCACGGCCCCGATGTCTCAACCATCGGGGCCGTGGTTTGACGACTGCGAGATTTCCATTACCCGGTTGCGCACTGACGGCGTGTATCGGGTAAGCTCTGGGGCTTGCCGCCAGGGCATGAGCTTCCTGATAAGGACCCGAGTTTTCCCATGCTGACCATCGCACTGTCCAAGGGCCGTATCCTTGACGACACCCTGCCGCTTCTCGCTGAGGCGGGCATTGTGCCGACCGAGAATCCGGACAAGAGCCGCAAGCTCATCATTCCCACGACCCAGGACGATGTTCGTCTGCTGATCGTGCGTGCCACCGATGTGCCGACCTATGTCGAGCATGGCGCGGCAGACCTGGGCGTCGCCGGCAAGGATGTGTTGATGGAATACGGCGGCCAGGGTCTGTACGAGCCCCTGGACCTGAACATTGCCCGTTGCAAGCTGATGACCGCTGGCGCGGTAGGTGCTCCAGAGCCCAAGGGGCGGCTGCGGGTGGCGACCAAGTTCGTCAACGTCGCCAAGCGCTACTACGCCGAACAGGGGCGTCAGGTCGACATCATCAAGCTGTATGGCTCCATGGAGCTGGCTCCGCTGATCGGCCTGGCCGACAAGATCATCGACGTTGTCGACACGGGCAACACCCTGCGTGCCAACGGTCTTGAGCCTCAGGAAATGATCGCGACCATCAGCTCGCGTCTGGTAGTCAACAAAGCGTCGATGAAGATGCAACACGCCCGCATCCAGTCGTTGATCGACACCCTGCGCAAGGCTGTCGAGTCGCGACACCACGGCTGACCTGATCACGCGATATTGCATCGCGTCCAGCTATCCGTGTCATAGCCAGATTTCTCAGGTGCCAGCGCGGATAGCTTGGTAGCTTATGGCTCCTGAGCATCCGCCAATAACAGAGACCCTCGCTATGACCACGTCCACTGCAATACGCCGACTCGATGCTGCCGATGCGGATTTCGCCCGACATCTGGATCATCTGCTGAGCTGGGAAAGCGTGTCTGACGAATCGGTCAATCAGCGCGTGCTGGATATCATCAAGGCCGTGCGTGAGCGTGGTGACGCCGCGCTGGTCGAGTTCACGCAGCGCTTCGATGCCCTGCAAGCCGGCTCAATGGCCGACCTGATTCTGCCCCGCGAGCGTCTGGAACTGGCCCTGACCCGTATCACGCCTGCTCAGCGCCAGGCGCTGGAAGTGGCTGCCGAGCGGGTGCGTAGCTATCACGAAAAGCAGAAGCAGGACTCCTGGAGCTACACCGAAGCCGACGGCACGGTGCTGGGCCAGAAGGTCACGCCGCTGGATCGTGCCGGTTTGTATGTGCCAGGCGGCAAGGCGTCCTACCCCTCATCGGTCCTGATGAACGCGATCCCGGCCAAAGTGGCCGGAGTGGCTGAGGTGGTCATGGTCGTGCCGACCCCGCGTGGCGAGATCAACGAGCTGGTGCTGGCGGCTGCCTGTATCGCCGGTGTGGATCGGGTGTTCACCATCGGCGGCGCCCAGGCTGTGGCGGCGCTGGCCTATGGCACTGAAAGTGTACCGCCAGTCGACAAGATCGTCGGCCCCGGCAATATTTATGTGGCCACTGCCAAGCGCCATGTATTTGGTCAGGTCGGCATCGACATGATTGCCGGCCCCTCCGAGATTCTGGTGGTCTGCGACGGTCAGACCGATCCGGACTGGATCGCCATGGACCTGTTCTCGCAAGCTGAGCACGACGAAGACGCCCAGGCCATCCTGGTCAGCCCGGACGCTGAATTCCTCGACAAAGTGGCGGCCAGTATCGAGAAGCTGCTGCCGACCATGGATCGTGCCACCATTATCGAAACCTCGATCAATGGCCGTGGTGCGCTGATCAAGGTTGCCGATATGCAACAAGCCATCGACGTGGCCAACCGCATCGCCCCGGAGCACCTTGAGTTGTCGGTTGAAGACCCGCAGGCCTGGTTGCCGCAGATCCGCCACGCCGGTGCGATCTTCATGGGTCGTCACACCAGCGAAGCACTGGGTGACTACTGTGCCGGCCCTAACCATGTGTTGCCGACTTCCGGCACCGCCCGTTTCTCGTCGCCGCTGGGGGTTTATGACTTCCAGAAGCGTTCGTCGATCATCTTCTGTTCGCCGCAGGGCGCCTCGGAGCTGGGCAAGACCGCTTCGGTGCTGGCCCGTGGCGAATCGCTCAGTGGTCATGCGCGCAGCGCCGAATACCGTATTACCGATACCGGCTTCAAGCCCGGGCTTAGCGAGCAAGGCGAGTAAACATGAGCAAATTCTGGAGTCCTTTCGTCAAGAGCCTGGTGCCTTATGTGCCGGGCGAGCAGCCCAAGCTGAGCAAGCTGGTCAAGCTCAACACCAACGAAAACCCTTACGGCCCGTCGCCAAAGGCGCTCGAAGCCATGCGCGCCGAACTCGGCGATGGCCTGCGTCTGTATCCGGACCCTAACAGCGACCTGCTCAAGCAAGCAGTGGCGGCTTACTACAAGGTGCAGCCCAATCAGGTGTTCCTGGGTAACGGCTCCGACGAAGTGCTGGCGCATATTTTCTATGGCCTGTTTCAGCACGACCAACCGCTGCTGTTCCCGGACATCAGCTACAGCTTCTATCCGGTTTACTGCGGCCTGTATGGGATTGCCCATGAAACCGTAGCGCTGGACGAGCAGTTCCAGATTCGTGTGCACGATTATGCGCGGCCCAACGGCGGGATCATCTTCCCCAACCCGAATGCGCCTACCGGCTGCCTGCTGGCCCTGGAAGCCATTGAGCAAATCCTCAAGGCCAGCCCGGATTCAGTTGTGGTCGTGGACGAAGCCTACATCGACTTTGGTGGCGAGACCGCCATCAGCCTGGTGGACCGCTACCCGAACCTGCTGGTGACCCAGACCCTGTCCAAGTCACGTTCGCTTGCCGGACTGCGGGTCGGCCTGGCGGTCGGCCATCCTGATCTGATCGAAGCATTGGAGCGGGTCAAGAACAGCTTCAACTCCTACCCGCTGGATCGTCTGGCGATCGTGGGCGCCACTGCGGCGTTCGAAGATCAGGCGCATTTCAATACCACCCGCAACGCGGTGATTGCCAGTCGCGAAGCCTTGGTCGAGCAGTTGCAGGGCAAGGGCTTTGAAGTTCTGCCTTCGGCAGCCAACTTCATCTTCGCCCGTCACCCGCAGCATGATGCCGCAGGCCTGGCGGCGAAAGTGCGTGAGCAAGGGGTTATCGTGCGGCACTTCAAGCAGGAGCGGATTGCCCAGTTCCTGCGCATTACCATTGGCACGCCAGAGCAGAACCAGGCGTTGCTGGATGCGCTGAGCGATATCTGAGTGTCATCGGGCTATGGGCGGGGGGAACAAGGTGCGGGGCAAGGGCGAGCACGGGTG